>LFSQ01000085.1 GCA_001512785.1 Syntrophomonas sp. DTU019
GAGAACCAGACCTTTGGCAGCCAGGTAACGGAAGAAGCTATTGATATCGAAGGTTACAACAAGGTTGAACTGGTCTGACCCCCAAAAAGTATACAAAATAGGGACACTAAATTATACTTTAATTAAGGGGGTTAGACTATTGCAAAGAAAGTATTCTGATGAGTTTAAATTATTAGTAGTAAACGATTATTACGATAGCACTCTTGGAGTTAGAGCAATAGCTACAAAGTACAATCTTCCTTCTAAAAATTATATTAACAGATGGGAAGATCAACTAAAGAAAAAAGGATTATTACCACCAGATGCAACTAAACCAAATAAAGCTACTGGTAGGTCAAAAGAGTCTATTACACGTAAAGATGATAGAACTCCTAGAGAAAAGCAATATGAAGAAGAAATAGAGATTCTTAAGGCAAAGGTTGCATATCTAGAAAGTCTTGAATCATTGCAGCCATTTCTAAAAAAAAATAACAAATAGGGAATTAAAATATAGAGCTATTATGAACTTAGAGCTTGATTTTCCTATATGGTTATTATGTGAAATAGCTGGTGTTAGTAGGTCTTCATATTATAAATTTAAAAATAAATCATTAAATAAAAATGCTGATATAGAGGAAAAAATAATTGATATTTATGAGAAATCTAATAAGCGAGCTGGCTATAGAACAATCTGTCAAACATTAAAATTTAAATACAATTTAACCGTTAACCATAAAAAGGTATTGCGTATAATGCAAGAAAATAACATACAGTCTATAGTAAGAAAAAAATATAAAAAACCCAAAGAAACTACTATTATTAAAGAAAATTTATTAAACAGAAACTTTAAGGCTTCTAAGCCAGGTGAAAAATTTGTAACAGACATTACTTATATTCCAACCCAAAGAAAAATGACTTATTTATGTACAGTAATTGATCTATTTAATAATGAACCAGTGGCATGGAATATAAGTGATTCACAAGATAAGAATCTAAGTCTAGACACTATTAAAGCTCTATCTAAGAAGTATAATTTAGAAGGTAGTATAATTCATAGTGATCAAGGTATACATTTTACGAATAAGGATTATGTGGACTTACTAAAAGAGTTAAAAGTTAAACAAAGCATGTCAAGAAAAGGTAACTGTTGGGATAACGCTAGTGCTGAAAGTTTCTTTAGCCATTATAAAAGTGAAGCAATCCATATTATGAAAAAAAAGATTAAAGATTATAACGATGTTAAACAAATAACTGAAGAATATATGGATTATTATATAAATCATAGACCCCAAAAAAAGCTCGGGGGTGTCCCCCCAAGCATGTATAAACAAAAAGTATCTTGAGTACATAAAAAAACATCATTTTTATCCGTCCCCAAAGTGTATACCATTATGGGGTCACTCCAGACCGTCCCCATTTGTCACCGGGATGATTGGCAGCAATATATTCAGGACAAGTTAAATATTTAGTATAATTAAGTATGGCAGGTAACGGACAGTGGGAAAGGTGAAAAAATGGACCAAAACCGAACCCTACAGTTTTTTTTAATATTGCTTTTGGGCGCAGCCATAGGATTTGGCAGCTTCTATTTGGCTGACAGCCTCAAGGGTACGCCGGCTGAGCAGCCCAATACTCAGAATCAGGTACAAACGCCGCCGTCCAGCCCCCTGGGAGGGGGTTCAGTGTTGATTGACCCCACCGGCATTGCCGATATGGTAAGCAGGGTCAGTCCGGCGGTAGTCAATATTGAAACCACTACCCGAGTAACCACCAACAATCCGTTTTTTGACCCGTTCTTCCGCGACTTTTTTGGCGATCGCCTCCCCCCTCAGCGGAGTGTACAGACAGGTATCGGCTCTGGGGTAATCATCAACGAAGATGGTTATGTGGTCACCAACCAACATGTTATTGATCATGCCGAGAGCATCACCGTAAATCTGGCCAACGGGGAGAAATTCCCGGCAACCGTTGTTGGACAGGACTATGAATTGGATTTGGCGGTTCTTAAAATCTCCGCTAATCAGAAGTTTTCCTGGTTGGAACTGGGAGACTCGGACAGTCTTAGAGTAGGGGATTGGGTGGTGGCCATCGGCAATCCCTACGGGCTGGATCATACCGTTACAGCAGGATTGGTCAGCGCCAAAGGCCGGCCCATGCAGATCGAGGACCGCGTATACAAAAACCTGATTCAGACCGATGCTGCCATCAATCCGGGCAACAGCGGGGGCCCTTTGTTAAATCTCAAAGGCGAGGTAGTGGGCATCAATACTGCAGTTAACGCGCAGGCTCAGGGAATCGGATTTGCCATCTCCATAAATACAGTCCGCGAGGTCTTGGATGACCTGATAAAACAGGGTAAGGTAATCAGGCCTTATATCGGCATCTATCTGCAGCCGGTGACGGAAGAAATCGCCCGATCGCTGGGGATAGAGGCCAAAGGTATCATAATAGCCGGGGTTGCGAATGGATCGCCGGCTGCCAAAGCAGGGTTGACTCAATATGATGTTATCACCCAAATCGATCAGACCCCGGTAAATTCATATGATGAGCTGCAGGAAATATTGAAAAAGCATAAGGTCGGAGATACCATTACACTGCATGTGATTCGCAATCGGACTCCTATGATAGTATCCCTGGTTCTCACAGAAAAGCCGTAATTATAACAGGGAAATGCAATTATAGCAAAGAATACAGAAAGTACAGGAGCGATTTGGGCAATTTGCATCTGTGGTCAGTCTGGCTCACCAATTAAAGGAGGCGTGATTAAGTGACCAAGGTAAGGCATATCGGCATATTGACCGGAGGAGGGGATTGCCCCGGACTGAACGCGGTTATCCGCGCTATCACCAAATCAGCTATCATCAAGTATGGCATAGAGGTAATCGGTTTTATGGACGGTTTCCGCGGTTTGGTGGAAAACAATTATATGGCTCTGGATTTGCGCCAGGTTTCCGGTATCAGCCATACCGGAGGCACTATTCTGGGAACCAGCAACCGCGACAACCCGTTTGCGTTTATCACTGTCACTCAGGAAGGCCTCCTGAAAACCGATGAATCAGATCGGGCGATAAGCAATCTCAAGCATCTTGGCCTGGACGGCTTGATTGTTATTGGCGGGGATGGAACCCTCAATATTGCCAACCAGTTCTATGAAAAAGGCATTTCGGTGGTGGGAGTCCCCAAAACCATCGATAACGACCTCTCGGGAACAGATGTTACCTTCGGTTTCAATACTGCGGTGAATACGGCTTCGGAAGCACTGGATCGCCTACATACTACCGCTGAGTCTCATCATCGGGTGATGATTCTGGAAGTAATGGGCCGCTACGCCGGTTGGATAGCCCTGCATGCCGGTATATCCGGAAGCGCCGACGTTATTCTCATCCCCGAGATCCCGTTTTCTATTGAGGCCATACGCAGGAAAATAGCGCAAAGGTATCGCCAGGGCAAGAAGTTCAGCATCATCGTGGTAGCCGAAGGGGCCTTTCCCATTGGAGGCGAAATGGTAATACAGAATTACGTTCCGACCAGCCATGATCCCATTCGCCTGGGGGGAATTGGCGAGAAGGTAGCTGAAGACCTGGGGAAGGTGCTTCGCGATGTGGAAATAAGGGTGACGGTGCTCGGGCACCTGCAAAGGGGCGGCTCGCCTATCCCGTTCGACCGCATCCTGGGTACTCGCTATGGGGTTGCCGCGGTAGAGGCCTTCGTTCGCGGCGAGTACGGCACTATGGTGAGCCTGCAGGGCAATGAGATCAAATCAGTGCCCCTGGTTGAAGCCATAAAAGAAATCCGCAAAGTTGATCCAAACGGGGACCTGGTACAGGCCGCCCGGAGCATTGGAATAAGCTTTGGTGATCCGTAAGCGGGAGGGTAGTACAGAGTGAGAACCATTACCGTACTTGGAGCCGGTATCATGGGGGTTGGTATCGCTCAGGTGGCTGCTGCCGGCGGGTACAACGTGATTTTGCGCGACCTCCAGAAAAGGCTGGTAGACAACGGGATCAGCACCATTGAAAAGAATCTGCAGGCCATGGTGGATTGCGCCCAGTTTAGCCGTGAGCAGATGGAAGAGGCTTTAGCCCGTATAGAAGGTACCACTGATCTGGAATACTCCGGCCAGGCCGATCTGGTTATCGAAGCAGTAGTAGAAAACATGGCGGTTAAGAAGCAGATTTTTACCCAGATGGACAGCCTCTGTCCTCCGCATACCATACTGGCTTCAAATACCTCTACGCTTTCTATCACCGAGATAGCTGCTAATACCCACAGGCCTGACAAAATACTGGGGATGCATTTCTTTTACCCGGTGCCCAAACGGCCCCTGGTGGAGCTGGTAAAAGGCCTGGAAACAGCCGATGAGACTATTGATATTACACGCGAGTTCTGTGCCCGCATCGGCAAAATCAGCGTGGTGCTCAACCGGGAAAGCCCCGGCTACTTGTACAATCGCATGGTTTTGTCCCTGATCAACGAGGCCATTCACATTTATTGCGACAACCTGGCCTCACGGGAGGATATTGACCGGGCGATTTGCGCAGGTCTGGGACTTCCAATGGGGCCGCTGACCCTGGCAGACATAATCGGGCTGGATAACCTGCACAACGCCATGCTGCTGTACTGTGAAGAGTTTCATGACAATAAATATCGCCCTCATCCGTTGTTTACCACTATGATCCGAGCCGGTCATCTGGGTAAAAAGAGCGGTCAGGGGTTTTATGAATATAAATAACCCGGGATATAAAAGATCTAACCGGGGAAGGAGATAGGGATATGGAATATCGTGCAAAACCAGGCATAGGGGTCTGGCTTACCATCTTAGTAGTGGTCGCAGCATTTGCAATTGCCCTGTGGGGGATCGATTATTCGCTGGATCCTGAAGATCAGGTGCTTAAGACAATGCTGCTGATACCAGCTTATGTATTCATGGGCTTGTTTGCCCTGTTGGTAATAGGGGCGTTTAATCTCTCCTACAAACTGGGGGATAAAGGCTTGATCCTGCGC
The DNA here is from genome assembly GCA_001512785.1 of Syntrophomonas sp. DTU019. Lineage (GTDB taxonomy): Bacteria > Bacillota > Syntrophomonadia > Syntrophomonadales > Syntrophomonadaceae > DTU019. The sequence continues at coordinate 4,984 of LFSQ01000085.1, forward strand.
TGGGGCTTTTATACCAAGGTTGTGCCCTGGAAGGCCATTACCAATGTGATCAGAGTGGAGGGGCAGTCCACCCTCTGCCCGATTATTGGCGCGGATTGGCCTGGTTATAGGGTGGGGATATATCTGGTCAAAGGCATAGGCCCGATCCGCATGTATACAACTTATCCGGATGATGGCTTTATTTTCATAAAAAGTGAAGTGGGATTTTTCGGCCTTACTCCTCCTGCAGAAATGTATGAGCGGATGCTGCAGTATATCGCCCAAAAGGCGGAGAAAGAAATCGAAGTTGTCAATATGGATGAATTACCTGAGGAAGTTAAAGGGCAGTCGGAAAAAAGTGATTTTACCTATAAACTGTTAAAGAACCTCAATGTGTGGATGCTCCTGGCCTATGGAGCCTACCTGTTGATCTTCTTCCCCGGTTCAGGAGCGCCCAAATTGGTGATTTTGCTGCTGGTGCTGGCCATTGCCCTGTTCTTTTTCAATACCAGCAATGCCGCCCGATTGTACCACTTTTCTCCCGGTGGGGGATACGCCATCCTGGCCCTGGGAATACTGGTCAACGGCATCTTTTTTATCGTATCCTTTGGGGAGATATCTTTAAAATGATGGGATTCGCAAAAGCGGGGAGCGGTTTGCCCGTAGCCTACGGGATTATCGCTCCCTGATTTGCTTTCCAGGAGGTTGATAAAGTGTTAGAGCAGGCAATTACCAGTTGTTCAGCGGGGAATGTTAAGCTTCAAAGGAGCTGATTTAAGGGTTAGGGCTGTTAGAAGAAAACATAATAAATATTATGTAAACTAACAGTGGTTACAAACAGGAGGGAGGAGTAAGTAATGCTATTGACACCCAGAGAAGAGATTGAATCAAGAATTGCCAGATTCCAGCAAGAACTGGCAGAAAGCGAGCTTGACGGGGCGATAATCGTCTTAAACAGCGACATGTTCTACCTGGCCGGAACGGTGCAAAACGCGCAGCTTTTCGTGCCCACTCAAGGAGAACCGGTGTTGATGATCCGTAAAAGCCTGCGCCGGGGCCAAGAGGAGTCGCCATTGAAAAACGTGGTTCCCATGAAAGGTACCAAGGAAATGCCGGGCATACTGCAATCCTTTGGCCACACCAGCCTGGGCAGAATCGGCCTGGAATTCGATGTGCTGCCGGTAAACAACTATATGGCCTATCAGCGCAACTTTCCCAATACCACCTTTGTTGATGTCACCCCGTTGATCAAAAAGATCCGCATGATAAAATCGCCTTTTGAAATTGAACAAATACGAACTGCCATGCGCATAGTCGATGCCGGTTTCTCCGAAATCCCGAAAGTTTTGCGGGAAGGCATGCGGGAAATCGATTTGGCCAGTTACTTTGAGGCAGCCATGCGGCGGGCAGGTCTGGCCGGCAATACCAAAATGAGGGCTTTCAACCAGGATTATTTTTTGGGCAATGTCTGCTTTGGCAGTTCATGCGCCATGGCCAGCTATATGGACGGTTCAGTCAGCGGTTCGGGGTTGACCCCGGCCTGGCCGCAGGGTGCAGGCAACAAGACGCTGGAACGCAATGAAGTGGTTTTTGTCGATTATGTGGGGGTGGCCAACGGCTATTGCGGCGATCAGACCCGGGTCTTCTGTATTGGGCAGCTTCCTCCTAAAATGGAGCAGGCTTTTAGCGATGCCTTGATGATCAATGAAGAAATGCTGAAAATACTAAAACCGGGCACTCCGGCGGAAGAGCCATACCTGCTGGCGGTGAAAATCGCTGAAGAGCTGGGGTATAAAGAGCATTTTCTGGGCTATAAAGAAAACCGGGTGCGCTTTGTGGGTCATGGAGTAGGCCTGGAAACAGATGAAATGCCGGTATTTGCCCCGGGCATGAAAACCCCCGTAATGCCGGGCATGGTTTTTGCCCTGGAGCCCAAATTCGTCTTCGCGGAAGGGGCTATCGGTACGGAGAGCACCTATGTCATGACCGAAGCGGGACCGGAGTGCTTAAGCATCACTCCGCAGATCATAGGGTATGTAGACTATACCAAACGCCCTCTATGAGGGATACCCAGGCAGGTCTGAACAAAGTACGTTAAATCATCAATCCTGGACTCTCTTGGACAGAGACGAATAACCAACCAACTCTGAACAAAGGTCAAAACAGCAGTGATTATAATGCCTCAATTACACGCCTAGGAAGGGAACGATCTCATGCAACTTGGAATAATCGGACTACCTATGGTAGGCAAAACCACCATCTTTGAACTGATGACGCAGAGCAAGGTGAAAACCCAGGCGGCCGGAAAGACCAACACGGCCATGGCGCGTGTTCCGGATTACCGGGTGGACTGGCTGTCTCAACTGTACAAACCGAAAAAGACCACCTATGCGCAATTGGAACTGGTGGATATACCCGGGCTGAGTCCGGGGAGTGAGAAGGCCGCCGCGGTGTTTTTGGATGCGGTGCGCAGAGCTGATGCGCTGCTGCACGTGGTACGGGTTTTTACAGATGACAATGTCCCTTATCACGGCGAGAATATCGATCCGGTAAGGGACATCGAAACCATCCATTATGAGCTGCTCCTGGCCGATCTGGGTCATGTAGAGCGCAGGATCCAACGCATCGAAGCGGGCAAGAAGAAAAAAGCTCAGGAAAAAGAGCTGGCCTTATTACATAAACTGCAACAGGCCTTGGAGAATGAGCAGGCCCTGTCCACGGTGGAACTGGATGAGGAAGAAAATGATTTGCTGCTGTCATATCAGTTCCTGACCATCAAGCCCATGTTGATCTGTCTGAATATCGGGGAAGACCATCTTATTGAAGGGACTTACCCCGGCAAGGAAGCAGTGATAAACTACCTGCAAAGCCATCAGCTTCCCTATGTTGAGGTTTCCGCCAGCATCGAGCGGGATATCGCCGAACTGGAGGGAGATGAGCGCGAAGAGTTTATGCAGGAGATGGGTTTGCAGGAATCGGGCCTGGTCAGGGTGGCCAGAACTGTATATCAAAGCCTGGACTTGCTGTCGTTTTTCACCGTAGGGGAGGATGAGGTCAAAGCCTGGACCATTACGGCGGGCAGCCCGGCACGCAAGGCCGCAGGCAAGATCCACTCCGATATGGAACGCGGCTTCATTCGCGCTGAGGTGGTGGCCTTTCAACACTTATATGAACTGGGCAGCATGGGCGCTGTCAAAGAAAAGGGCCTGTTCCGGCTGGAGGGTAAGGATTATGTGGTCGCTGACGGTGATATCATACACTTCCGCTTCAATGTTTAGCTGAAGCATAATGGGATGGTTTAAACAGGGGAATTGCTATCTGAAAAATGAATAAGCCGTGGTCCGTATGCCAGCGGGAACGGTTCAAACCGCCCGCTTACGGTCATCCCCAGTGCCATAACGATAATATTGAGGTCAAAGACTCAGGGTCAAAACCGCTCGCTCACGATAAATCCCCGCCTTGCCGATTTATACCGGTACATTCGTACCGGTATTTTAATTTTTGGTATCTTGTTGACACAACAAGCACGGTATATTGCCATTATTCATATGATGGATTAGAAAACAAACCAGCAAGGGGCACAAAAATGCAAAAGCATATTGCAGAACTGGAAGTTGACAGATCCGCAGACAGCAAAACAACTCAGGGTTTGACAGCATATGCCGGCAACCAGTCATGTCCGGTCAAATTCTCGCGCCCGATGCTACCGGGCAAATCGGGCTTAGCTAAAGTTTCCCGGCGGGTTGCGGCCTGTTTGAAGATACCAGCTGGATCCTACCGCATTTACCATTTTGACAGGCATTCCCTCTACCTGGGTCCGGTGGTGGGGATATTCAGCAGCGCCATCAAGCCCGGCGGCTGCCCAGGACGTTCTGAAACCAAGATAAACAAAGAAATGATCAGATTCGCCCGCAAGCGAGGGATTTTTATTTACATGTTCGGGGCTTCCGGGGTTGACAAAAGAACCGGCCTGATCGAAGGGGTGACTACTGATGCGGATGATAAATGGGTGCGGGGCTTTTTCCCCCGTCCTGATATTGTCTACAATCGCATCCGCAGACGGAGTGTAGAAAACAAGCCGGACATAAATGCATTGTTGAACCAATTTGAAGCCGATCCCAACCTTTTTATGTTTAACAGCCGCTTTTTAAACAAGTGGGAAGTGTACCAGGCCGCCAAAGGGGCAGCGGTTGTTGCCGGCCTGTTCCCGCATACCATGCTTTTCAATCGCAGAAATCTGGAAGCAATGCTCAACAGCTACAACCAGGTTCTGCTCAAGCCGATTGACGGCTCACTGGGCAAAGGCATCATCAAGATAACGGCCCAATCCAACCGCTATTACCTGGCCAAATCAAGCCATCCAACCAAATGGCACAAGTATGATTCGCTTGATCAGCTTTACACTGCTATTACAGAAAAAATGCAGGTAAGCGACAATTTCTTGCTGCAGCGGGTGGTGGAGCTCTGCAGGTATAAAGGGAGAATTTTTGACATACGCGCTCAGTTCCAAAAAGATGCCACCGGTTCATGGGTTATAACCGGAGCAGCAATGCGAGTGGCCAGTAAAGGACAATTCGTGACCCATATCCCCAATGGCGGGCGGGCTGAGGATTTCAACACGGTTATCAGGCATGTTTTCCCCAACCCGGCTGTCAGGGCTGGAATCATAAACCAACTGGAGTATATCAGCAGCCATGTCCCAGCACTGCTGGAAGAACGACTGGGATTTACTCTGGCTATTGTATCTATGGATATCGCCATTGATCCTGACGGTAAAGTATGGATCCTGGAGGTGAATTCTAAGCCATCGCATTTTGACGAGCCGGATATTCGCCGTCGACACCTGCAGTTATTAACCGACTTTTGCACTTACAAGGCTCTGGAACAGAAAATGAAACTAACAGAAAGGTCTAGCCTATGAATATCCAATTCATGTATGCTGCCAATGAAACCGCCAAACAGCTCATAGAACGCCTGACCCAGTCAGAATTGACTGTACAGAGTGTTGAAACCAAATTCATGGGGCATGATTACCTCGACATAACAGTTTTAAACGGCCCCAACCCTTTAAGGGTGCTCAATCCAACCCAGGCCATGGTTCTGGCTATGGATGAGGAAAAAGCCTTTGCGGTTCTTCAGGTAAATAAGCTGCAATGCTTGAACAGGGAAGAAGACAGCATCAACCGTATTTATCACATCCTGGTCTACGATCTGGAAGTGATTTCGATTCGCGTGGAAATACTGGGCAAAGCAGCCCGGGTGAAGTACATCAAAGAGAATGAGAGTCTTAAGGTAGCCCAGATCGCGCGCCGGGTTTCCATTCTGCTGGGCTTGGATATGGTCATGGTTGAAATCGTTTTAACCGGTAAAAGGAAATGGAAAATAGCCGGATTCGACCTCTCTCCACAATTGCGCGCCAAAGATATAGAACGTCTGGCCAAGAAAATGGAGAAAACCCTGTTCCAGGAGGAGCGCGAGGTTAAACTGGGGGCTGACCCCGAATTCATGCTGGTGAACAGCAGAAGCGGCAAGATGGTAGCAGCTTCGGAGTTTTTCCCCAAAGAGGGCATTGTCGGCTGCGATGCCATCCGTGTGCCCAATCGCCAGCAAAGGCCGATTGCAGAAATCCGCCCCCGGCCGGAACGTGATCCCCAGCATTTAATCCTAAATATAAGAGACGCCCTGCGCAATGCCAACCGCATGGCACCATACGCAAATGTAAAATGGGTGGCAGGCAGCCAGCCATTTCCGGGCTTTTCAATCGGCGGCCATATCCATTTCAGCAATATAACCTTAAACGCCGGTTTGCTGCGTGCACTGGACAATTACCTGGGCATACCCATATTTCTTATTGAAGATCAAACTACCGCGGTCAAACGCCGCCGGCGCTACGGCAAATTAAGCGAATACCGCAACAAAAACCACGGGGGGTTTGAATACCGTACCCCGGGAAGCTGGCTGGTCAGCAGAGAGATAGCCACAGCGGTACTCTGCCTGGCCAAGATAGTGGTAAGCCGGTATTACCAGCTCAAGGGGAACTACCTTAATAATGCTGAAGCCCAACAGGCCTTTTACAAAGGTGATCAAGAATATTTTCGCGCAATTTTCCCCTTAATCTGGGCTGAAATAGAAGCCATCGACCTTTTTGCTCAATATGCGTCCGATATCTCCATAATCCCCTGGATGATCAACAATCGCATTGCCTGGAACGAGAAAGCTGACCTGCGCAAGGCCTGGAAAATAGCGGTGCCTAAAAAAAAACAGGCTCAGTACATCGCAGCCGACGACTTGGCAGCCTCCATCGCTGAACTCCAGGGTGAGAGAAACAGTTCCAGTCATACCTACGGTGGTGAATCCCCACCAGGCACAACCGCACCAGGCAGAAGATCATCTGCCCAGAACTCGCCGCGAACCACCCGCAGTTCACCCACACCGCGCAGTCAGCGCAGCATACGCGGCATAATCTCTTCATCTGCACCGCCCGGTCTCTACTACCGGAGCAGTCCTGTGTATAGAGATATGCAGATCAATAACCCTGACCTGGCCAGGGTTATTGAACCACAACATATTCGCAGGACCTTGACAACCTCTGAGCTTATTACCGCATACCCAGGCGTGACAGCAGGGTATTAGCCGCTTTGGTTTGGTATTTAACGCGAGTGCTCAAAGCCGGGTCATCGCAGGTTTCAAAGATAAAGGCATGTACCCCCAGATACTGTCCGGCTGCCCTGGCCAGACTGCCTTTTACCGGATACTTGAACAGGCTGAACTTCTTGTAAGAAGTTGATATACCCTTGTTCAGATTATTAACAATTGCTTTGGCCATGGTCTGGGTGGTGCTATTGGGGTAGTAAATCAGGCTCTGGCCAACTGACTTGGTGCGTTTACAATAGCCGTAACCCTCATGCATGTCCATCAGCCAGTCAACATCATATTTCTTAACTGCTGACCAGATAGATCTGGCTAATGCTGTATCGGCTGATTGGTTTTTGCCCTGGGGGAAATCGCGGTTTAAATCACCATTGTAGGTACGGGTACGCCGCTCCACGGCCTTCTTATTGGCCTTGGGCAGTACTATCAATTTGCCTTTTTTGATGTCCCAGTTTTTAACCTGTGCGGCGGCTGTGTATCCGGCCGGTTCATTACCATGAACACCGCCTACAATCATAACAACCGGGCCTGGTTTGCCGCTGTCGCGAATGTACATGGGGGTCGCATATATAGTGCCAGAGGCAATGGTGACTGTTTTGACGGTATCTGCTTGTGCACTTGGTGCTGCGAATGCAAGACCAGAGAATGCTAATACTGTAATCAGGAACACAATGCAACAACGTTTTAACAGGCTACTTACTTTTTTCATAATAACTCATTCCTTTCCTCGGCAAATCTTTTTTTACAAAAAAGTAAGTAATGACAATTTTCTACAATATTTAGGAGATTCCTGCCTATTTGTCGAGGTAAATAATGGGAGAGTATTGATTATTCGGAAATGATGGGAACAATATGAGAATGCAGTTCGATTATCTCGGCTTCAGGAAGGTGCAGGTCGAGTGTGGATTGCATAGCATCACGAACCAGGTTGAGATCGGTTTCAGTGTTTACCACGGCAGCAAAGCCCAACATGGAACGCTGCCATAAGTCCTGGTACTTGATTTCCAATATTGAAATATTAATGCGTTTTTTAAGTCGATCAGTAATACTGCGAATCACCATGCGCTTGTCCTTAAGATTAGCGGCATAAGGCAAAAACAATTCACAATAACCATAAATCACATACATTGGCGAAAGGTTCCTTTCATGGATCTGGGCATGACCTTATTCTAGCAGACTTGCCATTATAATCGCAAAAGCGTAAATATAGTCGTTTTTGCGATGAGATCGTTCTGGTGCTATGGATAAAGGAAGGGTTAAGTTCTTAATCAGGGGCTGGGTTTAACGCAACCTCGGAAGCTTAATTGGGGGTGCTCAGGCTCAACTGAGGAGACTATTCATGCTATATCAAAGCGGAATACAGCTTATAAAGGGCCTTAATCACATCCGCATGATATAAACCTCATAAAAAACATTTTAAAGGCCTTAAATCGCAAATAATTAGGAGCTAATCAGGCGATTATTTGGTCAGCTGTTGCAGTTCAATCAGTGAAGAGAGATTGACATTCAAACATAAGACTTGTAAACCGTATGCAACGTATTTTTATGCACAGGATTTATATTTATAATGAACATCCAAAATGCCGTAACATTGGTATTTCCAAAGCTTTTGACCATCTTCTCTAACTTCCCATAATGAACATTATGTAAACTAGCCATGGGATAAAAGGAATCCTTTGTTTTAATCCCAGTCCCCCCCTATCATATCTCTATCTTCAGTGACAAGCGTCTGATTTAACAGGCTTGTTTGTTGTTGAGGTTGATCCCTGTTTATGCGGTTAATCAGTGCTAATGTACATATCGTTTTGTTTGTTTATCCGCATCGGTGTTTTTTGCAAGAACAATTTCCCTGTTTTTGCAAAGTGGTTTTTGCAGCGCTCCCGACAG
>LFSQ01000045.1 GCA_001512785.1 Syntrophomonas sp. DTU019
GCCAGCGGTTTGTCAGTCCCCTGCTCCAGGTAGTTTACGGTGTATTCGATATCGGTTCTGGCTTGCCATACAGCATAAAGCGTTGCTCCTCCAGCCGGCATGGTGAATTCTGCTTTATCAACATATTCTACCGCACCGTCCTGGGTTATGCTCCAACCCTGGAAAGTATATCCGTCGCGGGTAAACGCATTGGGGTCCAGGTTGAATGTCATGCCGATAGGCGCGGTGCGAGGATCCATAGTTCCTTCACCGCCATTGGGATGATAGAATAAAATCGCGTTAGCCCCAGTTACTGTTACCGCCGGAATGGGGAAAGGTTTCTCCGCCGGATCACCATAGATATTAGTGTAGTGAATTGGAGTATCTCCATTGGTGTCATGTGTTCCACTGGGTGCACTCGGATCAATTTCTACAATGTACGACATCGTATAGGGGTCAGTAGTTATTGCCTCCAGATACCAGAAAATAGTTTCCGATTCGGTATCATATTGTATGGTTCCATGATTTACCTCAATTAATGATTCATAATTGGTTTCATCTATTCCCGGTATGGAGAACCAATATCCCATGGGGTCGGTAATGGTAGCTTCAGTTGCCGCCGGTAAAATTGAACTAGCAATGCTGTCAAAAATATCACTTAGATCAGCAGGGCTAGCTGTATAGGCTTTACCGGGGCTGGCTATCCCATTCAGTACACGGTTGCCTTCGCTGCCAGCTTCCAGAGCAATGGTATAAATGGTCTGTCCTGCAGCTTTAGCGAACTTTGACTCAGAGATAGCGCTATTGCCATGACTGTAGTACTTGAACCAATCATACCACGCATGATCGTCACTCCCATTTCCTACAGTCTCGTCATATACGAACGCATTCTCAAGTACAGACTCATTGGTTCTAAAAAGGTCTACAAAAAACCATTCACGCCAGAATTCCAAGTATTCATCAGGGTTATCAATCTTGTAGCTGTAGGTTGGTACTCCGTCGCTCAACAGTACAATAATCTTATTGTCTGCCGCGCTGTCTGCCAACAGGATTTTCGCCTGCCTTAGACCGGCCTGGGTAAAAGTACCTCCATTTGGTCTTATGGTGCCGCTATTGTTGCCACCATCCAAATAGCTCAACAAGGTATTCCTGCCAGTTGAATCAGTAAAACCTGCATGTGTAATCACATCTCCGGCGAATGATACCAAGGCAATGCGATTATAAGTGTTCCCATCAGGAAGCAGAGTGTCTATAAACTCTTTAGCTGCTTCCTTAGCTGCAGCCATTCTATTATCGTCGCGCATGCTGCCTGACCGGTCGATTACCAAAACTATATCATTCGTTTCGGTTTTGGGTACTCCGTGTATGGTTAAGGTTATCTTCCACTGGTTATCTGTACCTTCAACCTTTTCTTCTTCTTTATTCAAAGAAATATATCCGGGAGTATCCGGGTCAGTGATGTTGCCGTTTTCGTCCACACTGCCCTGCAGACCTGGCAGACTCATGAGATTGAATCCCTTCATCATTCGAGGAGCCATAGGATAATATAGCTCAGGAGCAGATATTTCCTGCGGCCCATCCAGATGGTCGGGATTCTCCGGTGCAACTATTGGGAAAGAGTATAAAATGGTGATAAAGTTCTCCCCGCTCTCCAGCACCAACTCTTCCGGCTCACTGCCAAGGAAGAAAAGGCCCTCTTCCTGAAGTTGGTAATCGCTGCCTTTTACCGTGTCTCCCGGGTTTAAGTCCTGGAGAGTTGTGGTTTCAAACAGCTTTTCACTACCATCCTCTAAAACCACCTTATGATTGATGGTCAAGCTAACCTTTTCGACTGGTATTACGGGAGCATATAACAGGGTGATGACATTATCCTGCGTACCCAGTACCAGTACTTCTGGTATACTGCGCAAGAAGGAGACTGCTTCCCCCTGGAGTTGATAATCCCTGCCATTCACCGTGTCTCCCAGGTTTTGGTCTTGGAGAGTGGAAGTTCCCAACAGTTCTTCACTGCCATCGTCCCATACCAATACATGGTTGATGGTCAGGGTCACTTTTTCGGGTATCACTGGCATCTGCTGCGTGAGCTGCTCTTCCTGTCCGTCACCCGGGGTTCCTTCAGGATTATCTCCTGGATTGTCTGCAGGGGCTCCCTGAGGATCTTCACCAGGGGTTACCGGGTTATCTCCGGGGTATTCCTGGGGATTTTTGTCAGGGGTTCCTGAGTTGTCTCCAGGATCTTCCTGAGGATCATCACCAAGAGTTCCTTGATTGTCTCCGGGGTCTTCCTGAGGATCGTCATCAGGATTCCCTTGGTTCTCTCCGGGGTCTTCCTGAGGATCGTCATCAGGATTCCCTTGGTTCTCTCCTGGGTCTCCCTGAGGATCGCCTCCAGTGATTCCATCTGGCCCGCCCTGTCCTGGCTGGGTTCCTGGTGTATCGGATGTTGCTTCGATTTGTTCAGGTGAATCAAGGGGTTCCACGGCGAAACCATAACCCGGAAATAGGCTGAAGAAAAACAATGCTGTAACTAACATAACCAGCATTTTTCTATTTCTGTGTCTTAGTTTCATGCCCTCACTCCTTTCTTGAGATTATTAGCCAATTTTCGTTGGCCATAATACCCCTTTTTGATTTCCGGGTATGACTTCTTGAGCAGTCACGCTAAGTGTCGGTGAAACAATAATAAGATTCAACCTGTGTTCGCCTATTTTTTACACCACCTCCCATTAGTTGTCCTGAGATCTGCCCGCAGATGTTATAAAACATCTTTGCGCTTCTCCCAGGCATTCAGCTGATCGATGCAGCTTGCTTGTCCCAGATCTTCCTGCATTAACATGACCAGTTCCATAAAACTGCGAAACACCATGCTTTTCTTGGTGTCCAGCCACACTATGCGGCCCTGCCAGCTGCTGTTGTGGCGGTACTGGACTTGAATCAGGAAATTGGCTCCGGGGCTGGGTTTTTGGCTTTCATGAGGCTGCATCTGATCCCCTCATTTCCCCTGGTGGGCCTCCTCATTCCAGGTACGCATAATCGTAGTGGATTGAGGAATACCGTACTCATCCATCTTGGCCTGCATCAGTCTCATCATGTCCATAACGCTGCTGAACCTGCACGTCTCTCCGCTGGGCACGAACTCCAGGTGACCCTGCAGGTCGTTGCTGCTGCTTAAGGAGACATTGATAATGAATTCAGCGGGGCGTTTTACTTTATCGACTGACAATTGTCAGCCCTCCCAGGAATAATATTGGCAAGTATTTCTTACCAATTTCATTTATATCACTGTAGGTGTTACAGGCAGATTACAGAAGCGTTATAAATGGATTATATTGGCAGGCTGCTGTAACGGCTGGCGGTCTCTTCTATCTATAATAAATATCAGCATAAATAACCATAGGTCCT
>LFSQ01000056.1 GCA_001512785.1 Syntrophomonas sp. DTU019
GCAACGAAAAAGGTAATGTAGAAAACAAAGTGGGATATCTCCGAAGAAACCTGCTGGTACCCGTACCCCGGTTTGATGACCTAAGGACTTTCAACCAGCGGCTGCTTGAACGGTGTGACGAGGACATGAACCGCCCCCACTACAAAAAAGAGACCTTGATCGCAGACCTGTTTGCAGAAGACCGCACCCGTTTTCTACCGCTGCCAACCATGTATATTAATCTAAATCTTCTTTCCCCAAGCAGCACTTCTTATATTTTTTTCCGCTGCCACACGGGCATGGGTCGTTTCTACCGACTTTCTTTCCGGTCTGAAAATCGAAAATATCAGCCCTGCGAAGACTAAAGGGTTTATCTGGAAGTGGTCTTAAGTACGGCTTTTCATATTTCTCAAAAATCTCCTTGGGTGTATGGCCGTTGTTTTCCCATATTCTAGTGTTATTGGCCAGATCAACGATCAACTGTATAACCTTGTTGAACTGCTTTTCGCTCTTAAAATCCACCCCTCTGATATTAAACTCATCGATAATTTCCTGTATTGAAAAACCAAACTGGCATATGCTTTGAATATCCTCACAAAGCATCTCAGCAGCTAATTCATCGCCATCAAAGATATTCTCAGTTAAATAACTCAGCAATCTCTTGTACTGCTCGCTCACTTCAAAGTAAGCATCATCTTTATATTTTAGAAGTTCGTCCTGAGGTGGTATATAAAATGGCTTGCCTTTGCGCTGCTTTAGCTGCTCATCAAATTCATCAAATTCAATGATAGTGTCATGGACAAAATAATCACCGTTGATCTCTACAAAATTCTTTGCTAAATCCGCTGGCGAATTGCGCATGATGCTATTGAGGGCTTCAATATCGATTTTTTCTTCATTTTGCAGGTTAAATATTTCCAGCACTTTATCCTTATGAACCAGTCCATAAAGATTGGTTAGAGAAATGATGTAATCTACCAATTTATACATTACCGTAATTTACAATCCTTTCAATGAAAGATGGGAACCGTCCGCTCTGCCCATCTGTCACGTTTACACTTCCAGGTCATTATCAAATATCTTCGGTCATTTGCATACCCCAGAACCGCCACCGGATTCTTTGAGCCTTTGATACTAGAACCATTCTGCATTACCTTTTCAGCTATGACAACAGAGTGACGGTAACGCCGTCCCCATCTCATGCTCTAATTTATAACAAGTCGCTGATTATTCGAGCAAAGACCCTAAAGTCATCCAAATGATTTTTAATAAAACCGTAGACCAAAGCGCGGTCTAATTTAATGTAGTCATGTACAAGAATGTTTCTAAAAGATGCCATATTACTTAGACTATCCTTCAGATCAAAAGGAATAACCTCATTTTCGTATAGAACGGCAAAAATATCTCGATTACTCTCAGGTTTCCGATAGCGCAGATCAGAAATAATATGATTGGAAATATCTATTACAGATTCAATTGCCAAGTGGAGAAACCGTTCGCCGGCTCCATGAATATAGGGGTCTTTTACAAACCTGTCCTGGTCATGGGTTTTCACCGATTCTAAAAAATCCACATATCCTTTTAATTTGTCCAGCCTGGTGACTAACAAGTCTTTATTTACCATTATTCTACCTTCTTTATAAAATAGTCATCATCGCGGATGCGGCCAATTACCGCTTCATTATAAATGCGGCTGTAGTACTGAAAATCAAAATACTCCCTAATCGCCAAAGACTCAAAAGAGCTTCTTAATTCACTATCCTTCAAGATCACACTGTTAACAACCACTTCATATTTCAATAAAGGCGGAGCACTGTTAAGGGATACCACATCGACCGGTCGGGAAAAAACACTCATCCCTTTATCTATAATCTGCCCGCGAATCAGTAGTTCCTCATAATTCGTATATTGATGTTTAAATAACAGGGCAATATCTATATCGCTCTGGCTATTCTCAGTTCCCCTGGCGTAGGAACCAAACAAATAAGCCAACTCAATGGGATATTCCTGATCTATCTCGTTAATAAAGGCTTTTAAATTGTCTTCCAATTGCGAATCCATCGTATCAAACATCCATAATAATCATATTTTACACATAATACCATACCGGCTGCTTCATCGGAAGCTCTTGAATAAATAAACGCGCTTCCCTCGCCCTTTGATATCACCTATTTGTTCGCCTTTATTGATGATTGTTCTCGCATTATTCCTTGTGCTCGTTTTGATACCAGTCAGGATTTTAATGCCATTCTTTTAAATATTTGTTTCGATTTCGGTGATAGTGCCCTTTGTTACCCTAACACCTTCAAAAATGTTTCTTCCTGTACTTCTACTCTTTTTACTTCATGTTCCTCCATGCAACTAGGGCAAAATTTTTTTCGGTGCTGATTACGCTCATAGATCATTCCTCTCAAATTCGCAAAAGGGAAATGCACTTTTGAAAATGGAATTGTTAAGTTCCCAGTTTATCATTCCAATACTCCACATATTGTTTATATCCTTCGGCCAGAAAATTGATATGCTGTTCTATCCGCAATATATACGCCGGCACTTAGGTTGGCCTTTGTTTCATGATTCGTATATACCTCAAAAGAGCGTTTCTCGCCCCCGTATTCGGCTATTGTAGTTTTCAGCCCATTGGTATACTGCTCGCCATCCATAATATGTTCTACATATATAAACTGCTGGTTTCCAATGAAATCCTGTTTTTGCCAACCTAAAATGTCCGAAAGCTGACGGGATTGCCTGACCGAGAATTGCCGGATATAATGACCATATCTTAGGAAAGGAAAGACGCCTCTGTTTTAATGTGCTTAAGCTACCAACAGAAGCACCAGAGACGTCCACACCATAAGTATGGTTATTGTATCAAAATATGAGCTGATAGAAAACCCTTTAACGGGTGTTTTTTGTTAGGAGCTTGGAGCAGATTGCTTGCCCGTGTTGCAGTGAAATTCTAAAAGAGATAAGCAGACGTAAAAGGAGCTGTATCGATAGTCTGGGTGAGAAGGTGATCCTCAGCATTCGCAGGTTAAGATGCGTTGAGTGTAAGCGGATTCATCACGAACTTCCAGATATGCTGGTTCCATACAAACGCCATGTCAGAGAAAGCATAGAAGCCGTCATAAATGGAGAGCCAGAGGCGAGTGTAACCGCTGATGAATCGACCCTTCCCAAGAACCTTTCGTTTCCTGACAAGAGAACCGTCTCCTTGTCACAATGGTGGAGACGAGGGGATTCGAACCCCTGACCCCCTCGTTGCGAACGAGGTGCTCTCCCACTGAGCTACGCCCCCACATCAATTGGTATATAGGTCTTAGCAGCAGACCTTTCAATATCTCATACATTATAAGATTTACTCGGCTCAATGTAAAGTGCCCAAAATGAGGTTGGGTTCGGAATCAAAGCAGTCGGCTTACCGGTTTTTGTACCCTGGTCATATACTCATAAAGATGAAGATCATCGGCACTTCCGCCCCCATGACATAACATAGTCAACGACCTCCCCTGGCATAAAACAGCCAGACCCTCCGGCCCGGCTGCTGGACTTTAATATCCCTTTTCCAATTCATCACAACCGTCTCAGCAACAACCTGTTTAAGTTTCAAAGGTTCTCTACAACCCGTTCCTGTGACATAGCCTCAGGAACGCTTGGATTTTTTCCCGGATTTCTTTTCTTCAGATGGCATTGCATTCTCGCTTCCCGGTGTGGTGAAGGCGACCTGTTCCGTAGCCTTATCCTTCTTGCGTTTTTTGGCCATCCTTGCGACCTCCTTTCACTAATAGACTGCGAAAAAGATTTAGAAATAATACCACCCTCCTGCCATAATCAAATCGGTATTGGGCCGCTTAAACAGGGAATCAGGAGACATAAACCGGTTTGCCGGTGATTTGCTGGACTATCTCCTGCAGGCGCTGCATTTCATCGGCCTGGGGCGGCTCAACCGCGTGCAAATCGTAGTCCAGGCCGAGCAGTTCCCACTTGTGCACCCCCAGGGTATGATAGGCCAGGAGCTCGATCCTTTTGACTTCGCTTAACGGGGCCAGGAATTCGGCCAGAGCCGTGATATCCCTTTCCGCGTCGGTATACCCGGGCACGACTACATAGCGGATCCAGAGCTGGGTCCCAGCGGCATTAATGGACCTAATGTTGGCCAGGTTCAAATCATTGCTCTGTCCGGTCAGCCAGCGGCTCTTGGCGCTGTCGATGTGTTTGATATCGGCTATGAAGAGGTCGGTAAAGGGCAGTACTGCCTGTACCCGGCTGGGAGGGACATACAGTGCGGTATCCAGAGCGGTATGAATGCCCTCTTGGTGGCAGCGCTCGAATACCTCGCATACAAAGCAGTGCTGCAGCAGCGGTTCTCCTCCGGAAAAGGTCAGGCCCCCGCCCGAATTGCGGTAGTAACCCAGGCCGCGCCGTACCAACGCCATCAGTTCTTCGCTGCTGTAGTAGCTTGTTGAAGCCAGGCTGTAGCTCCAGGTATCGGGGTTGTGGCAATAGCGACAGCGCAGGTGGCAGCCCTGCAAGAACACCACCATGCGGATGCCCGGCCCGTCAAGCGTCGAAAAGGTTTCTATGGAGTGGACTCTGCCTCGCATGATGCCTCCCTGGATTTAAGCCTGTCATCTACATGTGCCCGTAAAAGGTGCGGGCGACGATCTCTTCCTGCTGCTCGCGGGTCAGTTTGATAAAATGCACCGCATAACCGGAAACGCGGATAGTCAGATCCGGATAGCGTTCGGGGTGCTCCATGGCTTCTTGCAGGGTTTCGACCCGCAGCACATTTACATTGATATGATGCCCGCCCTGGCCGAAATAGCCGTGCAGCAAGGCCAGCAGATTGTTGACCTGCTCATCCCGGCTGCGCCCTAAAGCTGAAGGGACGATAGAAAAGGTAAATGATATGCCATCGCGGGCGTAATCATAGGGCAGTTTGGCTACTGAATTGCATGCCGCTATGGCTCCACGCTCTTCGCGCCCGTGCAGGGGATTGGCCCCCGGGGCTAAAGGCTCGCCCTTTTTGCGGCCATCCGGGGTTGAGCCGGTATGTTTGCCGTACATGACGTTGGAAGTGATGGTCAAAATGGAAAGGGTGTGCTCTGCCTGGCGGTAGGTGGGGTACTGTTTTAAATAGCGGGTGAAGTCCTTGACCAGATTTACCGCGATGCTGTCTACCTGGTCATCATCATTGCCGTATTTGGGAAAATCCCCTTCGGTAATAAAGTCCACTATAAGCCCCTGGGCGTTGCGTACTGGTTTAACCCGGGCATAGCGAATGGCGCTCAATGAATCGGCCACCACCGACAAGCCGGCAATGCCAAAAGACATAAAATAATGTATCTGGGTATCGTGCAGGGCCATCTGTACCCGTTCATAGGAATAGCGGTCATGCATAAAATGGATGGTGTTCATGGTGTTGACATACAATTCCGCCAGCCATTGCATCTGTAATTTGAAGCGGCGCATCACCTCGTCATAGTCCAGGACATCTCCCGGATAGACCCCCATTTCCAACCCAACCTGTTCCCTGGTAATTTCGTCGATACCGCCGTTTATCGCGTAGAGCAGCAGTTTGGCCAGGTTGCAGCGAGCCCCGAAAAACTGGGTCTGTTTGCCCATGGCCATAGCTGACACGCAACAGGCGATGCCGTAGTCGTCCCCGTAAAAAGGCCGCATCAAATCATCATTCTCGTACTGCAGCGCGCTGGTGTCAATGGAGACCTGCGAGCAGAATTCCAGGAAAGGCCGGGGCAGGTGTCGCGACCACAGTATGGTGAGATTGGGCTCCGGGCTGGGTCCCAGGTTGTACAGGGTTTGCAGCAGGCGAAAGCTGGTTTTGGTTACCAGGGGGCGTCCGTTCACATCACAGCCGCCAATAGCCTCAGTGATCCAGTTGGGATCCCCGGCAAAGAGCTGATTGTACTCCGGGGTTCTGAGGTGGCGCACCAGGCGCAGCTTGATTACCAATTGATCGATGAGTTCCTGGGCCTGCTCTTCATTGATAAGCCCTCTCTCCAGGTCGCGCTCTAAGTAGATATCGAGAAAGGTGGAGATGCGCCCCAGGCTCATGGCCGCGCCGTTTTGTTCCTTGACCGCAGCCAGGTAGGCAAAATACAGCCACTGCACCGCTTCCTGGGCCGTGCCTGCGGGCTGGGAAATATCATAGCCGTAATCAAAGGCCATCTTCTGCATATCCTTCAGGGCTTGTATCTGATCGAACAGCTCCTCGCGCCGGCTAATGGTGCCGATATCCGCGGCAGCGCTTAGCCTCTGCAGGTCTTCCTGCTTTTCCCTTATCAGGCGCTCCACCCCGTATAAAGGTACGCGGCGGTAATCACCGATAATACGGCCGCGTCCGTATGCATCAGGCAGTCCGGTGATTATCCCCACTCTTCTGGCCAGGCGCATTTGCGGGGTATAAGCGGAGAAAACCCCGTCGTTGTGGGTGCGCAGGTACTCCCGCAAAAAATCCGCCATTTGCGGATTGAATTGATAACCGTAGGCTTCGCAAGCCCTGATGCTGGTGCGCAGCCCGCCGAAAACCTGAATGGCTCTTTTGAGAGGGTAATCAGTCTGCAGGCCTACAATGATCTCCAAATCCCGATCAATGTAGCCTGGTTTGTGACTGTTGATGGTGATGGGGGTATCAGGGTCTATATCGTAAACCCCGCCGCGCTTGTACTCTTCTTGTAACAGCTGTTGACAGATGCGCCACAATTGGCGGGTGCGTTCGCTGGGGCCTTTTAAAAACGAGGCATTTCCGGTATAAGGAGTGACATTCTGCTGGATGAAATCGCGGATATCGATATCCCTTCGCCACCGGCCTCCTCTAAATCCATGCCAGGATTGCATAATTCCACCTCCACAGGCTATTTTGTTTAGTATGTTCTTCCCACCTTGGGTTTAGTCGATAAGAGCGGGAATACATAGCGGGTATTAAGGATGACCGGGGTGGCTAATAGTGATATATTTGTATAGGAAAAATCGTGCAGGTGATGTGATGATTGTTTTACAAGCTGCCGGCCTGGGGAAAATCCTGGCTGGAAGGCCTATACTGGACAATATCAATATGATTTTGGAAGCCGGGGATAAGGCCGGCCTGGTCGGTGCCAACGGCAGCGGCAAAACCACTTTGTTAAAATGCTTAAGCGGTCAACTGGAACCCGAGCAGGGCCATGTTATGCTGGGCAGGCACCAGCAGCTGGGCTACCTGGAACAGCTTCCCCCTAGAGATGCGGGGGAAACGGTTTGGAATGTGGTGATGGAGAGCTTCAGCGATCTGTTGGATATCCGGCAGCGCTTGAGCGAGCTGGAGCAGGCTATCAGCAGCGGCAACGGTGATGTAGATGTGCTGCTCAAGCAATACAGCCAGCTGCAGGACGAATACCATGACCGCAACGGCTATGCCTGCGAGACCATGGCCAGGCGCATCCTGGCCGGACTGGGCATTGACCCTTCGCAGTACGATCTGCGGCTGGGGATGCTGAGCGGGGGGCAAAAGACCCGGCTCGACCTGGCGCGCTTGCTGGCCTTGAGCCCCAGCATATTGCTGCTGGATGAGCCTACCAATCATTTGGACATAGATGCGGTGGAATGGCTGGAGGATTACCTCAATGACTATTCCGGAACCGTCCTGGTAGTATCCCATGACCGCCGGTTCCTGGACCGGGTGGTCAACCGCATTTTTGAATTGCGTGACCGCAGACTGCGTTCATTTGCAGGCAATTATTCTGCCTATACGGTAAAAGCGAAGGCTCAAGACCAGGCCCAATTGAAGGCATATGAAAAGCAGCAGGAGCAGATCCGTCAGACCGAGGCCTATATTGAGCGCTACCGCTCGGGCATTAAAGCCCGTCAGGCCAGAGGCCGGCAGTCACAGCTAAACCGGCTGCAGCGCGTGGAAAAACCGGTTCAGGAGATGCGGCCGCATAAATGGAAAATGCACAGCCGGCAGGCCAGCAGCGAGATGGTGGTCGAGCTGCAGCAGGTGAGCAAAGGCTATGATGGCAAGGATTTATTCTCCGGGGTGGACCTCTTGATACGGCGCGGGGAGCGGGTGGCCTTGTTTGGGCCCAATGGCTGCGGCAAGACCACTTTATTGAAGCTGATAAGCGCGGATGTCACCCCTGATCAGGGTACCGTAAGGCTGGGAAGCGGGGTTGAGCCCGGTTATTTTGCGCAGGGCTATGAGAATCTGGCAGAACAGCGCACCCTTTTGGAAGAGATGGTTTATAGCTGTGACCTCAATCTGCAGGAAGCTCGCGATAAACTGGCCCTGATGCACTTTCGGGGCGAAACCGTCAACCAGCGGGTAGGGGATCTCAGCGGGGGCGAAAAAGGGCGCCTGGCCATATTGAAGCTGATTTGTTCTGAGGCCAACCTGCTGCTGCTGGATGAGCCTACCAACCACCTAGATATTTCGGGGCGCGAAGCCCTGGAAGAGATGCTGGAGGGCTATGAGGGCACCATTATCCTGGTGAGCCACGACCGCTACTTTATCGACCGCATCGCCGAGCGCACCCTGGTTTTTGCCAATGGCAGCTTGATTGACTACCCTGGCAATTACAGCTATTATCGGGAGAAGCTGTTTCAGCAGGGAGGAACAACCCAGCAATGTCAACCAGCTACTGCAAGCTCTCAGCAGCAATTTCGTATGCAACAAAAAGAACTGCAGCGCAACAGGCGCAGGTTAGAGCGCAGGCTGGTTGAGCTGGAAGAGGCCATAGAGGGGTTGGAACAGCGTCAGAGCGAGCTGGCTGAAATCCTGGCAGATCCTGAGATTTATCAGGACCAGGGCCAGACTGCCTTATATATAAAAGAACTTGAAGAAACCCAGAAAACCTTGTTGAGCTATTACCAGGAGTGGACCACAGCCCAGGAATCCTGGGAAGAGCTTGCTGATATGGGAGGCGACAGTAATAAATAAGGTAGGAGAAAAAGCCCCCCGGGTCATCCTGGTAGGCTTGCGCCACAGCCGTAGAAACGGGTCTGATTTTGAGGGCTTTATGCGAGAATTGGAGGCACTGGTCGAGGCGGCCGGAGTTACAGTTGTAGGCACCCTGGTTCAGTCCAGGGATAAGCCTGACCAGCGCAGCTATATCGGCAGGGGCAAAATTGCCGAACTGGTGCATCTGGTGGAAGAAACCGGTGCCGATATGGTAGTTTTTGACCACGAGCTCAGCCCTGGGCAACTGCGCTTTTTGGAAGAGCAGGTTCCTGCCCGGATCATCGACCGCACCGGTTTGATCCTGGATATATTCTCCAGCCGGGCTCATTCGCTGGAAGGCAAATTACAGGTGGAACTGGCCTCATTGCAA
The DNA here is from genome assembly GCA_001512785.1 of Syntrophomonas sp. DTU019. Taxonomy (GTDB): domain Bacteria; phylum Bacillota; class Syntrophomonadia; order Syntrophomonadales; family Syntrophomonadaceae; genus DTU019. The sequence goes on from LFSQ01000056.1 coordinate 9,300, forward strand.
TACCAATTGCCGCGCCTGATGGGGCAGGGCCGGGTGTTGAGCCGTACCGGGGGCGGAATCGGCACCAGGGGTCTGGGCGAGCAGCAGTTGGAGCTCGACCGCAGGCAGATCAGGCAGCGCATCAGCGATATAAAGCGGCAATTGGCCAAAGTGGAGAAGACCCGCAGCCTGCACCGCAAACAGCGCCAGCGCCGGGGACTGAAAACCATATCACTGGTTGGCTATACCAATGCCGGCAAATCCAGCTTGTTCAATATGCTGTGCCAGAAGGCCCATCACAGTGGCCAGGATCAGGCCGAAGCTGACCAGCGCCTGTTTCAGACCCTCGATACCACTACCCGGAGAATAAGGTTCGCTGATGGACGTGAGGCTCTGCTCAGTGACACGGTAGGGTTCATACAAGACCTGCCCCCTCACCTTATCGCAGCATTCCGCTCCACCCTGGAAGAAGCGGTTGCAGCCGATGTGATATTGCATGTCATCGATGTGTCCGACGAGGCATATTTTGAAAAGGTAGAGGTGGTCAACCAGGTTCTGGAGGAGTTGGGAGCCAGCAGGGAACAGATCCATATGGTTTTTAACAAAGTGGACCTGCTCCCGGGGTTTAAAGGGGGAAATGGTTCGGTACCCTATATATCTGCTCTGACCGGACAGGGTATCCCGGAGCTTCTGGTATTTTTGGAAAAGGTATTATGGCCGGATTGATTCTATATGCACATAAACAGCCGCTCCAAACCGCCCCGAGCGAGGCCTGATCAGTTGGGACCGCGTGTTCATCCTGCATTAATAATGAACAGAGAACGAGGAAAAATAAAGAGTTATGGCAAAAAACAGTAAAAAAATAAGATTTGTGTTTGCATTAGTCGGGATATACCTGGCCTTTTTCCTCATCGGGTCACTGCTGGGGGGAAGAATGGGAGTAACAAGCAATGTCCCGGGGATGGCCTGGTTTGGCGACAAACAGGTAAATATCCTGTTCATGGGGGTGGACGCCCGTTCCGCGGAAACCAATTCTCGAAGCGACACTATGATTCTGGCCTGTATCGATAAACAGGCCAGCAAAGTGGTGTTGATCTGGATTCCGCGTGACACCCGCATTGAGGTGAGCAAAGGGCGTTACGACAAGATCAACAGTGTCAATGCCGTAAAAGGTCCGGAGGCCGCCTGTAAGGCGGTATCAGACCTGCTCAACACCCGGGTCGATTACTATGTAGTAACCAACTTCCAGGGGTTTGTTAAAATCATCGATACCCTGGGTGGAGTACATATCGATGTGGAAACCGATATGCGTCACTATGACCCCGATCCCAACTTGAGGATCAACCTGGCCAAAGGGCCGCAGGTGCTGAACGGTCAGGACGCATTGCGCTATGTGCGTTACCGCGGCGGCCCGACTGCGGACATCGGCAGAACCGCGCGGCAGCAGAAGTTCATCAAAGCCGTTATCGCGGAGATGTTTACTACCAAAAACATATTCAAGCTCCCGGAGTTGGTACCACAGCTGTTGGCTCATGTAAAGACCAATCTGCCTGCTACAGAAGTAACCTCCCTGGCCAACCTGGCTCAGAAGTTCAATACCGGCAATGTGGTCACCCAGACCCTGCCTGGCTATTCATTTACCGATCCAAAAACCGGGGCCAGTTACTGGCAGGCTGATGAGAAGGTAACTCCACGCCTAATTTCAGCCCTGTTTGCCGGGGAAACCTTTGAGGTAATTCAAGATCCCCCCAATTGGGTAGCTCAGCTGCCCAAGGTAGAACCTGCTGAAGGAGAAGCCCCGGTGCTTAAGACCCCGGAGGCGGAAAAGGAGCTGGAAGAGGCTGGGCTGCCTGAGGTCAATAAACCGGCGGAAGAGGAAGAGGAAGTTTTAAACCGGGGGCAGGATGGCGACAATGAGAACCCACCGGAGGGTGAGAACAAGGATAATCCCGATAAGACAGCAGGCCCTGAGGATGAAGAGGATGAAAAAGATACGAACCAGCCCGGTGACGAAGCTCCCGAAAGTCCAGAAGCCCCGACTCAGGATAACAAAGCGGGTGGTGAATCCCCAGAACCCGAACCCGGAGAGCCCGGGACTGGTTCGGCTTCCGAACCAGATAATTAAGCAATGCCAGATGACACAAGGGGACGCTCTCGATGACACAGGGAGAGCGTCCGAGACCACTGAAAAAGTACCCCTATGAATAAGTGTGGTGCCTGGCACCACACTTATTTTAGGGGCGGTTGTTATAATGAGCCACAATCTCGCCATAGTATAGTACATGGTAATCTTTGTCTTTGTAAAATTTACTGTCCAGGATGGGGTCAAAAGCGCTGGGGTCCATGGGGTGTTTATAAACCACCCGGCACTCATAGATCAGACCACAGTTATCGATAACCGGGCTGGCAATGACTCGGGCCGGCTTGGCGGTCAGGCTGAAAGCCTCGAATTTATTTATGTCACGCCCTGATTTGGTCCCGGCACCGGCCAGGGCTGTTTTGAGATGGCCTTTTAAGGGAACACTTACCGAAAAATCGGGGGCGTCTTTGATCAATTGATGGGTATGGCGCGAATACCTGACCATAACCGTCATTATCGGTTTTCCCCACATAAACCCGATCGTGCCCCATCCAATTGTCATGGTATTTACTCTATCACCGGACTTGACTGTCAAAAAAGCCCCCAGGGGCAATTGGGTCAGCATCTCGGCAACTCCTGTAACATATTGGGGTTGTACCGCCATATGTGATACCTCCATTCGAACATTTGATTAATTATATTCGCCTTGCTTCAAACTCATTAACCTTTTACTATCTTGGCCGGCAAAAACAGGGCCTACTACATTTTAGCAGGACAGTGATGGATAAAAAATAGGGACGGTGTTACCGGATTGTCAACACCGTCCCTATTGGCTTGCTTTTATAAATCGTAATACATCTCAAATTCCAGCGGATGGGGAATGTCATTAACCCTCCGGGATTCTTTGCGTTTGTTTGCTATCCAGACTTCGATCAGGTGCTTGGGGAAAACCCCGCCTTCGAGCAGGAAAGCATGATCTTTTTCCAGGGCGTCTAAGGCTTCATCGAGGTTCCTGGGCAGGCTTTTTATTTTGGCCTGCTCTTCAGGGGAAAGCGTATAAAGGTTTACATCATAAGGCCCAAATCCCTCTTTTACCGGATCGATCTTATTCCTGATGCCGTCAATACCAGCCATCAGCATAGCCGAAAAAGCCAGATAGGGATTGCAGGTAGCGTCAGAAGAGCGGAACTCGAAGCGTTTATGTTCCGGGGCTTTGGCATAGGCGGGTATGCGGATGACTGCACTGCGGTTAGAGGTGGCAAAACATATGCTTACCGGGGCTTCATAACCAGGTACCAGGCGTTTGTAGGAATTGGTACTGGGGTTGGTAAAGGCCAAAACGGACGGAGCATGTTTGAGCAGCCCGCCTATAAAGTACATGGCCTCTTTGCTCAAACCGGAATACCCGTTTTTGTCATAAAAAATCGGTTTGCCTTTTTTAAACAGGTGTATATGTACATGCAGCCCGCTGCCGGCCTCACCAAAAAGGGGCTTGGGCATGAAAGTGGCCGTTTTGCCTTCCTTAAAGGCCAGGTTCTTTATGAGGTATTTGGCCAGCATGGTCTTGTCAGCCATTTCCCGCATGCCGCCAAATTCTACCTCGATTTCTATTTGCCCGGGACCGGCCACCTCATGGTGATGGTACTTGACGGGGATATTGTTCTCTTCCATCAACAGGCACATGCGCGCTCGCAAATCATACAGTACGTCCTGTGGCGGGGTTATATGGTAGCCTCCTTTGTGGGGAATCTTATAGCCGAGATTCTCACATTTCTGGTTGCCGCTGTTCCAGATGGCCTGCTGTGCATCTATAGTAAATCCAGCCCGTTGAGGGTGGCATTCATAGGTGACATTATCAAAAACAAAGAATTCGAATTCAGGACCTATGCGCATCTCGTCAGCTATCCCGGTAGAGGCCATATACTCTTCAGCCTTATAAGCAATAGCCCGGGGGTCCTGGTCAAAGCGGTAGTTTTCCGGATGGGCAATAACAAAAATATCTCCTATCATGCTCAGTGTTGGGACCTCAGTGAAGGGATCGAACACTGCGGTGGAGATATCCGGGATAAAGACCATGTCGCTGTTTTCTACAGGAGCGAAACCGTAATTGGAGCCGTCAAACCCTATCCCATGTATGAGCGTGTCAGGCGTGAAGCGGCCAACAGGAATCCCCAGGTGCCGCCAGCGTCCATTCAGATCAATCATCTTAAAATCAATCATCTTGATGCCGTTTTCCGTGCAATAACTCATTACCTCTTCGTAGCTCTTAAACACCGTGCAGCCTCCTTTGGCTTACTTATAATCAACGTGCAAATTATAGCAGATAGTGAAGATTCATTAAAGAGGTTTCAGCCAGTATACAGTATATTGAATAATCGAAAATTGCATCAAATAGGCAGTAGCCTTCCTCAAACTGTAATTAACTGTTAGCTGCAAAATGGCATATATGACTTCAGGGCTTAATACAATATATTACTCGTGATATTACTCGTGAGTTTGGGTATGTTGCCTTCAGGCCTGCCATAGAAATTGGGGTGGAGTATATCAAACGCTTCTGGATTATTCTGCTTTCAGTTCTCGTCTTGCTCAGCATAGCGGGGGTCCTTTCCGCGAAAACCATACATGAACATTATGTCAGATATAAACTTGTGCCTGCTGAGGAGTTGCAGGCAGCCTGTGATAACATGGCCGGCCTGACTCAATATCGCTACGATTTAAAGTCAGGCTTTACGGTAGAACAGCGAGAGGAGGTGATAAGTCAGGTTCAAGGCGAAAAAGCCGCAGGAAATACGCATATAAAGGGGGAGATGGTTAACACACCTGTAGATATTTATTATATTGACCGTACTATCTACAACTATGATTCTTTTGCCAGCAAGTGGCTGGTGATCGACAGTGATACCAACAATTGTGAGGAGTTATTAATATCGGAGCTGAATCCCCTCTCCAATTTCAGGTTGAAATCACTCGGTGAAGTACAGAAAATCGGATTCGAAAAGGTTGATGGTACGGATTGCCTGGTTGTCAGTTGTCAACCTACGGTGGAAAGCCAGCTTTTGGAAAGCATGTGGAAGGAGTATGACTACCAGTTCTGGCTTGATTACCGCAACAATCTCATCAAAAAGGCGACTCTGAAAGCAAAAAACCAACAAAACGAAAACACCACTTTACACTTGCAGGTTCAGTTTTACGACTTCGATGAAAAGATCGAAATAAAGCCGCCTGTGGGCAGCTAAGATGGGTTTTTAAGGGGCTTAGCAGAGCCCCTTTTTTTATTGGCCGGTTGGGCGTATTTATCAAAACCCGCTTGCTAAATGGCAGGATGCAAACAAAATTGCACCTCTGCTTATATAATTGCTATAATCCAGTCATAAGGGGGGGACAGGCATAATGAATTTGAATGAAGTCGAAATACTCTATACCAAAGAGCAGATTGCAGCCCGGGTGGCAGAACTGGCCCGGCAGATCAGCGAGGATTACGCCGGGGGCGACCTGCTGGTCTTGGGTATATTAAAAGGCGCTTTTATTTTTATGGCTGATTTGGTAAGGGAGATAGAAGGGGTCAACCTGCAGCTGGATTTCATGAGTGTTTCCAGCTACGGCACCTCCAGCGAGTCTTCCGGCGAGGTGCGCATCCTGAAAGATCTGGATTCGTCGGTGGAAGGGAAGCACGTTTTGGTAGTGGAGGATATCATCGATACTGGATTGACCCTGCGGTATATCAGAGACCTGTTGCTGAAAAGAGGGGCCTTAAGCGTAAAGCTGTGCTGCTTTTTGGATAAGCCTTCACGCCGCAAGAATTCCATCACCCCGGACTATACCGGCTATACCATTCCGGATCACTTTGTAGTCGGCTATGGACTGGATTATGCTGAACGCTACCGCGATTATTCGGCGGTTTGTATATTGCAACCCTGGGTATATGAAAAATAGGAGTGCTTGATATGAAAAAAGAAATGGTGTTGATACTGGATTTCGGTGGGCAATACAATCAAATGATAGCGCGCCGGGTGCGCGAGCTGTCAGTGTATTGTGAGATGGTCCCCTATGATATCAGCTACCAGGAAGTGCTTGCCAAAAACCCGCGAGCTATCATCCTCACCGGTGGTCCGGCCAGTGTACACCTTGAAAATGCCCCGGTCTGCGATCCGCGCATATTTGAGCTGAATGTCCCCATACTGGGGATTTGTTATGGCATGCAGCTATTAGCCCACACCCTGGGAGGGCAGGTGAGCGGCGACAATTGCCGCGAATACGGGCGTGCGCAGCTGACAGTGACCAAAGATGACCTGCTCTTCAAAGGGCTGCCCAAAGAGATACAGGTATGGATGAGTCACGGTGACTCAGTGATCGCCGTGCCGGAAGGGTTTGTAGAGACTGCTAAGACCGAAAATTGTCCGGTAGTAGCTATGTGCCACCCGCAAAGGGGGCTGTACGGGGTGCAGTTTCATCCTGAAGTCAAACATACCGTCCATGGCCTGGATATTCTCAAAAACTTTTTATTTGAGATCTGCGGTTTAAAAGGCGATTGGGACCTGAGCGATTTCATAGCTGAGAGCATAGCTGATATAAAGGCCAAAGTAGGGTCAAAAAAGGTGCTCTGCGCCCTGAGCGGAGGTGTGGACTCTTCAGTAGCCGCGGTTCTGGTGCACCGGGCAGTAGGCGACCAACTGGTATGTGTTTTTGTCGACCACGGCCTGCTGCGCAAGGAAGAACCCCAGCAGGTGATGCAGACCTTCAAAGAGCAAATGCGGATGAACCTCATCTTTGTCGATGCCAGGGAGCGCTTTTTGAAGCGTCTGGCCGGTGTGACTGACCCGGAAAGAAAGCGCAAGATAATCGGTGAGGAATTCATCAGGGTTTTCGAAGAGGAAAAGGCCAAATTGGGAGAAATACAGTATTTGGTGCAGGGCACTATTTATCCGGATGTAATTGAAAGCGGGACCCGTACTGCGGCCACTATAAAAAGCCATCATAATGTGGGCGGATTGCCCGAGAATATGGACTTCGAGCTTTTAGAACCGCTGCGCTTGCTGTTTAAGGATGAGGTGCGCAATCTAGGCGAGAGATTGGGCATTCCTGCCCATATCCTGTGGCGCCAGCCCTTCCCCGGTCCGGGGCTGGGGGTCAGGGTGCTGGAAGAAGTCACTGCCGAGAAGCTTGATATGCTCAAAGAAGCCGATGCCATAGTGAGGGAGGAGATCCATAAGGCCGGTTTGGACCGGGAGATCTGGCAGGCTTTTGCGGTTCTTCCTCCAGTGCGCAGTGTAGGTGTCATGGGGGATGAACGCACCTATGCCTACCCCATCATTGTACGCGCGGTGGTAAGCGACGATGCCATGACTGCGGAATGGGCCAGGTTGCCCTACGATTTGCTGGACATCATATCGAGCCGCATCGTAAATGAAGTTCCGGGCATCAACCGGGTGGTATATGATATTACTTCAAAACCGCCCGGAACCATAGAGTGGGAATAGAAAGAAGCCCCCGACCCTATCAAGCCGCCAACTGGTGTTTAGGATGATAAGTCTTAATACACCAGTTTTATTTTTGAGAAAAAGAAGCAATTTTGTAACCCTTTGTGAATATCCTTTAAATAAAAAATAAATGAGGATGTGATTCCTATTCCCACGATCAACTCATTTATCAGGGTGTTGCATGCATTGCCCGGGGTTGGCAGCATTGATGTTTTTATTAATGAAGAGCTGCTCGGCGAGAACCTGGCCTACAGCAATGTCAGCCGATACCTGCCAATAGGACCGGGCAACAACAGGGTTCAGGTCTTTTCGGCTGGTGATAGAAGCAGCCCCATTGTTGACACTGAGGTGGATCTTCCTCCCAGCGAAGCGATTACCCTGGCTTTGATAGGAGAAGCGACAGATGCCGGGGTTCTGCAAATACTGCAGCCCTTTGGTGAAATTGATCCTCAGGAAGCAAGGGTCCGCTTTGCCAATCTGTCTCCAGATGCTCCGGAGCTGGATCTGTTCCTCAATGACAACCGGGTAATTGCTGGAGTGGCCTATAGACAGGTCACGGATTATTCCACTGTATCACCCGACACTTACGGCGTAGAATTGAGGTCCAGCGACAACAGCGACTTCATTCTGGCCAGGAAAAACGTGGAGTTCAGGGGCGGAAATGGTTATATCGTTTACGCCATTGGGCTGGTAGAAGGCGACCCGGCTGTGGAGATCATCTACTTTGAGGATGAACTACCGGTAGTTGAAAAGAAAGAGGTCCCGCCGGCAGATGTTGTCCAACAGGTATATACCGGCACCAAACCCAAAATAGTCTTCAAATATGTGCGATAGGAGACGGTGCCAGGTGACA
>LFSQ01000132.1:0-6167 GCA_001512785.1 Syntrophomonas sp. DTU019
CATTCAGCCTGATCTGGTGCAAAAAGTAAGGGGCAGATTTCGCGATTTTAGTGATATAATTTATGAGGACGAGCAGGGCTATACTTGGGATTTGAAAGCTACCAACGAGCAGATCCTGATGATGACCGGCATTCCCGGGGACAACATCATTACCTGTCCGTTGTGTACCTCCTGCAACCCAGAGCGCTTTTTCTCCTACCGCCGCGAAGAGGGGCTCACCGGGCGCATGGGTGCAGCTATAGCCCTTAAGGAAACAAGGTGATCGCATGAACAACAGCAAGATACTGGTAGTGGACGACGAAACCTATATCGTTGAACTGGTCAAGTTCAATCTGGAAAAAGAAGGTTACAAGGTAGTGGTGGCCAATGATGGCTTGAGCGCCCTGGAGAAGGTCAAGAGCGAGCTGCCCGATCTAATCATCCTGGATATAATGCTACCCAAAATGGACGGGTTGGAGGTATGCCGCACCTTGAAACTCAACCCGGAATACAACAGCATCCCCATTATTATGCTCACCGCCAAAGGCGAGGAGTTCGACACCGTACTGGGGTTGGAGATGGGTGCTGATGATTACATCAAAAAGCCCTTCAGCCCCCGGGAGCTGGTAGCAAGGGTCAAAGCCCGGCTGCGCGCCCTAAAAATCCTGCAGGCCGAAAAAGCCATGGGCAAAAAGGTCTATGTTTACAAAGACCTCCTGGTAATCCCGGAAAAATACGAGGCCTTCATCGGGGAGAAGAAGCTCGAGCTCACCCCCAAGGAATTTGAACTGCTGGGACTGTTGATCTCCAACCAAGGCCGGGTTTTTACCCGCGAGGCCCTTTTGGAAAAGGTGTGGGGATATGAGTATTCCGGCGACACCAGAACGGTGGATGTACACATTCGCCACCTGCGCCAGAAGCTTAGCGACGATTCGGCTTATCCGGATTATATTGAGACGGTGCGCGGGGTAGGTTATCGTTTTGCTGAAGATAAACCAGTAATATAGAGGTATTAATGATTGTGAAATCACTGGATCAGCCCAAAATGCAAGCTATTTTAGCCAGCCTGGTCGAGGGTGTGATAATATTTGACCTGGATGGCCGGGTAATCGTGGCCAACCATGTAGTTGAAAGGATTTTCCGCACCGCCCGCGGCACCATGGTAGGCAAAACCATGGAAGGCATCAGCCCCAACAGCGACGAACTGGTGGCCATGGTGGACGAAGCCCTGTCAGGGGGCAAAGAAACCTTTACCGAGACCGCATTGGGTTCTCATAATCAAGTATACCGGGTTCTGGTACGGCCTCTCAAAGATGAGCAGGGTAATCTGGAAGGCACGGTAGTGGTTTTTCATGATATTACCGATATTCGCAATTTCGCCCAGGTAAGATCCGAGTTTGCCGGCAACGTGTCTCACGAGCTGCGCACCCCCTTGACATCGATCAAGGGCTTTGTAGAGACCCTTTTGGACGGGGCCATGGCCAATCCCGATACTTGCCGGCGTTTCCTGACCATCATCGACAGCGAGACCGAACGTTTGAGCAGATTGATCGAGGATCTGTTGACCCTGGCTTCCATAGAATCCAAGGAAAGGATGATCCAGCCTAGGCCAGTTGCTTTGGCCCGCTCGATTCGCACGGTGATAAATATGATGGGGCCGCAGATAAGTGAAAAGGATCTCATGGTCAAATTCATCTACCCGCCCGACATGCCGGATGTACATGCTGATGAGGACCTGCTCGGGCAGGTTTTAATTAATCTTTTGGATAATGCCATCAAGTACACGCCGGTTGGCGGGGATATAATAATTCGCTGCAAGCAGCGGGAAAGCCGTATTATAATTACTGTAACCGACACCGGGGTAGGGATACCTGAAGACAGCATCCCCCGGGTTTTCGAGCGTTTTTACCGGGTTGACAAGGCACGTACCCGCATCAAGGGCGGCACTGGTTTGGGGCTTTCTATAGTGAAGCATATAGTGGAATCCCACGGTGGCCAGGTATTTGTCAAGAGCGAAGTGGGCAAAGGATCCACATTCGGGGTGTGTTTTTTAACAGTATAGATAATCGGGACACTATGTGACAGGGAGTTGTGAGCCGTTGGGAATAGCGGAAAACATTGCTCAAGTAAGGCTTAAGATAGCACGAGCCGCCCGGCGCAGTGGCCGTGACCCCCGGGAAATCACCCTGGTGGCGGTCAGCAAAACCGTAGGTCTGGAAACCGTAGCAGAAGCTATGGCTCAAGGGCTGACTCATTTTGGAGAAAACCGGGCTCATGAGCTCAAATGGAAGCAAGAGCATTTCCCCGACGCCTTTTGGCATATGATTGGCCGTTTGCAGACCAACAAGGTCAAGCAGGTGGTCGGTTCGGCGGTGTTGATCCATTCCCTGGATCGCTGGTCTCTGGCTGAAGAGATGAACAAGCGAGGCAGCTTGTTGAACACCCCGGTTTCTGCCCTGCTGCAGGTCAGCCTGGCCGGGGAAAAGCAGAAGGCCGGGGTATTGGCTTCCGATATAGATCAATTTTTGCAATCAGTAGGGCAATTGCAATGGCTGAGAATCGAGGGCTTGATGACCATGGCCCCTCTGTCGGAAGATTCAGAAAAATCACGGCCAATTTTTAAAGAATTGTGCGCAATTTATCGATGCTATAAGCGTAAGACTTACCAGAATGTGGATATGAGACATCTTTCCATGGGCATGTCGCAGGATTTTGAAGTCGCCATTGAGGAAGGGGCTACCATTGTTCGGGTAGGTACTGCGTTATTTGGGGAGCATAAGCGTTAGCGAGCAGTTGGACAAGGAGGTAAGTAGAATGGGCAAGATGAACAAATTGTGGAATTGGCTTGGGCTGGAAACTGAGGAAGTGAAGGAGGAGTACATAGACCTGCCGGCAGTCTCCGACGAAAACCCGCGTAGTATTTCCAACGTAGTCAGCATACACTCTAACAAGACCATGAAGGTAGTGGTTTGTGAGCCGGATAGCTTTGATGAGGTGCAGATGCTGGCCGATCACCTGAAAAATCGCAAACAGGTAATATTGAACTTTGAAAATACCCCTAAAGATCTGTCCCAGCGCATCCTTGACTTTGTTAGCGGAACCACTTATGCCCTGGACGGCAACAGCCAGCAGCTAGGCCAGCACGTATTCATTTTTACCCCTAGCAATGTTGAGATTTCAAGAGATGCCCGTTCCATAATGCGTAAACACGGTTTAGGCGGTATTTTTGGGGGTGATAAATAGTGCCCCAAAAGCTGGCCGTAATCGGCTGCGGCAAAATGGCCTATGCCATCCTTAAGGGACTTAACCGGCAGGCTTTTGCAGCGATCTATTGCAATGACATCAATCCTGCCCGCAGCGCCTTGTTTGAGGCTGAATTCGGTGCCACCGCCTGTGCGTTGTGCGAATCCATAGATGCGGCCGATATGATTATCCTGGCGGTTAAACCCCAGCAGCTTGCGCAAGTGATGGAGGACAGCCAGGGCAGGTGGACAGCGGATAAGCTGCTGATTTCGGTATTGGCCGGAGTCAAGACCGAGAGCCTGGAAAAGGCTACCGGAGGCAAAACCGCGGTTATTCGGGTTATGCCCAATACCCCATGCCTGATCGGCCAGGGGATTTCGGCTCTCTGTGCGGGCAAACTGGCCACACCGGCACAAATGCAGGCCGCACAGGACATCTTTGCCCAGCTGGGTAAAGCGGTTACCGTGGAAGAGAAACTGATGGATGCCGTTACCGCAGTCTCCGGGAGCGGACCGGCCTATGTATTCTCAGTTGTGGAAGCCATGATCAATGCTGCGGTGAATGTTGGCCTGGACGCAGCCCTGGCCAGGGAACTGGTACTTGCCACCTGTAAAGGCAGCCTGGCCATGTTGGAAGCCGAAAACGCGCATCCCGCTGTACTGAGAGAACAGGTGTGCTCTCCTGCCGGTACCACCATCGCCGGAGTCAGGCAGCTGGAAGCCAACGGCCTGCGCAAGGCATTTTTCGATGCCATCGAGAAGGCTTACCAGCGTTCCATAGAATTGGGCAAGCAATGATCATCGAAGACGGGAGAGAAAGAATTGATCGGTTTGTTAATCCAGATTATCAATATCGCCTTCAGCGTATTGATCTGGTTGGTGATCATACGCTGTTTATTATCATTTATACCCCATAACCCTTACCAGCCTCTGATCCGATTTGTGTACGACGTTACCGAGCCGATAATGGCCCCCTTCAGGCGCCTGATACCACCTATCGGTATGATAGACATTTCCCCCATCGTGGTGGTTTTTGCCCTGGAATTGGTGCGCAGGGTAATGATCGAGCTCATATGGATGCTGTTAAGATTTTAATCCCCTGCAAGAGCAACGCTGATCATGAGAGCCGGGTGCTTTCCCGGTCATTCAGCTATTTATAGAAGGAGTTGTCTTAATAATCATGCAAGAATTGGAACTCCTGGCCCCAGCCGGCAATTGGGAAGCATTGGAAGCTGTGGCTGAGGCCGGGGCTGATGCGGTTTACTGCGGGGACAAGCGCTTTAATATGCGCATGCTCAAACCCGGCATGAATTTCACCCCTGAAGAACTGCAGGATGCAGCGGTATATTTGCACCAGCAGGGCAAGAGACTATATGTCACCGTAAACAACCTCTACTACGACCGCGAAATCAGCGAACTGCGCAATTACCTGAGTTTTATCGAGCAAATTGGGGCTGATGGCATAATAGTCCAGGATGTGGCGGTAGTAGCCCTGGTGCAGCAAATGGGTTTGAAGGTGCCGCTGCATGCCAGTGTGCAGATGGGTATCAGCAATCTGTCCGCGGTAAGATTCCTGGAAGAGCACGGCTTTAGCCGGGCCATACTGTCCAAGAACCTGTCTTTAGCCGAAATTGCAAGCATTAACCGGGAATGCCGGCTTTCCCTGGAGTTTTTTGCCCACGGCGATTTGTGCATATCCCATACCGGGCAATGCTATATGAGCAGCTATGTCAGCGGCGCCAGCAGCAACCGGGGGCGCTGTATCAAACCCTGCCGCTGGGCATACCGCTTGTTGGGCACGGCTGCCGACCCTGAAGAGTTCTGCTACCACCTGGCCCACCATGACCAGTGTGTATATCCCTACCTGCGCGAATTGGCCCGGGCCGGGGTGCAATCCTTCAAGATCGAAGGGCGTATGCGGGACGCCGGGTATCTGTCCACCATCATATCCGTATACCGCCGGGCTCTGGACGGGATAATGGAGGACCCTGACTATATCCCGGATGCACAAGGCCAGCAGGTGCTTTTTAATCACCGCCAGCGCGATTATACCACCGGCAACCTCCTGAAACGACCCGGTCGGGAGGCGATAGGGCTGGATGGCTCAAGGGAGCCCTTTTTTCCCACCCAGTCCCGCCCTCTGTTGCGGGTCAAAGCTGAGGATTACCAGCCTCAAACAGCGGTTGAACCCTGCCTGACGCAGCTAAGGGTTAAAGTAAGTTCTCTATCACAGCTGCAGGAGCTTATCGGCAGCGGGGTCACAGAAGCAATTATAGGCATGGAAAAGATGCGCCAGGAAGGGCCTAACTGGACCGAAAAACAGCTTAAAGAGGCTTTTGCTCTGGCTGCACGGGAGGATATAGGCCTCTATCTGGAAACACCCCGCATTGTCACCCAGGAAGACTTAAAGCCTCTGGAGGAAAAGCTTCAGGCCCTGGCTGAATTCCCCTGGCAAGGGGCTATTGCCAATGAATACGGTGCATTCAATCTGGCCCGGGGGCTGGGCATGGCTGTGCAGGCCGGTTATGGGCTCAACATCACCAATTATGAAACCGGCTCATGGCTGCTCAATCAGGGTGCCGGGCTGATCATCGCCTCGCTGGAAACCGACCGGGACAGCCTGATGGCAATGGCTGAGCTGGGCGAAAAGCTGGAGGTGATGGTGCACGGTCCGTTATGCGGCATGATCACCGATTACTGCCTGGCTCGGGCCTGGAGCGATGATGCACAGGACGCCGGCTGCGCGATTCATTGCCTTAATTCTGGTTACGGGCTGATGGATGACTATGAACAGCTGTATAGAATCAGAACCGACTGGCAGTGCCGCAATCATATCTACTTTCCCTATGACCTGGCTTTATTGGCCCGCCTGCCGGAATTGGCGGCAGCCGGCATCAGGCGCTTTCGCATCGACGGGCAGTTTTATAAACCTGAGCTGCTGCGCGA
>LFSQ01000132.1:6292-20996 GCA_001512785.1 Syntrophomonas sp. DTU019
GGGATTGATGGGGTTTTAGCCAAATAAACAAGGAGGGCTGTCTTATGATGACTTCTATGGAGATACGCAGTCAGCAGTTCAATCGTGGCATGCGCGGCTTCAAGGAAGAGGAAGTGCGCAATTTTCTGGCCTTAGTGGCTCAGGACTACGAGAAGCTGTTTCATGAAAACGCTACCCTGCGCGATCAAATTCAAAAGATGGAATTTGAGTTGAACAAATACCGCCAAATGGAAGAGACCATCAACAACAGCCTTATCCTGGCCCAGCAGACCGCCGAGGAATACAAGCAAAATGCCCGCCGCGAGGCAGAACTTACGCTGAATGAAGCCAAGCAGAAGATCGCTGCCATGCTAAACGTATATCAGGATGTGATCAAGCGGCTCAACATATATAATGCTGAACTGAAGGCGCAGCTGAGCGGACAGCTGGAAATGCTGGACAAAAGCCAGAAACGCGTTGACGAACTGTCCACTTTCTTCTATGGCAAGGACCTCAAAGAATTGCTGGAAGACCTGGAAGCCATCAAAATGGAGGTAGTATAGCTTGCTGAACATAGCTGAAACCCAGTCCGGCCTGCTCCTGGAGGTTGTGGTTCAGCCGCGCTCCTCCAGGAATCAAATCGTGGGCGAACATGACGGCGCCTTGAAGATAAAAATTACCGCCCCTCCGGTTGACGGAGAAGCCAACCAGGCCCTGGTGGCCTTTTTGTCCCAAAAACTCAAGCTTTCCAAAAGCCAGGTATGCCTGGCCAAAGGGGAGTCCTCCCGCCATAAAACCCTGCTGATCAAAGGCCTCAACCGGGAGCAGCTGCTGAAAAAACTGGGTTTAGAGTAAGGATTGTACCACATAGAGCGCCCAAAACTCGTCTTTACACCCAACTCAGATCTTCTTTTACGCAGTACACCAGTTTTCTCCGCACGGCTTTTGTATTAAACTATATAACCTGCTTCTTTTTTACGGTGTGCCAGTTTCAAACTCAAACCGCCATATCTTTACTACCTGCCTGGCGCTTCGGTTTAAGGTGTCCCAGTTTACAGCTCAAACCGCATAGAGCGTTCAAAACTCGTCTTTACACCCAACTCCGGCCTTTTTTCCTGCATCGCACGCCATACCGGTTCGCAAAAATTTTGCCTGAAAACTGCTTGTCAACACAACAACTTGCAGTTATAATCAAAACATAACAAATATGATGAACTTTATCCACATTAAACAACAGGAGCAAATCTTATGCAGATAACCAGGCAAGCTGAATATGCCATCAAAATAATGTTGGAACTGGCCAGGCACGAGGGCAAAGAGGTAGTGTCGAGCAAGCTCATAGCCGAACGGCAGGGGATACCCGAGGATTTCCTCAAGAAGACCGTGCACCTGTTAGCCCTGCAGGGCCTGGTGGTTACCCAGCGCGGGGTGCAGGGCGGGGTGCGCCTGGGCAAACCTGCCGGCGAGATCACCATAGCAGATATCATCGCTGCAGTAGAAGGCCCGCTGGCCATCAATATCTGTCTGGATCCCGGCTATGAATGCCCCAATAAGCCCACCTGTGCGGTACACCGGGTTTTGGCCCGGGGGCAGGCGGCTTTGCTTCGCGAGCTGAGCCGCGAAACACTGTCGGATTTGTTATCAGCCGGCCCGGAATAATAATTTTGCCCAATAGTGGATAAAATTGCTCAACAAAATCTCTTATATAAGGAGGATGACAAAATGTTCTGTAATCAGTGTGAACAGACGGCCAAAGGCGGCTGTACGGTAAAAGGCGTATGCGGAAAAAGCCCTGAAGTAGCCGCCCTGCAGGATCTGCTGGGGCATGCCCTGCAGAGCCTGGCTTCCGTGGTGGAGAAAGCCCGTCCTGCCGGCATTGATCTTACCAGGGCGGACCGCCACATCATGTCGGCCATGTTCAGTCTGCTGACCAACGTTACCTTTGACCCGGAACAGGTGGCCGCATCGATTGTAAGCACGGTTGAATTGCGCGATGCACTCAAGCAGGAACTGGAAGCCCAAGGGGTCAGCCTGGACGACACCATCGCTTTTGAACCGGCTGATACTCTGGAGGCAATGATTGAACAGGGTGAGCGGCTGGGTCTGATTGTTGACCGCCAGGCAGATGCGGACATCAGGTCCCTGCAGGAGATCGTGCTCTATGGCCTGCGGGGGATTGCCGCCTATGCTCATCATGCGCAGATTCTGGGACAGGAGAATGCGGAAATCTACCAGTTCATGACCAAAACCCTGACCTTACTGGGTCGCAGCCAGATGGAACTGGGCGAGTGGGTGCAACTGGCCCTGGAGTGCGGGCGCATCAATTTGCTGGCCATGGAGGCCCTGGACCGCGGCAATACCGAACATTTTGGCCATCCAGTCCCGACTGAGGTGCCATTGGGGCACAAAGCGGGCAAATGCATCCTGGTATCAGGCCATGACCTCAAGGATCTGGAGGACATACTGAAAGCCACCGAGGGCACCGGCATATGGGTATACACCCATGGCGAAATGCTGCCGGCCCATGGCTATCCCGGCCTGAAGAAGTACCCGCATCTGTACGGGCACTATGGCACCGCCTGGCAGAACCAGAAAAAGGAATTCGGGCTTTTCCCCGGAGCGATTTTGATGACCACCAATTGCCTGCAGGAGCCGGCGGAAAGCTACAAAGCACGTATTTTCACCACCGGTCCGGTAGGTTGGCCGGGAATCGCTCATCTCCCCAACGGGGTCTTTGATGAGGTTATCAAAGCCGCTCAAGCTGCGCCCGGTTTTGCTGAAGATGAAGAAGGCAAGAAAATCATGGTCGGCTTTGCCCGGCAGGCGGTTCTGAGCGTAGCTGACAAGGTCCTGCAGGCAGTAGCCGACGGCAAACTGCGTCACGTCTTCCTGGTGGGGGGCTGTGACGGCTCCAGGGGGAAACGCAGCTATTACACCGACTTTGTGACCAAAACCCCGCCTGATACCCTGGTATTGACCCTGGGCTGCGGCAAGTTCCGTTTCTTCGATCAAGAGCTGGGCCATATAGACGGCATTCCGCGCCTGCTGGATGTTGGACAGTGCAATGATGCCTATTCCGCCATACAGATAGCGGTTGCCCTGGCCGAGGCCTTGAACTGCGGGGTCAACGATTTGCCCCTGTCGCTGGTCCTGTCCTGGTATGAGCAAAAAGCCGTTTCCATACTGTTGACCCTGTTGTACCTGGGAATCAAAGACATTCGCCTGGGACCCTCACTACCCAATTTCATCAGCCCCAATGTATTGGGTGTGCTGGTTGAAAACTTCGGCATCAAGGCGATAAGTGATCCTGATCAGGATTTGCAGGCCATTTTAGGCTAGTAAGCGATACCGGTACCGGCCGCAGGGCAATTTGGCCCGGGGCCGGGTTGAATGCAATACGGTTGAGCTGCCGGGGCAGAACCGCTGCCCCGGGGGCTTTTGGGCTATAACGGCGGTGTTAAACAATAATAGGGCAGGGGAATATGAGTTTAATTGAGATAATGATGATATCTTTTGGAAAACAGCAATATACCTAGAGGCAGGCCACCTTAAAGCCCTTAAACCCTGTTTGTAAGTATACTGTTTGGTAAGACCGGCGACGCTGTACAGTGTGAATGGATGGACTTTTTAGCCATGGCTGTGAACAGCCCATCTTAAGAAAAGGAGTGTAAGCTCATGAATAATCAAACTGATGAAAAACTCTTAAACGGAACCAATGCTGCCGGACTGGTGGAATACCAGGAACAATCGATTGTCAGCCGGACCTTGATTGCCCGGCCTACCGGAACCGTGACCCTGTTCGCCTTTGATGCCGGACAGGGCTTAAGCGAACACACCGCGCCGTTTAATGCCCTGGTGTACATCCTGGACGGAAAAGCTGAAGTAACCGTCTCCGGGGTATCCCATCAGGTATCGGCCGGGGAGATCATCCTGCTGCCCGCCGGTGAACCGCATGCCCTGCAGGCTCAGGAGAGATTTAAAATGCTGCTGATCATGGTCCGTGCATAGAGGCCGGATGCAGGCTGAAGCAAGAGCCCAATACCGGGTGAGCGGCCCGGGTTGTCTATCTGGCCAGTATTATATTAAATAGAACTCTGCTTGATTAGTGGCGAGGGCTGCTCGATTATTGGGACGGGGTTACTCTTACCCCGCCATCAAGCGGGCAGGGCTTTTAGGGGGCTATCTTAAAGCTTGGAGGGAATCATTGTGAAGTGGAGCGAGGAAGCTAAACAAGCCCTGGAGAAAGTACCCGGGTTTGTGCGCAAAATGGCCCGGCGCGCGGTGGAGCAAGAGGTGCGCAAAAAAGGAGCCGATACCGTTGAGCTGGAGGATGTCATGGCAGCGCAGGCCAAATACCTGGGTTACATCGGCAAGGATGCCGACCCCGCCAAAACCCGCGTAGCGGTGGTGCGCTGCGAGACTGTGTCCGAGGTCTGTCCCGGAGTGGCCTGTTTGAAATCCTTCAACCGCCGGGAAAACCATTTTAAAGATTACCCCGGCGAAATAGAGCTGGTGGGGTTTTTCACCTGCGGGGGCTGTCCGGGACGGCGGATTTATCGCCTGGTAGACAGTTTGATGCGCTATGGGGTTGATGTGGTGCATTTATCTTCCTGCATGCTTATGGAAGAAGATTATCCGCGCTGCCCGCATGTCAAACAGATAAAAAAGATGCTGGAAAACAAGGGACTGCGGGTAGTAGAGGGCACTCACCATTAGAACCCGGCACGAGGATGCCCATAATTTACGAGCCTCGGGGCTCTGATGAGAGGGTACTCACCATTAAAACCTGGCATGAGGACGCCCAAATTTACGAGATTTGGGGCTTTACTCAGAGGGCACTCACTATTAAAACCCGGCACCATTGCCCCAAATCGGGAATGCTATGAAAAATCCCTGCCCGGGAGGTAATTGCGATGGCAAAAACAATTGTAAAGATCGCTGAAGAACTATGCAACGGCTGCGGCGAATGCATTTCACCCTGCGTGGAAGGCGCCCTGGCTCTGGTAGACGGCAAGGCCAAAGTGATCAGTGAAGAGCTCTGCGACGGGGCCGGGGTATGTATCGGGCATTGTCCGGTTGGGGCCCTGTCGTTGGAAAAAAGGCCCGATGTGGTGGAGATCCCGGAGGATATCGACCGGGATCAGTCAGAGCAGGAAGTCTTGCACTGCCACCTGTGCCAGCGCAGTGAAGCGGATCATTACCTTTTGCAGGTGCGCAAAAACGGGGAGAACCGCTGGGTATGCACTCGCTGCCTCCCAGCCCTGATCCATGGTTAACCGGGATCTCTATCCTTAATCGAGATAAACATCCTGCCAAACATTAGCCGCCATACCTGCAATACCGGCTCAGCAGCCAAAACAATCGCGAAACGCCTTGGGGCACCTTTGCGGCTGATAAAGTTGCAGCCGGAGCGCGGGAAATGACGGCTATTTTGCTATTCTACTAAATCTTGCCGAAAAAATGTATGATAGATACAGGCGAAAACAAATAGCCGGCTTGGGGCAAGCTAAATTTAAGCCATTTAAGGAGGCACTGCGATGTGGCTGGTGCTCATTTTCCTGATAGTCGGATTTATTTTCAGCAATCGTTTATACCGCTGGGCCGACCCCATGATACGCACCGGGCTGTATATTCTGCTGGTGGCCATGGGCATGAATTTAGGCCGGAATCAGGAAATCATGCAGGCCATCCCCATGCTGGGAGCCCAGGCGGTGCTGTACTGCCTGGCCACCAGCCTGGTCAGCGTACTGGTCCTGCTCCTTTATGAACGGCTTTTTATCCACCGCTTCATCCGCCGCAGGAAACCCCGTGAACGCTCAGGATTGGGCCGCGAAGCACTGCTGGTCGGGATCATCACGGCCTGTTTGATCGCGGGGGTGCTGGGCGGCCGGTATTGGGTCAGCATGCCTTCCAATCTTCCCAGTGTGCTTTTCAGCCTGTCACTGGTAATAATCTGCATATCTATCGGGGTGACTATTCGCGGCTCGCTCCAATTTCTCACCCGCACCAAAAAACTGTGGCTGTACGCCATGGTCCCGGTCATGGTCACCATCGGCAGCGTGGGCGGGGGGCTGCTGGCCGGCCTTATAACCGGGCTTGATCCGGTAGATTCCGCGGCCATTGGCGGAACCATGGTATTCTACTCCTTTGCCTCGGTAATAATCACCCATCAGTCCGGTGTCGATATCGGTCTTTTAGCCCTGCTCAGCAATATACTGCGGGAAATACTCACCTTCGCCGCAGCTCCATTTCTGACCCGCTTTTCTGAGTTATCGCCATTCGGGATAGGAGGGGCTTCTACTATGGATGTGACCCTCCCCGTCATCAAACACAGCCTTCCGGAAGAATACACCCTTTTGGGAATCTTCAATGGAGTGGTTTTATCTGTGGCGGTGCCGCTGTTGCTGATACTGCTCTACGGTTTGGCCTGACCCTCTCTGAGCGCCTGATTCGCTTTCGGACCGGCCCGCATATAATATGGTAAAAACCCCCAGATCCAGCCTCAAAAGCTCATTACACATGTACCTCAAGGAGGAAAATCCCATTATGTTGTCGTACTGAATAGATAAATGTATAATGGATTCAACTGTTGAATCTCGGGAGACCGAAAAATGAGCGAGGGAGATGAGGAGAAGATGAAGAAGTTGTTGAGACTGTTGTTGGTTGCCATGCTGATTTGCAGCCTGGTAGCCGTGGCTGGCTGCGCCCAGAAGGAAGAACCCGCACCACAGCAGCAAGGCCAGGCTCCTGCTGAGACAAAAAAAGTCCTCAGGGTAGGCACTCAAGCTACATATGCACCTTTCGAATTTGTTGACAAGGACAGCGGTGAATTCGTAGGATTCGACATGGATCTGATTCGCGCCATCGGCAAAGTGCAGGGATATGAGGTGGAGATTCAGAGCATGGGATTTGATGCTTTGATTCCCGCCCTGCAGACTGATAAAGTGGATGTCACCATTTCAGCGCAGTCCATCACCGAAGAACGCCTGAAAGCCATTGATTTCAGCGAGCCGTACTTTAACGGAGGTCTGATTGTGGCGGTGCGTGCTGACAACAACGACATCAAGGGTTACGACGACCTGGCCGGCAAAAGATTGGCCGCTGAAGTAGGCACCATCGGAGCTGATGCCTCCGAGAAGCTGAAAGAAAAGGATCCCAAAACTGAGGTGCGTATTTTTGACAATATCGGCGAAGCCTTTATGGAACTGGAAAAAGGCGGGGCCGATGGTGTTATCAACGACTGGGCGGTCACGGATTATTATATGACGACCACCGGCAAAGGCAAGATCAAGACTGTGGGCGAAGTCTTCCAGGCTGACGACCAGTATGGCATCGGTGTTAAGAAGGGCAATACCGAGATTTTGAATCTCATCAACGATGGTTTGGCCAAACTGAAAGATAGCGGAGAATTCGACGAGATTTACAAGAAGTGGTTCAGTCAATAAGAACAGGTTAAGTAATGCCTGGAAGAGTGGGGATAGCCCTGCTCTTTCAGGCATCTTATTGGGAAGGAGAAGCAGCCGATGTCCATAACGCCATACCCGATGATTTTCGGGATTGTGCTATGGGATAGACTACAAGAGATTAATGGTTTTAAGGTAGTAACTTCTAATTGGCTCAACTTTGTCGAGGGCGGCTTGTTGACACTGGAGATAACTACTTTATCCGTTTTCTTCGGCATGATCCTGGGATTGATTATTGCTTTGATGAAAATGTCCCGTTTTCGGCCATTGAGTATGATAGCGGTCCTTTATATCGATTTCTTCCGGGGCACCCCTTTGCTGGTGCAGATTATGCTGTTCTATTTCGGTATTCTGCCGATATTTTTTGATGCCGGGCCATTTTTGTCCGGTGTGATTGCCTGCTCACTTAACAGCGCGGCCTATGTAGCCGAAATCGTACGCGCCGGCATTCAGGCGGTAGACCGTGGGCAGATGGAAGCCGCCCGCTCGCTGGGCATGAGCGGCAGCCAGGCGATGCGTTATGTGATACTGCCGCAAGCCTATAAAATAGTGATTCCGCCTATGATAAACGAGTTCGTCATGCTGTTGAAAGACACCTCACTGCTTTCAGTAATTGCGGTTATGGAATTGGCCCACCGCGGCAAATTGCTCTACTCCACCACTTATGAACCGGCCTGGGTGTGGGGCGCCGTCTGTGTGGTTTATTATATAATGACCAAGACCATCTCCATGCTGGGAGACTGGGTCGAAAGGAGACTGGCGACAGAATGATACAGGTAAGGGGAGTTCACAAGAGTTTCAGTCGCCTGGAAGTATTAAAAGGCATCGATTTCCACGTTGCAGAACGCGAAGTGGTCTGCATAATCGGACCCAGCGGCTCCGGCAAAAGCACTTTGCTGCGCTGTATCAACCAGCTGGAAACGGTTAATTCCGGCCATATTTTCATAGACGGGGTGGAGGTAACCAACCCCAAAACTGATATCAATGCCTTGCGCCAGCAGGTGGGCATGGTATTTCAGCTTTTTAATCTGTTTCCCCATAAAACCACCCTGGAGAACATTACCCTGGCCCCCATGATACTCAAAGGCATGCCCAAAGAGCAGGCTGAGGAGATCGCCATCAACCTGCTGCGCAAAGTAGGCCTGCCGGATAAAGACCATGTCTATCCCGCCAAGCTGTCCGGGGGACAGAAGCAGCGCGTGGCCATTGCCCGGGCTTTGGCCATGCATCCCAAAGTGATGCTCTTCGATGAGCCCACTTCCTCGCTGGACCC
This sequence comes from Syntrophomonas sp. DTU019, assembly GCA_001512785.1. Lineage (GTDB taxonomy): Bacteria > Bacillota > Syntrophomonadia > Syntrophomonadales > Syntrophomonadaceae > DTU019. The sequence goes on from LFSQ01000132.1 coordinate 15,008, forward strand.
GGAAATGGTGGGCGAGGTTCTGGCGGTTATGAAAGACCTGGCTCATGAAGGATGACCATGGTGGTAGTTACGCATGAGATGGGGTTTGCCCGCGAAGTGGGACACCGGGTCATATTTATGGATGAAGGGGTTATCGTCGAAGAAGGCACTCCCGCCGCCATATTCGACAACCCCCAGAACCCGCGCACCCAGTCCTTCCTCAGCAAAGTCCTATAAGTGTGGTGCCAGGCACCACACTTATTCACTTATTGAAATAACTGTAGTGCCAGGCACCACAGTTATTATTAAAGAGGCAATGAATAGAAGAAGAGTGCAGAAGATATTGGATATACTGCGGGAGAGCTATCCACAGGCCGGAACCAGGCTGAAATACCAGAACCCGTTTCAGCTCTTGATAGCTGTGGTTTTGTCGGCCCAGAGCACGGACGAGCAGGTTAATCAGGTGACCAGGGAGTTGTTTGGCAAGTATTCCACCCCGCAACAGATGGCAGCCGTTCCACTGGAGGAATTGGAAGAGCTTATTAAAGGGGTGGGCTTGTATCGCAACAAAGCCCGCCACATAAAAGAACTGTCTGGACTCCTGGTACAAAAGTATGGCGGAGCAGTCCCGCGCGAATTTAATGAGCTTATCAAACTCCCCGGGGTAGGACGCAAGAGCGCTAATGTTATTATGGCAGTAGCCTTCGGTTTGCCGGGCTTAGGAGTAGACACACATGTGCACCGGGTCAGCAACCGGCTCGGTCTGGTCGATACCAAACAGCCCCATAAAACCGAAGCAGCCCTGAAAGCCCTTATTCCCCGCAAGCGTTGGATTGAAGCGCATCACCTTTTGATAAGCCACGGGCGGGCTGTATGTAAAGCACGTGCTCCGCAATGCGCTTCCTGCCCGCTGGAGGCAATATGCCCCAAAAACATCGACAGGTGACAAAAGAACCGTCCCCTTGTCACGAAAAATAAGTGTGGTGCCTGGCACCACACTTATTTGTCACCGATATTTTGTTATTAGAATATTCGCACAGCATATTGATTTTTATTTCACTATGCTATAATAAGTACAATCTAGAAGATTTTTTGAGAATCCCGGTTCATACTTGAATCACGCCCGCCTTTCCGGGTAAAACCATCATGCTTTAAGCTGATAAGCAGTAGAATAGCGATACCAGCCCTGATCCAATCGATGGGTAGGCTCTAATTATTGTACGCTGTCATTGATGGTTTAGGGTTCAATACACAGATGTACCTTTAGCGCTCAGGGATTATCATGTTGCGGTCAGGATGTATTGCAACAGAGGCTGTCTGCAGTTTAACCGGGTTTAATTCCATGGGTGTGCGTATTAATCAGGTTGTGATGGCTGCGGCCACTGGAAAATATTTAGCGGTAGTAGTTTGTAACCCTAGAAATAGAGGGAATAGGGGGGAGCACGGGACGGTTCAGCTGTTGAACGAGAGGCTGAACCGTCTCGGTGCTTTTCCAGGTACCGGAGGAACCTGACCAACAGGCTTGGTGGCGCTCCTCATTGGTCAAATGCTCACCACAGGGTCTTGTCCATTCGCCAAGTTTCCATGTCTCCAAAAAAGCAGCCTCATTTTAACCAACTACTCCTGCCCCTGGTATAATCACCACACTGCCTGGCAACAATCAATATACGGAAAATGCGCCACAACTGTTTGTGGGAGTCGAGTTGCGGTAAAGTACCAGGTTCAATCAATATAACGGTAATAGGCCAGAATCTTTAAAGAGAATCGCCATAAACCTAGGCACCATATAGCGGATTACCTGAAACATCGGGCAAAATTACTACTTAAATCCTTGCTGCTCGGTGCGCTTAAACCAGGGATGTCCTCAAGCACCGAAAAATATTGCTGATTGGCTTTTTTGGGATTGCTTGCTAGCCCCGTAGGGATATGCTACAATAAAATATCATTTTTGGACCAAGCGTGATAATAGGCGGCTGTGAACGGGACAGTAGTCGTGTTGGTCAAGGCCAAGCGAGGCCGGGTGGGTGCGAGCCGGCTCCTGCCATGCGATGAAGATCACCCGGGAGCCTTCAACCGAAACTACAGTAGGATTGAACGTTTGCCCGCGTTACAGGGCTAAAAGCGGCGCCTGTGCTGCTAAACAGGCGCTAGATGGGTGGTACCGCGGAAGAGGCCTTTCGTCCCTGAGGATGAGGGCCTTTATTAGTTAGCGCCGCCACCCGCAATAAACGCAATAAGAGCAAATTAACTACATGAGGTGAATCACATGGCAAAAGGCAAATACGATGCGACCCTGAATCTTCCCCAAACGAAGTTTCCGATGCGGGCCAACCTGCCCACGCGCGAGCCTGAAATCCTGGATTTCTGGGAAAAGATCAACATATATGAAAAGGTGCAGGCCAAAAATGCCGGCAGGCCCACCTTCATACTTCATGACGGGCCGCCCTATGCCAACGGGCACATACACGTAGGCCATACCCTGAACAAGGTATTAAAAGACATCATCGTAAAATACAAATCCATGGTCGGGTTCGATTCCCCCTATGTGCCGGGCTGGGACACCCATGGACTGCCCATTGAACAGCAGGCCATCAAGGACCTGGGTCTGGACCGCCACCGCACCGATGTGGTGGAATTCAGAAATCACTGCAAACAATACGCCTTAAAATACCTGGACATCCAGCGCCAGGAATTCAAGCGCCTGGGCGTAAGAGGGGATTGGGGGCACCCCTACATGACCCTGGACCCGGTTTTTGAATCGGTGCAGATCAAGGTTTTCGGCGCCATGGCCAACAAAGGCTACATTTACAAAGGCCTCAAGCCGGTGTACTGGTGCGGTGACTGCGAAACCGCCCTGGCCGAGGCCGAAGTGGAATATGGCGACAAGGTGTCACCTTCGATTTACGTCAAATTCCCGGTAAAGGACGGCAAAGGGCTGCTGCCCGAAGATGCTTTCATCGTCATCTGGACCACGACTCCCTGGACCCTGCCGGCTAATACCGGCATTTCCCTGCACCCCGATTATGAATATGTGTTAATCGCAGTAAACGGCGAAAAATACCTGGTGGCCAAAGGCCTTTTGGAAGAAGTCAGCCAGGCACTGGGATGGGAAAATGTACAGATACTGCAGCAGTTTACCGGCAAAAAGCTGGAGCTGGTGGTCTGCAGCCATCCCTTTTTCGAACGCGATTCTCTGGTGGTGCTGGGCGAGCACGTTACCCTCGATGCAGGTACCGGCTGCGTCCACACCGCTCCCGGCCACGGTGTGGAGGACTTTTTGGTGGGCAAAATCTACGGCCTGGAAGTCATTTCGCCGATTGACAACCGCGGCTGCTTTACCGCTGAAGCTCGGCCATTTGAAGGCTTGTATGTGCACAATGCCAATGATGCCGTAATTGAAGAGTTGAAAAAGCGCAGCATGCTTCTGCAGGCCAGCCAGATCGAGCACCAATACGCCCACTGCTGGCGCTGCAAAAACCCCATCATCTACCGGGCTACCGAGCAGTGGTTCGCCTCTATCGACGGATTCCGCGAGGATGCTCTTCGGGCCATTGATGATGTGCGCTGGATTCCGGCCTGGGGACGGGAGCGCATCTACAACATGGTGCGCGACCGCGGCGACTGGTGCATTTCCCGGCAGCGCACCTGGGGAGTGCCCATTCCCATCTTCTACTGCGATGACTGTGGAGAGCACGTGATAAGCGATGAAACCATTGACAGGGTCAGCAAGCTTTTCGCCGAGCACGGTTCTGACATCTGGTTTATCAAAGACGCAGCCGAACTGCTTCCTGAAGGCTACCAATGCACGGCCTGCGGCGGGAGCAATTTCCGCAAAGAGACCGACATCATGGACGTGTGGTTTGACTCCGGCTCCAGCCACATGGCGGTGCTGGAGACCTTTGAGGGGCTGAGCTGGCCGGCGGATATGTATCTGGAAGGCAGCGACCAGCACCGCGGCTGGTTCAATTCCTCGCTGTCCACTGCGGTAGCTGTCAAGGGCAGAGCCCCATATCGCCAGGTACTCACCCACGGTTTTACGGTTGACGAACAAGGCCGTAAAATGAGCAAATCGCTGGGCAATGTCATAGACCCCCTGGTGATGATCAAGGAGATGGGGGCTGACATCCTGCGCCTGTGGGTGTCATCGGCGGATTATCGCAATGATGTCTCGGTTTCCAAGAATATTATCAAGCAGAGTGCGGAAGCCTATCGCAAGATCCGCAACACCTGCCGCTTTATACTGAGCAACTTGTATGACTTTGACCCCAGCAGCGATCAGGTGCCTTATGGAAAGCTGACCGACCTGGATCGCTGGGCTCTCTTGAAGCTGGATAAACTGGTGCGCAGGGTCACCAGGGCATATGATGAATACGAGTTCCATATAGTGTTTCATTCTATACACAACTTCTGTACCATCGAATTGAGCAACATTTACTTTGACATCCTCAAAGATCGACTGTACTGCTCAAAACCCGATGATCCCGAGCGCAGGGCCGCCCAGACGGTGTTGTACCAGCTTATCAACGGCCTGGTGGTGATGCTTACCCCGATTCTGGCCTTCACCACTGAAGAGATCTGGTCATACCTGCGCCGCGAGGGGCAGCCGGAGAGCGTGCAGCTTCTGGAATGGCCAGTGCCGGATGACAAATACCTGGATGATGACCTGGAGGAGCGCATGGACAGGGTATTGAGCGCCCGCGAAGTGGTCACCAAGGCCCTGGAAGAAGCCCGGGCGAAAAAAGTAATCGGGCATTCCCTGGGAGCCGCTATCACCATTTATACCAGTCCGGAATGGGAACAGGTCTTTGACGGTATGGACCAAATCGAGAAGATGTTTATCGTATCCAGCTGCCAGGTAGTGCCTGTGGAAGCCCTGCCTGACAAAGCGGTCAGCCTGGAGCATGTCCCCGGCCTGGCGGTTGAGGTACAGCCGGCCCCGGGCGAAAAATGCGAGCGCTGTTGGGTGATCGACCTCTCCGTGGGGACCCACCCCAGGCATGAAACATTGTGCCAGCGCTGCGCCGGGGTAGTCGACAGTTTGTAAAAAAGGGCTTTTACCTGCCACCCTGACCAATATTAAAGGAGGATGCCATGGAAGAGGGCAATCGCTTGATTATCAGCGTTCTGGGGCATGACCGGGTTGGGATCATATACGGGATTTCCGGGGTGTTGGCCAACGCCAATGTTAATATCCTGGACATCAGCCAGACCATACTGCAGGGATTTTTCACCATGGTGATGGTGGTGGATTTCTCGCAGAGCACCGTGGATTTGGCCGAACTGAAGCGCCGGTTGGATGAAAAAGGACAGGAACTGGGCCTGCAGGTTACAGTGCAGCATGAAGACATCTTCCGTTACATGCACCGCATCTGAAGATCCGGGAAACCCGGCATCGGCAGAACCGACCTCTGCCCAATCATCCGGTGCACCGCATCTGAGGATACGGGATACCCGGCAGTGATATCCGGGACCTCGATGGCGGACAGGGTCGGAGTATACGAGTCGCTGCGTTTGGGACCTAGAGACCCCATAATAACGCCTTCTGGCCTGTAAGGAGGGTGCCAATGCCGTTTCAAATCAGCAAAGAGGAAATACTGGAAACCATCAATATGGTTCAAAGCCAGAACCTGGACATACGGACTATCACTATGGGCATCAACCTCCTGGATTGCCGCGCTGACAGCGGAGCAAAGACGGCCCGCCAGGTGTATGACAAGATCACCCGCCTGGCCGGCAATCTGGTCAAAGTCGGCGACGAAATCCAGCGCGATTACGGCATTCCCATCATCAACAAGCGGATCAGCGTGACCCCCATTGCCATGCTGGTCAACGGCTTTAGTGAAGACGACATCTTTGCCATAGCCCTTGAACTGGACCGGGCTGCCGCTGAGGCAGGGGTAAACTTCCTGGGCGGCTTTTCAGCCCTGGTGCACAAAGGCTACACCGACGGCGATTATAATCTGATCAAGACCATACCCCGGGTCCTGGCTGAAACTGAGCGGGTCTGTTC
>LFSQ01000137.1 GCA_001512785.1 Syntrophomonas sp. DTU019
GGTTACATTATGAAAAGGCCATGTTCTAATTTGAAAAACATGGCCTTTTTTGACGGTCTGAAAAACCCGTTAAAACGGGTTTTTGTTCATGTATGCTATTAACCCTCTTCCGGCTGCGGCGCATCTACCGGGCAGATATCAGCACATGATCCACAGTCAGTGCACAGATCGGGGTCGATGACATATTTGTCGTCCCCTTCACTGATAGCCTCTACCGGGCATTCATCAACGCAGACCCCGCATGAAATACAGTCGTCATTAATGATGTAGGCCACTGTTTCGCCTCCTTTGCTCCAAATGCACTAATAAGAATTATAATTAACCCCTTTTTGCTTGTCAATTTGCCTCGGATTAAATAGTATTCCCTGCATAAGGTGCTTTAAATCCTCGGAAACCCCGATTAAACGGCTGAATTCTCCAATTAAGCCCTTTCAACCGGCGGTGGTTGTATTATAATTAAATACAATATGTTGAATTTGGCTGATGCAAACGTATCGAATTAGGTGATAATGATGAAGTGTTTGGTTCTGGCCAATGGCAAATATGGGACTTTAGAAGAATACCAGGGTGTGATAAAGGGCAGCGACTTGATCATCTGTGCCGACGGCGGCGCCAATTATGCTTATGAGATGGGGCTGATACCGGCCTACATAGTAGGGGATATGGATTCCATCAGGCCGGAGGTTAAGGAGTTCTTTGCCCTTCAGCAGGTAACCGTCAAAAAATACCCGCGCAGCAAGGATTTTACCGACACTCAGCTGGCCCTTGCCCTGGCTGAGGAATTGGGCGCAGATGAGATTGTTATGCTGGGCACCTTGGGAAAAAGGCTTGACCATACCTTGAGCAATCTGTACAGCGGCATCGAATTGGCCATGATGGGCAGGCGGGTGATTCATTACTCCCCGGCCTGTGTAGTTTATCTGACCACCAGGCGATTGGTAATTGAGGGCAAAAAAGGAGATGTGGTATCGGTTTTGCCCCTGAGCGACAGGGCTTTGGGGGTCTGTGAAAAGGGTTTTGAATATCCTTTGGACAATGTGGTTTTGGAAAAGAAGAATCCCTATTCGATTTCTAATACCCTTTTGGGTGAAAAAGGGGAAATCAGCCTGGATGAAGGTGTTCTGGCCGTATTCCATTTCCTGCGGTTGGATGAGTGAGCTGCTTGATTTGGAAATATTACCTGTAAAAACTTATAATATAGTTGTTCAGTCCAGAAATCGGAGGATAGGGATTTGGATTTCAGCTTCCTGTCAGGCATATTGACCAGTTCATGGAACCTGTTGCTGAACCTGGTGGATATTGCCATTGTAGCTTACCTCATATATAGAATTTTGGGGCTAATCAGCGGAACCAGAGCAGAACAGCTTTTGCGGGGGATTTTGCTCCTCCTGGTTTTTTCTGTGTTAGCCAGCTTTTTAAACCTGGCCATGGTTACCTGGTTGGTTGAAAAGTTGTGGATAGTTTTTGCGATTACCCTACCGATTGTTTTTCAGCCCGAACTGCGGCGCTTTTTGGAACAAATCGGCCGGGGCAGTTTCTTTTCTGGGCATATAGGGTTGAACCCTGAATCCATACATAATGTTCTGGCAGAAGTGAGCCAGGCTGCGGGTATACTTTCCCGCAACCGCATGGGCGCTTTGATAGTACTGGCGCGTGAAACCGGCATAGGAGAGTATGCCGCCAGCGGTGTATTGGTAGATGCCGCGGTTACAAGCAGCCTTTTGGTCAATGTATTCTGGCCCAATTCACCCCTGCATGATGGGGCTGTAGTCATATCCGGCGGACGGCTGGAAAGAGCCGCCTGCTTTTTACCTTTAAGCGATAATCCCAATTTAAGCCTGCGTCTGGGAACCCGCCACCGCGCAGGCCTGGGCATAACTGAGGTATCAGATGCCCTGGCGGTTATAGTATCCGAGGAAACCGGACAGATTTCCCTGGCTCGCGAAGGTGATTTATTGGCGTGCGCCGACGAAAATCATTTGCGGCAGGCCCTGGAGCTGGAATTTATGCAAAAACCCCACTGGGGCGAGAGCTTGCGCAGGAGGTGGTTCAGACCAGATGAATCCACAGCTAAAGCAGAAAAAGACCGGGCTTAAGATAATTTCTGTCATTATGGCGGTTTTGCTCTGGGCCTATGTGGTCAATCAAGGCAGTGCAGCCAGTGGGCAGAACGTGGTGCAGGTTGCGCTTGACTACCGCAACATCCCCGAAGGGCTGACCGTGAAAGGGCCGGACCAGGTAAACGTAAAGTTATGGGGAATAATAGAAAAGAAGGCTGCAGTCAAGGCATATGTCGATTTATCAGGCTACGAACCCGGTACCTGGGAGGTTAAGGTTGAGGTGGAGCCTGGCTCAGGGGCTATATTGGCCACGGCCCAGCCGCGAGTGGTTCAAGTCACCCTGACCGGCCAGGAGGAAAGGGTCATTCCGGTGCGCCATGAGGTGGTCAAGAATCCTCCGCCAGGCTATGAATTGCTGGATGTCAGTGTGTCCCCTGATAAGTGCCTGGTCAGAGGGGAGCAGGGCACAATCAGCAAAATCGAGCGTATTGTAGCGGAGATTGACCTCAGCCAGACTACGGATATAACCGCTCACACCGTCAATTTGCAGGCCTGCGATGTTAACGGCAGGGTGCTCAGCGGCAATTATGAATTGCTGCCCCGCCAGGCCATCATACACGCCGTGGTGGCTCCCAAACGGGCTGCCCGGGAGGTCCCGGTTACAGTGATAACTGATGGTGCTGCTGCTCCTGGTTATCAGGTGACCAATGTGTCAGCTCATCCGGCCCTGATAAAAATCATGGGAAACAGCAATGTGGTAGACAATACAGGCGATATTAAAACCGAAGTGCTTGATTTTACCGGCAAAGCCCAGTCATTTCAACAGGAAGTGAGTTTACAGGTTCCTCAGGGGCTACAGGCTTTTCCCGCGCGGGTTACCGTAAATGTCACCATAGGAGAAGTCGATTCGGGCAAAGAGGATTAAACGGCTGACAGATATAAACATTAACAAGGGATACATAAAAAGCATAGTAATAAATGATAGCCTGATATTCCCGGTTCATGTTCTTATGGAAACGGTTCGGGCTTATGCGGTGAGCCAGCATCAGCCTGGCGGCAGATGGCTTGAAGCTTGCTCCAAGCCATTAGCAGGGATTATACAGCGGCTTTATTTGCGATGAGATTGATCCCGAGTCTATATACCCGGCCTGTAAATTGTATGACAGCACAAGTTGATTACATTCGAACTATGATCTGGATTTTAACCGGCAGGAGGATTTTAGCGTGGGGAGTTTATTTGGTACAGATGGAGTCAGAGGTATTGCCAACCTGGATTTAACGGCTGAATTAGCCTTCAAACTGGGAAGAGCGGGGAGTTATGTTTTGGCCCAGCAGAACCCGGCCGGAAGGCCGCGCATACTGGTGGGGAAAGATACCCGCATATCCGGGGATATGTTGGAATCAGCACTGATAGCGGGAATATGCTCTACCGGAGCAGACGTGTTAACCGCGGGGATCATTCCCACTCCTGCAGTGGCCTATCTTACCGGAAAATATCAGGCCAACTGCGGCATCGTCATATCGGCATCACATAACCCGGTAGAGGACAACGGCATCAAGTTCTTTGGCCCGGCCGGATACAAACTGCCGGACGAAATCGAGGTAAAAATTGAGGAATTGGTCAGGCAGGGCACAGAAGGGATAAACCGCCCTAAAGGGCCTGATATCGGCAGGGTTTACAGCGTCGAATCAGCCACCGAAAGCTATTTGGAGTATCTCTTGTCCTGTTGTGACCCCAGGCTGGATTTGCGCGGCATGACCGTGGTATTGGATTGTGCCAATGGAGCCGCTTATCATGTCGCCCCGGAGCTGTGGCAGCGCCTGGGGGCCCGGGTGATAAGCATCGGTGATAAGCCCAACGGGATTAATATCAATGAGCGCTGCGGCTCAACTCATACTGAGCTGTTAAAAAGAACCGTACGACAATATCATGCTGATCTGGGGATAGCTTATGATGGTGATGCCGACCGCTGTATCGCTGTGGATGAAAACGGGCAGGAACTGGACGGCGACTATATAATGCTGATCTGTGCCCTGGATATGCATCGCCAAAACCTGCTTAAGCCCCCAACTGTGGTAGCCACAGTAATGAGCAATATCGGCTTTGAGATCGCCCTGCGGCGGGAAAACGTGAAAGTGGACAGCTGCAAGGTAGGAGACCGCTATGTTTTGGAAAAAATGATGGAGACCGGCGCACTACTGGGCGGGGAGCAGTCCGGTCACATTATCTTCAGGCATCATGCTACCACCGGAGACGGTTTGCTGACCTCCCTGAAGCTGATGGAGGTGGTGCGCAGAACAGGGTTAAAGCTTTCCGAGCTGAGCCGGGAAATGGAAAAATACCCGCAAATGCTGGTCAATGTGCGCCTCGATAATAAAGAAGAGGTTTTAAATCATGAGATTATACAACAGGCACTGGATTCAGCGCAGCAGCGCTTGGGAGAATGGGGCAAGCTGGTAGTGAGGCCCTCAGGCACTGAACCGCTGGTGCGCATCATGGCCCAGGGGCCGGATGATTTCCTTTTAAGGGAGGTGATAGATGATATTAAAAAGGCTATCGATGCAGTTGCCAGGCAATGAGGTCAAAGCGCCTGAACCCAGTATGGTTTTCATCTTGGGTTGACGAGGAGGGGGTTTATCGAGGTTTTCGGCGGATGCCCCCCGGTGCCCACCACCGTGAGAAAGCCTTTAAAAGCAGGCAGCAATGCCTGTCACAAAGGGGCTTTTAGTGGAGTTTGGTTTGGTCGTAAATTGGGGTTTGCGGCCCTGTTTGTGGAGCAAACCAAGATTATGACCTGATGGAGGTTAATTGGATATTTATGTGTGGAATTATGGGTTATATCGGCCGCCATGACGCTGTGCCGATAATATATGAAGGATTGCGCCGCCTGGAATACCGCGGCTATGATTCAGCCGGGATCGCGGTTTACCGCCCCGGGGAAAAGGCCAGTCTGGGCCTGGTCAAACGCCAGGGACGCCTGGCTGAACTGATTGACCATCTTGAAGATTTTTCTGGCAGCACACTGGGTATCGGGCATACCCGCTGGGCTACCCACGGGGTTCCCAGCGACCGTAATGCTCACCCCCATTGCGACTGCTCGGGGCGCATTGCGGTGGTGCATAACGGCATCATCGAAAACTATGCCCAACTGCGCAAGCAGTTGATACTGGAAGGACATGATTTTGTATCCGAGACGGATACCGAGGTTTTAACCCATCTGATCGAAAAATACTACCACAACTCGCTGGAAGCAGCCGTGCGTCAGACATTGGCGGTAGTGCGCGGGTCCTTTGCCCTGGCGGCTATTCATCAGAATGAACCCGACAAGATAGTAGTGGCTAAAAATGCCAGTCCTCTGGTAATCGGCCTGGGGGAAGGCGAAAACTATGTAGCTTCCGATATCCCGGCCATACTTGAGCACACCCGGAAGGTTTATATACTGGATGACAACGAGTTTGCGGTAGTCACAGCGGATGAGGTGATCATTACCGATTTTATCGGCGACCCGGTAGATAAAGAGGTTTTTGATGTTACCTGGGATCTGGTTGCGGCGGAAAAAGGCGGCTATGAACATTTTATGCTCAAGGAGATCCATGAGCAGCCTGAGGCTATTCGCGCCACTTTAAGGGGAACGGCGGTCGATGGCCGGGTTGATTTCTCTTACCTGGGAATGGATGAGCTGTTCCAAAAGACGGGGAAAATATTCATCGTCGCCTGCGGCACGGCTTATCACGCCGGTCTGGTAGGCCGGCTGGCCATTGAAAAGCTGGCCCGCATACCGGTTGAAACCGACATCGCTTCCGAATTCCGCTATCGCGACATAATCTGGCACCCGGATGATTTGATGATAGTCATAAGCCAATCCGGAGAAACTGCTGATACCAAAGCAGCCCTGCAGGAGGCCAGAAGACAGGGCATTAAAGTGCTGGCAGTAACCAATGTGGTGGGAAGTGCCATCGCCCGCGAGGCAGACCAGGTCATATACACGCACGCCGGCCCGGAAATCGCGGTTGCTTCTACCAAAGCGTACACTACCCAGCTGTTGGTGATGTATCTCCTGGCTCTTTATCTGGCTGAGGTGCGCGGCACCATGAACAGAGCTGAATTGGAAGGCCTGTACAGCGAGCTGCTGTATATCGATACCCTGGTTGACCAGGTGCTTGCCGAGGAAGCCAAGATCAAGCAGCTGGCCCAAAAGTATGCCCATGTACAGAGCACCTTTTTCCTGGGTCGCGGCTTTGACTATGCGGTGGCTATGGAAGGGGCCTTGAAGTTGAAAGAGGTTTCCTATATTCATGCTGAAGCCTATGCCGCTGGTGAGCTCAAGCACGGGCCCCTGGCCTTGATTGAAAGCGGGGTGCCGGTCATGGCTTTGATTACTCAGGATCATCTGGTGGATAAGACCATGTCCAATCTGAGAGAGGTAAAAGCCAGAGGAGCGGTAGTAGTGGCCATCTGTAAAAGCAACCTGCAGGAGGCCTGCGAGGAATGTGACGAACAGATTCTGCTGCCGGACATAAATCCCCTTTTGGCGCCGATCGTCGGGGTGATCCCTTTGCAGATCTTTGCCTATTATATGGCGGTGATGCGCTGCCTGGATGTTGACAAACCCCGCAATCTGGCCAAAAGCGTTACTGTGGAGTAGGTAACCAGCAGCACTGCAAATTGCGACCAACAGCGATTATTGAGCAGCAATTTGAAAAACCCGTGCGGGTTAGGTAATCACCTAACAACCCGCACGGGTTTTGCTGTGTTCACGCCGTAGGACGATTAAAGCCAAGCCCAGCCACCGTTATTTATTCGGATATGCCGGAGCGATGCCGGCGGACTTTCCGGGCGACATAAAGGATAACCAATGCTATCAGCCCGGCCACAATTATCAGGTCGAACTGTTCAAAAACCCGGCGTACCTGATTCCAATTCTGGCCCAGCTTAAAGCCCAGATAGACAAACAATATGCTCCAGGGAGCAGAGCCCAGAACAGTGTACACCAAAAAGCGCCGAAAGCTCATGTGAGAGATGCCGGCCGGCAGGGATATAAAGGTTCTGATCACCGGCAAAAGCCGGGCCCAGAACACCACTTGATGCCCGTAGCGCTTAAATAAGCGGTCGGCGGTTTGCAGGTCATGCGGTGATACCAGGAAATAACGGCCGTATTTCAATATGAAGGGGCGACCTCCGACTGAGCCCACATAGTAAGCGATACAGGAACCAATCGTGCCCCCCAGTGTGCCGGCCGCCACCGCCTGCCAGTATCCCAGTATGCCGCGGGAAACCATATAGCCCCCGTATGGCAGTATGATCTCCGAAGGAATAGGAATACAGGCGCTTTCCAGAGCCATGCCGATAATCAGGCCCCAGTATCCCCAGGCATCTATGCAGGTTGTCACCATTTCATATAGGTGTTCCAGCCATTCCAATTATTTTTACCCCGCTCAAAAAAACAACCGGGATGAACCCGGATGATTATACTTATTGTCTAATAATACAACATTTCGGCCTTAAGCTGAACCGGCAGCAATGATATGAGCATCCCGCCGGGCAACCCCTCTAGCGCCAGCACCGCTGCCAGTAACTGTACAAGATGACCAGACCCAGCAGGATAGCCACCAGTATCAGGCTGAAGGTAGAGAGATCAGACTCTATAAGGCTTAAGGCTTTAGGCCCCCAGTAAATCATCAGCAGGGCTTCGCCCAAAAAGCGCAGGCCCCGTCCGATCAGAGCAGCAGTGATGAATTTGGGAAAGGACATGGCAAATGTTCCCGCTGAGATGGTAAAGAGCTTGAAGGGCAGGGGAATCAATGCCGCCACAAATATTGCCCCGCCCCCGTAGCGGTTGAAAAGGATCTTGATGCGGGCCAGGCTGCGCCGCGATACCAGTTTCTTCAGCAGCGGTTTGCCGATGCAGGCACCGAGATAGTAGCCGAAGGCTGCACCACAGATAGAAGCGGCGGTGGTGAGCACAGCCAGGGGCAAAGCCCAATACGGCATGGCCAGACTTAAAGGAACCAGAAAGAAATCAGGGGCCAGGGGCAGAAAAGAAGACTCCGCAAAAGCCGTAAAGATCAGACCCCAAATGCCGTATTGCTCTAAAAGCTGCACTATTGATTCCCACATAAAGTCTTTTTCCTTCAATGTTTTGATGTATCTGCTGCTGTTGCTAAGCCTTTTATCCGTTGGGCTGCGTCTGCTGTCCTGCGGTTGTGCCGTATCAAGGGTTAGCTGCACACACGTTAGGACAGATTATAATACTTAAGTGCTGAAATCAAAACAATAATGTATAAAGTAACTTTAGGACAATGTTTAAACCAGTATACCACAGATGGCAGGCCTGCTTGTGGTATTGACAGCACAGGTATGAACAGCTGTAAACCAGGTAAATGAAAGCAGTGACAGGACCGCCTGTTTGAAACTTGCCTATCAGCCTGGAACAGCCAGGAAACAGGTTAATTAAAGCCGTTATTGAGAAAAAGCCGGTAAATCAGTAGAATAGTAAAAGACCGCAGAAGATAATTGTCTAGGAGGCTGGCATAAATGCATAAAAGGTTGTTCATCCCCGGTCCGGTAGAGGTTCGCCCCGAGGTCTTGCAGAAAATGGCCAAACCCATGATCGGGCACCGCAGTAAAGATGCTTCAGCTTTACAGGGCCGCATCAGCGATAAAATGAGAGTCCTCTGGTCTACTCAGCACGAAATCCTGTTATCCACCAGCTCTGGCAGCGGATTGATGGAAGGGGCCATCAGATCCTGCACCGCCAGGAGAGCGGCGGTGTTTTCCGTTGGCGCCTTCGGCAAAAGGTGGTTTGAAATGGCGGTGAGCAACAATATTCCCGCTGATCTGTATGAAGTGGAGTGGGGCAAGGCCATTACCCCCGATATGATCGATGAGGCTCTGTCTTCCGGTAAATACGATTTGATCACCGTGACCCACAACGAGACCTCCACCGGGGTGATGAACCCGGTTCAGGATATAGCAGCGGTAGTAAAAAACTATCCTGAGGTGGTGTACTGCCTGGATACGGTCAGCTCAACCGGAGGAACCCCTATTCCGGTCGATGATCTGGGGGTTGACATCTGCATCACTTCCACCCAAAAGGCCCTGGGCCTGCCCCCCGGGATGGCTATCTGCACCTTTTCACAGAAGGCTGTAGAGCGGGCCCAGGAGGTTCCCTGCCGCGGTTATTATCTGGATCTTTTGCAGCTCTATCAATACATCCGGGAAAAGGATTATCAATATCCTTCCACACCTTCTATCAGCCATATGTACGCACTGGATTATCAACTGCAACGCATCCTTGAGGAAGGCCTGGAAAACCGCTATCGGAGGCACCGGGAAATGGCGGAATATGTGAGGAATTGGGCCAGGCAGCATTTCGCCGTCTTTGCTGATGAAGGCTACCTTTCCGACACCTTGACGGCTATTACCAATACCCGCAATATCGATGTGGCTGATCTCAACCATCAACTGGGTGAGCGGGGATTCCAAATCTCCAATGGCTACGGCAAGTTGAAAGACAAGACCTTCCGCATCGCGCATATGGCGGATCATAACCTGGAGGATATCAAAGAGCTGCTGGGACATATCGAGGACATCCTGCAGCTAGGCTAAAGGTGCAATTAAATTAGAGGAGGATAATCATGGCCGTAATCAGACCGTTTCGCGCGCTGCGCCCCATTCCAGCTTTGGTCGACAAGGTGGCCGCACTGCCCTATGATGTGATGAGCAGTCAGGAAGCCCGGGAAATGGTAGGCGACAACCCCTACTCCTTCCTGCATGTTGACAAAGCGGAAATCGATCTGGATGAAAGTATCGACCTCTATGATGAGCGGGTTTATGCCAGGGCCAGGAGCAACCTGGACAAAATGGTGGCCGAGGGGGTCTTTATTCAGGACCAGGCCGCTTGCCTGTATATTTATCGACAGAAACGGGGGCAGCATATACAGACCGGTTTGGTGGCCTGCCTTTCCATAGATGATTATCTTAATGATGTCATAAAAAAGCATGAATTGACCCGGGCCGACAAGGAACAGGACCGCACTCGCCATGTTGACATCTGCGATGCTCAGACCGGGCCTATCTTCGTTACCTATCGCAGCCAGGAGCAAATCGATTCTATAATATCGCAATGGATTGCCCGGCAGCCGGCCTTGTACGATTTTGTATCTGAGGACGGTATTGGCCACACCGTATGGAAAATCGACCAGGAGGAAGTGATTAACAGGCTGCAGCAATTGTTTTCTCCGATCGACAGCCTGTATATCGCGGATGGCCATCACCGCTCCGCTTCAGCGGTGCAGGTGGGTCTGCAGCGCCGGGCTGATAATCCCCATCATACCGGACAGGAGGAATATAATTATTTCCTGGCCGTATTGTTCCCGGATCATGATCCCTGCATAATGGGGTACAACCGGCTGGTGCGGGATCTGAACAACCACACCCCGCAAGGCTTCATAGAGCTATTAAAAAAGGATTTTGAGGTCGAGCCCTATAGCGGCGAAGGCCCCTACCAGCCCCAGGCCCCCAAAAGCTTTGGCATGTATCTGGAAGGCCAGTGGTATGTTTTAAAAGCCCGGCCGGGCAGTTATGATGCCGATGACCCGGTAGCCCGGCTGGATGTTTCTATACTGCAGAACAACATTTTGGGACCCATATTGGGGATTACCAACCCCCGGACCGACAAGCGCATCGATTTTGTGGGCGGCGCCCGGGGGCTGAGTGAGCTGGAAAAAAGGGTAGCCCAGGATATGAAAATCGCTTTTGCCATGTATCCGACCACTATTGCTGATTTGATGGCCATTGCGGATGCCGGCAGGATAATGCCCCCCAAGTCAACCTGGTTTGAACCCAAGCTGCGCAGCGGCATATTCATTCACAAGCTGACTTAAGGACGATAGGACGATAAACCAAGTGGAAAGCGGTTTTATTCTGCTCGTGCGCGGTACTACAGAAAAATGACGGTTGCCTTCGCGTGATAGCCTATATAATATGATATAAAAATGCATCATCGGCCTGTTTGCTGCTGGTCGAACACACCAGCGGTTATCGTTATCCTCACGCCTTATTGAAGCACTCATCCCCTATTGGTCGTGTATACAGGCTTATGTTCAATCCTGACTGCCTGCAGCGGGGGCGGTATTTATCAAGAAGCAAAAGGCCTGCTCTGCAGCGCTTCTGGCAAGCCTATGGGCCGCCTGAGGGTGAAAAAGGAAGGAGGCATGGGAATTGACAAAGAAACCTGCCCTAATAACCGGGATATCCGAATTGGCCCCGCAGAAGAACCCTGCGGGTCAAAGGACTCTGGCCTTGCTGGCCCAAGCCGCCCGTCTGGCGATTGAGGATGCAGCTCTGCAAAAACGCGATATAGATGGGCTCTTGGTCACCCCTCCCAGCGAAGACAGCGCTTTTATGTGGCCGGCCCAGGTAGCCGAGTATTTGGGTCTGGCTCCCGCTTTTCTCAATATGGTGGAATTGGGGGGAGCCAGCGCGGCTGGGGCTGTAGCCAGGGCGGCCATGCTGGTTGAAAGAGGTATATGCGAGAACTGCCTGTGCTTGAGCGGGGGGGTCTGGGACAGCCAGGTGTTCAATACCCTGCAGGGCAAGATGTCAGTGATGTCCCAGGCGGAAATAGATTATGAATTGCCTTACCTGCCCATGGGGTTCAATACCGGATATGCCTTGATCGCGCGCCGGCACATGCAACTCTATGGCACCACCCCCGAGCAGATGGCCAAGATCGCTGTAGATCAGCGCTTTAATGCTCTGCAAAACCCCCTGGCCTTATTCAATCAGGCACCTCTCACCATTGAAGAGGTCTTGCAGTCGCCGCTTATCACCGATCCCCTGCATCTGCTGGAAATAGTCCGCCCCTGCAGCGGTGCTGCGGCAGCGGTTGTAAGCCGGAGCAAAAGCGAGGCCAATACCCATACTGCGGTGAGCGTTTTGGGCTGGGGGGAAGCCTGTACGCACAATTCCATCGTGTATGCGCCGGAGATAACCATAAGCCCGGTAAAGCAATCCGCCCGGCGGGCCTTTGCCATGGCCGGCTTAAAACCGGCGGACATTGAATTGCTTTCATTATATGATTGTTATCCCATCACCGTAATCATCACCCTGGAGGATGCCGGCTTCTGTGCCAAGGGTGAAGGAGGCTGCTTTGTTGCCGATAATGACCTGACTTACCGGGGTGATTTCCCCTGCAATACCCATGGCGGCCAGCTTTCCATGGGCCAGGCCTCATTTGCCGGGGGAATGTCGCATATTATTGAGGTGGTGCGCCAGTTGCGCGGGGAAGCCGGAGAACGCCAGGTGGCAAGAAACCGCCTGGCCTTTGTCAACGGCAACGGCGGTGTGATGAGCACGGAGAGCAGCCTTATTTTAGGGAGGGCCGAAGATGAGTGATCAAACCCGCAAATATCACCAGTACTTGAATCAGGGCGAATTGTGGCTGCAATACTGTTTGAACTGCAAAAAGTACATATTTTACCCGCGCAGTCATTGCCCGGTATGCTGGCAAAGTGAATTAGAGTGGAGAAAAAGCCAGGGTAAAGGCAGGGTTTACAGCTACAGCATCATCTATGCACAGAGCATGACAGATCATGAGGTCCCGTATATCTACAGCCTGGTCACCCTGGAGGAAGGGGTTCGCCTGGCCACACATATAGTGGAATGCGACCCTAAAGAGGTTTATGTAGATATGCCGGTGGAAATGGCAATTAGAAAAATAGGAGAGCAGCTCATGCCGGTTTTCAAGCCTGCCGCCCCTGTATAGCAGCGGCTGTATTGAATGTTTACGGAAACCAAACCTGATAAATAATTTGCGTCCACATTATGTTATAATCATTACTATATAGCGAAATAAGGAGTATTTTAATGGAATTAGAACAATGCGTGAATTTTGTGCTGACAAAGGCCCAAAACGCCATTCAGCAGCTGTTTAAGGCTGAATTGGCGCCGTATGGCGTAACCCCGGGGCAATATGCGGTTTTAAAGTGCCTCTGGGACGAGAATGGGCAGACCGCCAAGCAGCTTTCTGAACGGCTCTATCTGGACGGTTCCACCGTGACCGGCATACTGGATCGTATGGAGAACAAATCCTTGATCATTCGCCAGCCTGATCCCAAGGATCGCAGAGCGGTAAGGGTCATGCTGACCGAACGGGGTCGGGCCTTAAACGAACCAGTAAGTGCCGCTATTGAACGGGCCAACAAGAAAGCCTTAGAGAGGTTAGCTCCCGAGGAAACGGTCTTGCTTAAAAGATTGCTGGAAGAACTTAATCACGGTTCATAACTCGTCTGAATTCCCTGTCCTGACGCGCTCCATACACAGCATTCATTTTCAGCAGATTTGAAATCCTATAGCAGACTTGCAGCCGGGCAAAGACAGAGTTGCCGCAATACTTTGCGTACAAATATATTATTGACAAAATATTTACCCGTTTTATACAATGCAGTTACAGGTCGGGCCGTTTCCGCATGCGCTTTTTGCGCGGGCGGGTGCGATATAGCGAAAAGGAGTGAGTGTAATGGATTTTAAACTGACGGAAGAGCAGGAACTGGTTAGGGAAAACATGCGGGAGTTTGGAAAGACCTATGTAGATCCTATTGCGGTAGAGATTGATGAGAACAGCCGTTTCCCCGCCGAAGTCATACAGAAGCTCGGCGAAGGCGGGTGGATGGGCATGCCGATTCCTCAGGAATACGGCGGAGCCGGTACCGACTATCTTACCTATGCCATCGCTGTGGAACAGCTTTCTTATTTCTGTGCTGCTACAGGTTTTACCATGTCTGTACATACTGGCCTGGTGTGCATGCCCTTACTGCTGTTTGGAACTGAGGAGCAAAAGCGGCAGTACCTGACTCCATTGGCCAAAGGTGAGCATCTGGGGGCTTTTGCCCTGACTGAACCCGGTGCTGGCACGGATGTTGGGGCAGCCACCTCAACAGCGGTGCTGGATGGTGACGAATGGGTTATAAACGGCACCAAGACCTTCTGCTCCAACGGCCCGGTGGCGGACACATACATCACTTTTGCCTGGGTGCAAAAAGAAGACGGCAGCAGAGGCATGACCGGTTTTATTGTTCCTAAAGGGACACCGGGCATGCGGGTTGGGGCGCATTTTGCCAAAATGGGCCTGAGAGCCTCACAAACCTCGGAAATCATATTTAAGGATTGCCGCATACCTAAAGAAAATCAGCTGGGCAAGATAGGGGAAGGCTTGAAAATTGCCATGAATTGTTTTGATCACGGCCGGGTTGGCATAGCCGCTCAGGCAGTCGGCATTACCCAGGCGGCTCTGGATGAGTCCATAGCCTATTCCAAACAGCGGGTTCAATTTGGCAAGCCCATCAGCAGGCATCAGGCTGTACAGTGGTGGATAGCCGATATGGCAACAGATGTAGCGGCGGCGCGCTATTTGACCTATAATGCCTGTTGCCTTAAGGATGAGGGTAAGCCTTTTGCCAAAGAAGCCGCCATGGCCAAGCTGTTTGCCGCCGAGTGCGCCATGCGCCACACCATAAAAGCGGTACAGGTTTTCGGGGGATACGGTTACATTAAAGGGCAAAAGGTGGAGCGCCTGATGCGCGATGCCAAGATTACGGAAATCTACGAAGGAACCTCCGAAGCCCAGAGAATGGTTATTGCCGGAAATGTGCTGCGTTAAGGCTATTATATAAAATAATACAGTTATTCATAGACGCCATGGATTCTCAACCGATCTGTGGCGTTTTTTACTGCCCGGGCTTAAGGCTGGGGATTGGAACCGGAACTGGCAGATAATCGTCTAAAGATTAAGATCTGCCTGTAATGGAGGATGAGTGGAGCTTGGGGAAAAAAGTAGTTGTGGTGATAATTATAGCCATGCTGATTTTTGCTCTTCCGGCGATCCCGACTGCAGCCTTCCCGGTGGGGATACGCATTGATGGCGAATTGAGAACCTTTCAGCCCGGGGCCCTGCTTATACAGGGGCGTACCATGGTGCCGGTTCGCTTTGTGGTAGAGGATATGGCCTTGAATGGCACCGTGTATTGGGATGCAGCCCTGAAGAAGGTGGCTATGGACTGCAAGGGCAAATACATAGAGTTTATTATAGGCAGCCGGGAGGCCAAAGTGGACGGTGTGAAAAAGAGCTTTGAGGTGGCCCCGCTCATTTATAAGGACAGAACTTATGTCCCGCTGCGTTTTCTGGCCGAAACCCTGGGTGCGGCGGTGAGCTGGGATGGCAGCCGGCGAGAAGTCAACCTATCCTTCAACTACCGCCCGGAGGTGTTTGCTTACTATTATTATACCCCCTGGGATGAATTTGCTGGAAATGTTGACCTGTTCACTGATGTCGCTTTCCGCTGGTTTGAAACCGACAGCAAGGGTGAGCTGCGCTATGAATACCAGGATCAATACCACCAGGTGCTGCAATATACACGACAGCGAGGCATTAGAACTCATTTGGGCGTGGCTTTGATGGATAAAGAGGCCCTGCATGCCCTGCTGGCCAACAAAAACTACCGCCAGTACTTGATTCAGCAGCTGACCCAGAAGGTTACAGCGGATAAATACGACGGGGTAAACATCGATTTTGAGTTCATTCCCCCGGCTGATGCCCAGTATTTCACTCAGTTTTTAAAGGAGTTAAAAGCCGCCTTGGGTCCGGGCAAAATGCTGTCAGTAGCGGTATTTGCCCGTACCGGCAAAGAGAGCTGGCCGGTTGCCTACCAGTATAAAGAAATCGGGCAAATTGCCGATCGAGTGGTAGTTATGGCCTATGATTACTGCTATGCAGGCAGCGGGCCCGGCCCGGTAGCGCCGCTGTGGTGGGTGAAAGAGGTGAAGGACTATATGCTGGCCAATTTGCCCCGCGAAAAGATTCTCCTGGGTTTGCCCACTTATGGCTATGACTGGACAGCCAAAGGCAATGCGGTGGCGATAACGGCTCCCAAACTGGCGGCCATAAAAAGCAAGTATCAGGTTACGGGCGGATTCGACACCGCCAGCATGAGCCCGTATTACACCTATTATGATGAAAAGGGGCGGCAGCACACCATATGGCTGGAAAACCGCACCAGTTTAAATGAGAAGTTCAAACTGGCAGTTAATGACCGCCTGGGCGGCATCGCCTTCTGGCGCATCGGCAATGGTTTCGACGATTTGTACCAGGTATTGGGCCAGTAGCCAGCCCTTAAAGAGAGCCAACTGATGGAGGGTCAGGCTTTATTGCAAAGCAGTCTGGCCCTCCTTTGCTGTTGCTGGTCGGGACAGCCTGCTTATATTATAATAGTAATGGCAATTTCATGGAAAATATGGCTTAGCAGATTAGATGCCAGTGGGAGAGGGAAAAATGTCTACAGAACAACCGGGGCTATTCGATGAGCCAGAAGCGACTCCAGCAGAAAGAGCCGCACCGTCGAAAGTTATCAACCCACCCCAGGCTTTTCTTCCCGGGGTCAATTATGAACAGAGTTATCCGCAAATCAGTTCTCTGCAAGAACTGCGATCGCTGGCCTTAAAATGCCGCAACTGCAGATTGCGGGACGGGTGTCAACAAGTGGTTTTCGGTGAGGGCAACCCCTGTGCTCGCCTTTTGTTTATCGGGGAGGGCCCGGGCAAGGATGAGGATGAGGCCGGACTGCCTTTTGTAGGCAGAGCCGGGCAGTTATTGGATAAAATCCTGATTGCGGCCGAATTGAAGCGCAGTGAGGTCTATATCGCCAATGTGGTTAAATGCCGGCCTCCGGGCAACCGGCTGCCCAATCCCGATGAGGTAAAACAGTGCCGCAATTATCTGGAAGCCCAGATCAGGTTGATCAACCCGCAAATCATAGTATGCCTGGGCTCGCTGGCCAGTCAGGTAGTGATTGACCCTGCGGTGAGGATAACCAAGATACGCGGTACCTGGCTGACCCGCCAGGGCAGGAGTATTATAGCCACCTTTCATCCGGCTGCCCTGTTGCGCAATGAGGCCTATAAACGACCCACCTGGGAGGATTTCAAGGCGATACGAGACGCTTATCGGGCCCTGCCTGCCAGGTAAAGGGCACAATCATGAGGTGACGCCATTTGCAGCTGCTCATAAAAACTGAAAGCGATATGCTCAAGCTGGGAAAAGCCCTGGCCTCTGTCCTGCAAAGCGGGGATGTGGTTTGCCTGCACGGGGTATTGGGAGCCGGCAAGACTACACTGGTCAGGGGTGTGGCCCGGGGCAAAGGCTATCAACAGCGGGTGACCAGCCCCACTTTCAACCTGATGAATATTTATCAGGGCCGGGATACCATCTATCATTTTGATTTCTACCGCTTGGGCTGCGGGGATTTAAGCGATTTGGGCCTGGAGGATTATCTGGAAAAAGACGGCCTGTGTTTGATCGAATGGCCGGAAGTCGGGCAGGAATATATGCCGGCGGAAGCCATGCACATTTATATAGAGCTGGTCGATGAGGATTATGAGCGTGAGCGGCTGGTCAGGGTTGAAGCTTTGGGGCAAAAGTATGGCGAAAGGCTAAAGGAGTTGGAACAAATTGTTGATACTGGCGGTTGACAGCGCCACGCAGGTGGCCGGAGTGGCTCTGGTGGCCAGGGATAGGGTGATCCGTGAGGAATTTGTCAATTTTGGCAAGAAGCATTCCGAGATATTGCTGCCGCTGATTGACCGGGTGATGAAGGAAAGCGAATGCGATTGGGGGCAGATCACGGCCCTGGCAGTGACAGTGGGGCCGGGCTCTTTTACCGGCCTGCGCATTGGCATGGCAACTGTGAAAGGGCTGAGCATGGCCACCGGGTTGCCCATTGCAGCCATACCTACCCTGGAGGTGCTGGCTCACAACCTGGCCGGCAGCCAGGCGTTAGTGGCGACTGTACTGGACGCCCGCCGCCAGGAGGTATATTTTTGCTGTTATGATGTTGCGGGCAGCTTTCCCCGGAATATATCGCCTATAACCGCCTGCTCCCCCGAGCGGGCAGCCCTTGAGATTACTGCCAGCTTAGACAGGACAGGCCGGGAAAGGGTTATTATAGTAGGGGATGGAGCCATCACCTACCGCGATTATTTTGCTGATTATTTCGGGGAGCGTTTGCTGCCGGTCGGCCCGCATCTTATGTTCCCCCGGGCGGCGGCTCTGGGCAGTCTGGCCTGGCAGGCCGTAGATGCCCAAACACTGGAAAGCGGACTTACGGTCAAGCCATTGTATATACGCCTGTCCGAAGCTGAATATCGTTTGGAAAAGGGAGTAACAACGCAGTGAACCAGGATTTTCTAATTCGCAAGATGACCGGCCGTGATCTGGACGAAATAATGCAAATAGAGTTGCAGTCATTTACCCTTCCCTGGTCCAGGCAGTCTTATGAGAATGAATTGAACAACCGCTATGCCACCTACATAGTGGCTGATTATGAAGGGGAAGTGGCCGCTTACGGCGGTATGTGGGTGGTGGTGGAGGAGGCTCATATCACCAATGTGGCAGTAGCTCCCCGTTATCGCCGCCAGGGAATGGGAAGCAGGTTGTTACAGGCCTTGCTCAATATTGCCAGGCAAAAACGGGTCTGCCGGGTTTATTTGGAGGTGAGGGCTTCCAACCTTGCAGCGATGCGATTATACAGCGCACAGGGGTTTATCCCCACCGGGGTGCGCAGGCAGTATTATTCGGACAATGATGAAGATGCTATCGTTATGATGAAACAGCTACAGCCTTCATAATGAGGATTAGTGATGAAAGAGATTTATATTCTGGGAATTGAAACCTCGTGTGATGAAACTGCGGCCGCCATCGTGAAAAATGGCCAGGACATACTTTCCAATGTGGTGCAGTCACAGGTCAAGCTGCACCAGAAATTCGGCGGGGTGGTGCCGGAGGTAGCTTCCCGCAAGCATATTGAAACCATATACGCGGTGGTTGATGAGGCCTTTGCCACAGCAGGCCTCGGCTATGAGGATATCGCTGCGGTGGCGGTCACCAACCGGCCGGGGTTGATCGGGGCTCTGTTGGTGGGGGTGAGTTTCGCCAAAGCCTTTGCCTATTCGATCAATAAACCCATTATAGCGGTCAATCACCTGCACGGTCATATTTATGCCAATTTCCTGGAAAAACCGGATATTGAGCTCCCCTGTATCTGTTTGGTCGTATCGGGCGGGCATACCAGCCTGGTCTATATGCCTTCTCGGCAGGAATACCGGGTAATCGGGGAAACCCGCGACGATGCCGCCGGAGAGGCCTTTGACAAAGTAGCCCGTTTTCTGGGACTGTCTTATCCCGGCGGGCCGGCGGTGGAAAAAGCGGCTCGTGAAGGCACGCCCGGTGTGCATAAACTGCCGCGCGTTTTCCTGGATAAAGATGATTTTGAGTTCAGTTTCAGCGGCTTGAAAACCGCAGTGATGAACCAATGGCGCAAATTGGAAAAGCTGGGCCAGGCCAATGTCAATGACATGGCCGCTGAATTCCAGCAGGCTTTGGTGGAGGTCTTGGTGGAAAAGACTATCCGGGCAGCCCAGAAATACCAGGTCAAGACCGTACTGATGGCCGGAGGGGTAGCGGCTAACTCGCTGTTAAGAAACAGCCTGACAAAAAGGGCTGCAGAAGAACAGCTTAAAGTAGCCTTTCCGTCGCTTTCCCTGTGCACTGACAATGCCGCCATGATAGCCGGGCAAGCCTATATGCAGTACAAGTGTGGGGATTTCGCCTCACTTGAGCTCAATGCCTACCCCGGTCTATTGTCCCTGTGAAAAATCATTGTGGATAATGTGGATAAGTCTGTTGATAAAATATAGGAGCGAGAGGCCAAACCCCGGTGTATCTGCTATACTCTGGAATAACCCCGGGGATTTTTTCACCGCAGGCAAACAGCCTTGTGGATAACTGTAGGGAGGATATAACCTTGCATCCAGTACTTTTTAAAATAGGATCATTTACCGTTTACGCCTGGGGGGCTATGTTATCCCTGGCTGTGCTGCTGGCATTATGGGGCATCAGCCGCATTGCCCGCCGCGAGGGCTATGACAGCAGCATGGTCCTGGATTTGGTAATCCTGTCGGTTTTAGGGGGATTGATAGGTGCCCGCCTGGCCTATGTGCTGGTCTATGATTGGCCGGGGTTTGTGGCCAATCCTCTGATAGTGTTTTCGATTGGCCCGGGCGGAATTGAAGGCATGATATGGTATGGGTCCTTTATTGGAGGAATAATCCCCTTCGGGCTATATATATGGAAAAAAAACCTGTCATTTTGGAAAGTTGCCGATATGTTCAGCCCTTATTTGGCCCTGGGATATGCTGTGGTAAGGGTTGGATGCTTCCTGCGCGGTTGCTGTTACGGGAATATCACTTCCGGGCCATGGGGAGTGGTCTTTCCTTACATCGACAGCTTTAGCCGCTACCCCACTCAGCTGTTCAGTTCTGCTTTGAACCTGCTTCTGTTTGTCTTCTTGTTATGGTTGTATAAGCGACGCAGCTTTAGCGGACAAATATTTATATCCTACCTGCTGGGCTACGGCATCTATCGCTTTATCATTGAATTCTTCCGGTACAGCGCCATTTATATAGGCCCGTTTACACTGGCACAGGTTTATACCCTGGGATTGCTGGCTGTGGGATTGGGTCTTTACTATTGGCGGCAGAGGCAGTATGCCAATGCATTCTATGTGCCGCGCAGCAGGAGGAGTTGATGGAAACGGATAGAATGATGTCTAGCAAGACGGCAATAAGAAAGCATATGCTGCATAAAAGGGCCCAGCTGTCCCCTGCGGAGGTAGAGTCGCTCAGCCGGGCTATTGGCCGTAAACTCATGGAGCTTAAGCCTTTGTATGATGCGCAAATTGTCATGGGCTATATGAGCATTCGCAATGAGGTGGATCTTAAGCCAGTTTTCGCAGAGCTGCGCAAAAAAGGCAAGACCCTGGCCCTTCCCCGGGTGGAAGGAGGGGAAATACACCCCATCCCCTGCTCTGATCCCGGAGCCATGAAGCTGAGCCGGTTTGGCATCTTAGAGCCGGCAGGGCCGCCTGTCGAACCGGAAAAGATCGATGCCGTGCTGGTGCCCGGTTTGGCCTTTGATTATCAGGGCTACCGCATTGGCTATGGCAGGGGGTATTATGACCGCTTTTTACCACGGCTGAGGAAGGATGCCTTCACCTGTGGGGTATGCTACGAGTTTCAAGTGGTTGTTTCGGTGTTTCCCCATGAGCAGGACTGCCCGGTCAAGTGGATAGTTACGGAGCGCTCCGAACTGATGATTGATCAGCGTTATTTCTAATTATCCATGTAGATGTTTACCGGAAGCGGTACAAATAGTCAGTGAAAAGGGGGACTGCTTTTCCTCGTATGTGTGTTCAATAGAACCGGATTTGTCGTATAGCCGGCTATATTGCACCACACTATGGAGGATAATCCACTATGACACCCGTGCCCCAAGGCCAGGTACGACCCTGGATTGGTGGAAAGCCTTGCGAAAACTAGCCGCATTTGTAGAAATAAGTCATGGTGGTGTATAATGAGGGCAGAAAACGGATGTGAATCAATTTGCAGCAAGAGAACTTCCTAAGAGGGTAGTGTGTAAGGGAGGGTAAGGCCATGCAAGATGAGAAGATTATCGAGGTTTTGTTGGACAGGTTCCCCGGCAAGCGCATAACTTGCGCCGAAGCCAGAGAATTTGCTGCCGAGCTGCAAATAGAGCTGTCCCGCATGGGGGCCCTGTGTGATCAAGCTGGCATTAAAATCTCAGCCTGTCAATTAGGATGTTTCTAAACATGGTCTTAGACCAGCCCGGGGGAGGGGGCTTTTCTTGCGTGACAACTATGGACGCATCATCAGCTATATGCGTATATCGGTAACCGATCGCTGTAATCTGCGCTGTCGGTATTGTATGCCGGAATCGGGCATTAAGAAGCTTGAACATTCCAGGATATTATCGTTTGAGGATATCATAGCTATTGCCGAAGCGGCCAGTGATTTGGGCATAAATAAAATCAGGCTTACCGGGGGCGAGCCCCTGATAAGGCGAAACATCACCGGATTGGTAAGCCAGTTGGCGGGTCTTCCCGGCATAGATGAAGTGACCCTGACCACTAACGGCACCCTTTTTGCCGGGATGGCCAAAGACCTTCACCTTGGAGGGTTAAAGAGGGTCAACTTCAGCCTGGACAGCCTGTCAGCGCAGAAATATGAATATATCACCCGCGGCGGCCGCCTGGAAGATGCCTGGCAGGGCATACTGGCAGCTATGGAAGTGGGCATGCATCCGGTAAAGATAAATACCGTCATCATAAAAGGCTTCAATGATGATGAAATACTGGATTTTGCCGATTTGGCCTATCGTTATCCCTTGCAGATCCGCTTCATAGAATTTATGCCGGTGGGGGATCTGCTGTTCTGGGATGACAGCAAAGTGATCAGTATCAAAGAGGTAAAAAGCGTTTTAAGCGAGCATTATAATCTGGTGCCCACTGCACAGATTGGCAACGGACCGGCTGAATGTTTCAGGCTGGAAGGCGGTCAGGGGGGCATAGGTTTTATAAGTCCCTTGAGCAATCATTTTTGCTCCAAATGCAACCGCATCCGGCTGACTGCTGAAGGCAAACTCAGGAATTGCCTGTATGATTATCATGAAACCGATTTAAAAGCCGCTCTGGTCAAGGGCATCAGCAGGGAAGAGCTCTGCCAATTGTTGGCTCAGGCCATCAGCCGCAAACCTGAGCGGCATCATATGCAGGCTGGCTGGGGCAAAGCCAACAACCGCAAAATGTACCAAATAGGAGGATAAGCTTGGAATTTACCCACCTCAATTCATCAGGCCGTGCCCGTATGGTGGATGTCAGCGCTAAAGCCGACAGCACTCGTGAGGCCCGGGCTATGGCGGTAGTTAAGATGAAGCCGGAAACCCTGCAGGCCATCAAAAGAGGGGCCATTGCCAAAGGGGATGTACTGGCGGTAGCGCAGGTGGCTGCTATTATGGGGGCCAAACAGACCCCGCAGTTGATCCCTATGTGTCACCCCCTGATGCTGGCTGCAGTAGACGTGGAATACGATTTCGATGATGCCGCCGGTGAGCTGTATATAGAAACCGTAGTCAGATCAACCGGCAAAACCGGGGTAGAGATGGAAGCCATTACTGCTGCCAGCATAGCCGCCTTAACCATTTATGATATGTGTAAAGCGGTTGACCGATGGATGGAAATAGCCAGGATTTGCCTGCTGGAAAAAAGCGGGGGCAAAAGCGGGTATGTTAAGCACCCGGGTTATAAATAGCGGTTTGGAGTGATTTGATGTATCAGACCGGAATAGTGGTTATGAGCGACAAAGGTTCGCAGGGGGAGCGGGAGGACCGCAGCGGTTCAAGGATAGCTGAAATGCTGGGCGCTGATTATGAGGTGGTGTTTTATAAAATCATACCTGATGATAAACCCACAATTGAGGACACCCTGGTTTATGCCTGCGATCAGCTCAAGCTGGATCTGATCCTTACCTCCGGGGGGACTGGCTTCTCACCCCGGGATATCACCCCTGAGGCTACCATTAATATTGTGGATAGATTGGCACCGGGCATTCCTGAGCTGATGCGCTGGGCCGGACTGCAGAAAACCCCGCGGGCCGCCCTTTCCCGGGCAGCTGCAGGGATACGCGGGAAAACCCTGATTATCAATCTGCCCGGCAGTGAGCGCGGGGTGAGAGAATCCCTGGAGGCTATACTGCCGGTTTTGCCGCACGGTCTGGATACTTTGATCGGATCCTCGGTTGAGTGCGGTGAGAGCTAAACGAAATTTAATGCTATTTAAAGGTATAAAAAGAAATTCCCCGCAACATAATACTAATTAGTAATATCGGGCAGAATCAGCTCGGTTTTCTATTTGAAACCTAAGCCGGTCTTGCCTAATATTATAGCTAGATGTTAGCACTCACGTATAATGAGTGCTAATAATAGAAGCAACTATTTGAGAAGGAGGTATACCTTTGAAAATTCAACCATTGGCAGACAGACTGGTAGTCAAAGTATTGGAAAGTCAGGAAGAAAAAACCAAGAGCGGTCTCTATGTTCCCGATACTGCTAAGGAAAAACCGCAGATTGGCGAAGTCCTGGCAGTAGGTCCCGGAGCTCTGAATGACAAGGGCGAGCGGATTCCGATGTATGTGGCCGTTGGTGACAAGGTCATCTATGCTAAATATGCTGGAACCGATATAAAGGTCGACGGTGAGGAATTGCTGATCTTATCTGAAAGAGATGTTCTAGCGAAATTGGCTTAAATAAACAGATTAAAAAGGAGGATACATAGATGGCTTCCAAAGAGATTAAATTTAGCGAAGAGGCACGCAGGGCATTGGAAAGGGGAGTAGATACCCTGGCCAATGCGGTTAAGGTAACTTTGGGTCCCAAAGGGCGCAATGTAGTATTGGATCGGAAATTCGGTTCTCCCACCATTACCAATGACGGTGTTACTATTGCCAGAGACATCGATCTGGAAGATCCCTGGGAAAACCTGGGCTGCCAACTGGTAAAAGAAGTTGCTATAAGAACCAATGATGTGGCCGGTGACGGAACCACAACGGCAACCGTACTGGCACAGGCCATGATCAAAGAGGGTTTAAAAAACGTCGCTGCCGGTGCCAATCCCATGTTGATGAGGCATGGAATTGAAAAGGCGGTCAAGGTTGCTGTCGATGAAATCAAGAAAATAAGCAGAACTGTAGATTCCAAAGAGGCCATCGCACAGGTAGCCGCTATTTCCGCCGATGATCCTGAAATTGGCGCCTTAATAGCTGATGCTATGGAGAAAGTAGGCCGTGACGGGGTTATTACGGTTGAGGAATCCCAATCCGTAGGAACCACCCTGGAAGTTGTGGAAGGTATGAGCTTCGACCGCGGCTATATCTCACCTTACATGGTCACCAACACGGAAAAAATGGAAGCAGTTCTGGAAGAGCCCTATATACTTATCAGCGACAAGAAGATTTCAGCCATCAACGAGATTCTCCCCGTCCTGGAAAAGGTGGTACAGACCGGCAAGCCCATGCTGATCATAGCTGAAGATGTCGAAGGTGAAGCGCTGCCCACCCTGGTGGTCAACAAGCTGCGCGGTACCTTCAATTGCGTGGCGGTTAAGGCTCCGGCCTTTGGCGACAGAAGAAAAGCCATGCTCGAAGATATCGCCATACTCACCGCTGGTCAGGTAGTTTCAGAAGATATCGGTGTGAAGATGGAGAACGTGACCCTGGATATGCTGGGCAAAGCCCGCCAGGTGGTGGTAAACCGCAATGAGACTATCATCGTTGACGGGGCCGGTTCTGAAGAGGCTGTAAAAGCCCGCATCGCAGTTATCAAGAAACAGGCTGAAGAGACTGAATCCGAATATGACAGGGAAAAGCTGCAGGAACGCATGGCCAAACTGTCCGGCGGTGTTGCGGTGATTCAGGTCGGCGCTGCTACCGAGACTGAGCTCAAAGAAAGGAAGCACCGCATTGAAGACGCCCTGGCAGCCACCAAAGCTGCAGTTGAGGAAGGCATTGTGCCTGGTGGCGGCACTGCCTTTATAAATATCATCCCGGTTATCGACGAACTGAAGGCTGAAGGGGACGAGCTGACCGGCGTCAACCTGGTCAAGAAAGCCCTGGAAGAACCGGTCCGCCAGATTGCCAACAACGCCGGCAAAGAGGGTTCTGTGGTGGTCGAAAAGGTGCGCAACTCCGAGGTTGGGGTTGGTTACAACGCCCTGACCGATCAATATGAAAACATGATCAAGGCCGGTATCATTGACCCTGCCAAGGTAACTCGCTCAGCTTTGCAGAACGCAGCCAGCATTGCCTCCATGGTCTTGACTACTGAAGCAGTCATCACCGAGAAGCCCGTGGAAGACAAGGGTATGGGTGCCGGCGCCGGAATGCCTCCCATGATGTAAAAAACAACAGCTGGAACAATACAGCAGCCGGCTTAAATAAGCCGGCTGCTCAG
>LFSQ01000030.1 GCA_001512785.1 Syntrophomonas sp. DTU019
AATATATAGGGCAGATTATGCAAAATCGCTTTTCCATCGATAGAGGATGTTTAAGGCTTCACGCGGGCTGAGGCTGTCCACATCAAGCCGCTGCAGCTCTGTGAGCAACGCGTTTTCACTGGCAAATAAAGCCGGCTGCTCAAACACCAGCGAAGCTGAAGCCTTTGGGGGCCTGTTTTCCAACTGTTTTAACACCTCTTTAGCCCGCTGCAGCACGGTCTCCGGCACACCGGCCAGACCGGCCACATGTATTCCGTAACTCTTATCAGCTTTTCCCGGCAAAACCTTTTTTAAAAACACTACTGTGTCTCCGCTCTCTTTTACCGAGACTGATAAGTTGACAATGCCGGGTGTATCCTCGGCGAGGGAAGTGAGTTCATGATAATGGGTGGCAAAAAGGGTGCGGGCTTTAATCCTGTTGGCCAGATCTTCACAGACCGCCCGGGCGATGCTCAATCCATCGAAAGTACTGGTGCCCCTTCCGATTTCATCGAGTATCACCAGGCTCTTGGGGCTGGCATTGTGCAGAATGTTCGCTACCTCCACCATTTCCACCATAAAAGTACTCTGACCTGAAGCCAGGTCATCACTGGCCCCTACCCGGGTAAAGATCTGGTCCACCACGCCGATACGGGCCTCACGCGCAGGCACAAAGCATCCCATCTGGGCCAGGATGACAATCAGGGCGGTTTGCCGCATGTATGTACTCTTCCCGCCCATGTTGGGGCCGGTTATCAGCATGAAACGACAGCTGTCCGAGTCCATGCGCACATCATTGGGCACAAAATGACCGCCGGGAAGATTCTGCTCCACTACCGGATGGCGTCCCGCTTTTATCTCAATTCTACCACTTTCATCCACTAAAGGACGAACGTAATCATTGCGGAAGGCGCATTCCGCCAGGGCCAGGAGCACATCGACCAGGGCTACCTTGCTGGCGCTGTCCTGAATGCGCTGCAGGTGTTCTGCCACGGTGTTTCTCAGCCTGACAAAGGCTTCGTATTCCAGAGCGAAGAGGCGCTCCCTGGCCCCCAGTATCCTGTCTTCGTATTGTTTTAAGGCATCGGTTATGAAGCGCTCAGTATTGACCAGGGTCTGTTTGCGCACATAATCGGCGGGTACCAGGTGCAGATTGGAACGGCTTATTTCCAGGTAGTACCCGAATACTTTATTGAATCCGACTTTCAGATGTTTAATGCCGGTGCGCTCTTTTTCTTTATTCTCGTAATCAACCAGCCAGGCCGAGCCTTCGCTGGCAAGCCTTTTTAATTCATCGATTTCCTGGTCAAATCCGGGTTTGATCAAGCCGCCCTCTTTTACCGTTATAGGGGCCTCGTCCACAATTGCCTGATCAATCAAATTGGCTATATCCTGCAGATTGTCCATGCTGCCGGCATGGCGTATTATCTCGGTCTGGCAGCCCTGCAACAGCTCTGTCAAATCGTTCAAAGCCTGGCAGGATGACTTCAAAGCCAGCAAATCCCGGGGGTTGGCCAGGCCGCTGCCCAGCTTGCCCCCCAGGCGCTCCATATCATAGATTCGTTTCAATACCGCCGCCAGTTGCTCGCGCAGCTCAATGTTGGAGAACAGTTCTTCTACCCCGTCCAGGCGCCGGTTGATGGCTGACACCTCGCGCAGCGGCAGTTCCAGCCATTTCCTCAAAAGCCTCTTACCCATGCCGGTGTGACACAAGTCCAGGATGCTCAATAAGGTATTCTGCTTGCCGCCGTCGCGAAGATTGCCGGTTATCTCCAGGTTGCGGCGCGAGGCCGCATCAATGCCCAGATACTGCTCCGGCCGGTGTACTTTTAATCCCAAAATGTTTTCCAGGTGCTGCTGATGCGTTTCCTGCAAAAACAGGATAATTGCCGCCGCAGCCATAATGCCGGCACTGAAGCCTCTTAGCCCAAAACCGTCCAGGGTAGCAGTTTTAAAATGATTTAAAAGTATGTTTTGCGCCCTGCTCAGATCCAGGGCTGGCTCCGGAATACCGGCCGCCGCAGCCCTGAGCGGCCAGGCCGGGTTAGTCCAGTATTGAGAGTAAAGATTGCCCAAATTGTCGATCAAGCACTCCGCAGGGGCGATGCGCTGCAGTTCGACACTCAGGGCAGCCAGTCCGGCAGGGCCAGTAAACTCGGTCACCTGGAATTCCCCGGTGGAAACATCGACCCAGGCCAATCCCGCACAGTTCTTGCTTTCTACCACTGCGGCCAGATAATTGTTGCGATCCTCCTGCAAAAGGTTCTCATCAGTGATAGTCCCCGGGGTGATTATGCGGACTACCTCTCGTTTGACGATGCCCCGGGCCTTTTTGGGGTCTTCTACCTGTTCACATATGGCCACTTTATATCCCTGAGCCACCAACCTGGCTATATAGCTGTCAGCCGCATGATAAGGGATCCCGCACATGGGAATGCGTTCATCCTGCCCGCCATCGCGCGCGGTGAGAACAATTTCCAGTTCCCTGGACGCTGTTTCGGCATCCTGGAAAAACATCTCGTAGAAATCCCCCAGGCGGAAAAAGAGGATGGCATCCTGATGCTGTTCTTTTATCTCCAGATATTGCTCAATCATGGGGGTATACTGCGACAAGACCAGTCTCCTCCTTGTTACCAGGAATCGCAGCATCAATCTGGTTCTACAAAAAGAAAGACCCGATTTGGGCCTTGGGCAAATACTAATAAAGAAGGCTAAATCACATACCGCAGCCGCTGCAGGAGCTGCATCCATCAGGGCCGCACCCACCGGAAAGGCTCTGATTCATGGCGAAATACACCGCGTGCATCAGATTGTTGAACTTGTCCTGTGCATCCATAACCTGCTGAATCAATGCATTGTTCTGCATCTGCTGCTCCACTATACTGAGTTGGTTCTGTTCTTCAGGAGTAGCCTCCAGCCCATTGCGCTGCTTGTTCTCGAGATTCATGCGCAGGGCCTGGTATTTCATCACCAGACCGAAGGCGGTCTCGTCAGCCTGTAATTGATCCTGTAGTCTCCTGACTGCCAACAGTTCGTCAGACTGTGCTATGGATGAACCCAGATCCATGGCCAGTCTTATAATCTCATCTCTGTGCAAGGGTATCTACCTCCAATTCTATAAATCACCAGCTTCAGGCAATTTCACCAAATAGCGAAAATGTTCTGGCTTCTGTTATTTTAACACGTATTATCTGACCAGCGATATCATCGGGCCCAGAAAAAATAATTATTCGGTTGGTGCGGCTGCGCGAGGTTAATTTGCTGGGGTCGGTTTTGCTGGGCCCTTCGACCAGGACCTCCTCATATTTGCCCTCCAGACCGCGGTTGATTTCCAGGGCAATAGCATACTGCAATTGAGTCAATTGGTGCAAACGGCTGCGCTTGACCTCAACTGGGAGCTGGTCCTCCATCTCAGCCGCTTTGGTTCCCGTACGGGGGGAATACATAAAGGTAAAAGCCGAATCAAAACGCACTTTCTGCACCATATCCAGTGTATCCAGGAAATCCTGTTCGCTTTCCCCGGGAAAACCCACGATGATATCAGTGCTTATGGCTACGCCCGGGATTCGTTGGCGCAAAGCCATAGTCCTCTCCAGATAGTGCTCCCGGGTATACCCCCGGTTCATCAGCTTCAGAATGCGGTTGCTGCCCGACTGCATGGCCACATGAATGTGCTCGCAAACCTTGGGGTTGTCGGCCATGGTATCGATCAGCTTGTCTGACAGATCCTTGGGATGTGAGGTGGTGAAGCGTATGCGCTCGATTCCATCCACTTCTGAGACCATATTGAGCAGATCGGGAAAGTCGATGGGCTCATCAAGCCCCCGGCCATAGGAGTTAACATTTTGTCCCAGCAGGGTAACCTCTTTATAGCCCGCCTGGGCCAATTCCCTGATCTCCTTGATAATATCCCTGGCTTCCCGGCTGCGCTCCCTGCCGCGGGTATAGGGTACGATGCAGTAGCTGCAGAAGTTGTTGCAGCCGAACATTATATTGACAAAAGCGCTGTATCCACCCGAGCGCTTTGACGGCAGAGGCTCGATAATGCTGCCTGCTTTGTCCCACACCTGCACCACCGGATGCTGGCCTTCCTCAGCGCGGCGAATCAAGCCGGGCAGTTCATGAATATTGAGTGTGCCGAATATTATGTCTACATTGTGTTTCTTGAGCTTCTGCCTCACTTCCGGCAACTGAGCCATGCACCCCCCAAAAGCGATCAGCTTGTCAGGGTCTTTCCGCCTCAAGGCCGTGATTTCTCCCAGCTTGCCGTATACTTTATTCTCTGCCGAATGCCTCACGCTGCAGGTGTTAAATACGATCAAACTGGCTTCTTCCGGGCTGCTTGCCGCATGGTACCCACAGCCTTCCAGCAGACCTCTGATAACCTCTGAATCCCTGACATTCATCTGACAGCCATAGGTGTAAACATAATAGCTTTTATCATGTTCTTTAGCCTGCGGTCTCATCGACATATTCTATACCCCTTCATGGTCAAATAAAATGAAGCCGGGCTTGCCCGGCTTTAATAAATCCCATCCTAATCCTGCGGCTCGTTAGTGACCTCTTCGATTAGTTTTCTGATATGCTCCAGGCTCACCCCACCGGCCAGCCGCGGTTTGCCGTTGATCACTGTGATGGGCAACTTGTAGCCTACTGACAGTATGTTGCGCAGCTTGGGGTAAGCATCCAGTCCGGACTCATCAATGTCAATATATTTTACCTCTACCCTGTCGCCGTACTGCTTTTGTAGTTCCTTAGCGACCCTTTTAGTTATCGCGCTATAGTCTGCTGTGCCGCAGCAGCTTCCTACCGCACAACCTTCGCAGCTGCAGATTCCTCCTGCAGAACCCGCCAGTATTTCTATTATTATTTTCTCTTGGTTTGTCATAGCTATCCCCCAAAGCCAGCCACCATTTTCATAATGCTACATAGTATGAAAATCCAGCTGGTTCGATTACCAGCATACCCTAAATCAGGCCTGCACGCAAGCACCCAGGACGACACGGGGGGACGCACTCTTTGGGCGACACAGAGGGACGCTTTCCGAGACCACTGAAAAAGTACCCTTATCAAGCCGCTATTGAGTACTTTTTGAACCGGTCCG
>LFSQ01000027.1 GCA_001512785.1 Syntrophomonas sp. DTU019
GTTTTTGAGGTCTCTTTTCTATCTCTGACCCCTTTTTACCTACTAAAACTTTACACTACCGTGTTTTCCAGTTTGTACTAATATTATAGCCCTGCGTTATAAACGTCATTTGAAACCCAATAGAAAAACGGTTGATTCAGGGGGCAATGCTGAAGATTCGCCCTGAATCACCGTTGCAACAGGATACCTATTTGCTGCTGTTGTCAGCGCTTTTAATTGCTTATCTGGCATTCTTTCATCTTGCGGTACAGGGTGCTGCGGGAAATCCCCATTTCCCTGGCGGCTTTACTGATATTGCCGCCGTACATATCCAGGGCTTTTATTATCCGCTCTCTTTCCTGCTGCAGGGCAAAATGTTTACGGGCCCGCCGGTCACCCAGGTAGCCCGGTGGAACCGGTTCATTATTTTGCCGCCTCTGGTGTTGGACTGCGGGATCATTCGCCATTCCCAAGATTTCGCGGGGAAGATGGTCTATGGTGAGGCGGGAATCATCAGCCACTAAAAGCATTCTTTCCACCACATTCTGCAATTCCCGGATATTGCCCGGCCACCGGTAGGCCTCCAGATAATGGTAGACCGCTTCGTCAACCGATAATATGCGGCGACCGGTCCGGGCTGACATTTCCTCCAAAAAGTGGTTGAACAATAACCTGATATCGCCCGGACGCTCCCTCAATGCCGGAATAGTGATTCTGACCACATTCAGGCGGTAGTAGAGATCCGCCCTGAACCTTCCCTGGGCTACCAGTTCAGGGAGGTTATGATTGGTAGCCGCGATTATCCTTACATCAACCTTAATCGGGGTGTCTCCCCCCACACGCAGGATGGCTTTTTCCTGCAAGGCCCGCAGCAGGACGGCTTGCTGTTCAAGAGGCATATCACCGATCTCATCCAGCAAAAGTGTACCGTGATTGGCCAGTTCGAACTTGCCCGGGCGCCCCCCGCGCCTGGCCCCGGTAAAGGCCCCTTCCACATAGCCGAATAGTTCGCTGCCTACCAGTTCCCTGGGCAGGGCCGCACAGTTAATAGCCACGAAAGGACCATTACTTCGCGCACTTATATTGTGAATGGCCTGGGCGAAAACCTCTTTGCCGGTACCGCTCTCGGCCTGCAATAATACCGTGGAGTTATTGGTTCCGGCCTTCATGGCAAGTTTAACCGCGCGGCGCAGCGCTTTATCTTCACCGATTATGGAGTCAAAGGTAAAGGTTGCCTGAGCACCGGTAAACCTGTTGACCAACTCCTGAACCCGGGCAATCGGCCTTAAAAGAATAGTTGCCCCTATAACCTGTTGATCCTCATCGAAAATGGGTATTCCTGATGCAGTAGCATGAATCTTGCCGCTTTTTCCACTGAGCAATATTTCCTGGTCATAAAAAGCCTGACCGGTCTGCACAAGCCTCATGGTTTTGGGCGCTTTGCCACTAAATAGATCCACAATATGCACCCCTAACAGAGCCTCTTTGGAATATCCGATAATCTGTCTGGCAGCCGGATTGAACTGTGTCACCAGGCCGCTCTTATCTACGCCCAGGACCCCGTCAGACATAGTATCAAAAACAAGGGTCAACTCTTCATGGACATTCTTCAAGGCCTGTTGCTCAATATACAGCTGCTTTTCCTGGTACAGGTGGCAATTCTGTACCTTGTTCAAGCCGTTGAAGATAGCAACTGCCATATAATAACAGGAATTATAGCCACAAGCCGCGCAATTCCTGAAGTCTTTTTCCTCAACTTTGTGCATATCACGATATATGGCCTGCAATTGCTCGTCATTGGGGATTTTAAGCTGCATTTGCGCTGAAAGGTCCCTGTAATTAGACCTGCTGAAATCATGATTTTTAAGGAGTTCAGCTATGAACTCATCCCGCTGGCGATTAATCTGCTGGTCACTGATGCCCGCTTCGGAACGCCTGGCCACCTGGTATTCGCTGCAAACGATCTTTTTGTTTACACAGCCCACACCCATGTTGCATCCTTTTTCACAGCTCAAGATATCTACTATCAGGGGCAAATGCTCTTCTCCCCGGCTTATATATTTCTCCAGATTGCGCAGGTACTGCTCATAAATAACCGGCCCTTCAATCTGGGCAATCTCACTGGCTGGTGTATCCGGGTAATGGTACAAATATGAGGCTTTAAGCCCTCCCGGGGTGGAAAAGTTAGCTGTAACCCCGGCTGCTATTTGGTTGTCAAACCCTGCGTCTTCCATCTTGTCCAGCTCTATACCATGCTCTTCGAAGATCTTTATCAGGTGCTGATAGGTAACGTTATACTTAACCAGCTGACTGTCTTGAAATTCCCGGCGTTTGGCCAAACATGGTGAAATCAAAGCCAGCTCGGCCTCAGGATGCAATGCAGCGACGTATACAGCCAGATTGTGCACCGGGCTGCCAATTGGCGCCAGGTATTCAATCAAATCAGGATGACTCAATTCCACATACCTTGTCACCGCCGGGCAAGGTGTGGCTATAAGCGGCCTTTTGGCGGTACCAGCAGCAATGGCTTTATGATAGGCAGCCACGGTAATTTCCGCACCCAGCGATACGTCATATACCCTGTTAACCCCCAGCTTTTTCAAAGCACTTATCAGTTTGGGCAAATCAAAGTTGCCAGCCGCTGAAGGTGCCAGTAAGGCCACGATCTCGCGTTTACCCAGTTTGGCTGCAAATTCAGCAGCATCATCAATTATAAAGCGGGCGCTCTTTTCAGGGTTGCCGCCATGGCTTTTAATACAGGCCTCAACACAGCGCCCACAGGCAATGCAGCGGTTATTATCAAATTTAATTACCTCGCCGCTGCCATCATTGCACATTTTAACCGGACACACCGCAATGCACTGATGGCAGTTCGTACAGTTAGCCTCGTTGATACCGATAACCTGCGCAAACTTCTCCATAATCTCCCTCTATTTCATGTCAGTTTTGTACAATTAATGTGCAATTTCCATGCCACAGTTTTGATACACCTTTTCAGCTTTGATTATACAACAAAGTGCAAACCCAGAGAAAATACAGATAATAGCAAGATAGCGTCAAGATACCTTGGGTTTAAAAAGATAAGAAAATCCCCTTTAATGATCTA
>LFSQ01000078.1 GCA_001512785.1 Syntrophomonas sp. DTU019
CTTGGCGTTTACCCCGACCGGACTTTCACCGGCGAGATGATGCGTGCTTGGCTGGGCACGCCCCATAAAAAAAAGAGGCCCAACGGCCTCGTGGGATATTTTATCTATCACAGGAGTCAAGACAACCTCCCCCGGCTTTTTCCCCATCGATCAGCAAACACTATTCGGTTCGCACCACCGCGCCGAGCCTGGTCAGCTTCTCGGGCATTTTCTCATAACCCCGGAAGACATGGCCGGCATCGTCAATTACCGTCTCACCCCTGGCGGCCAGGGCGGCCAAAACCAGGGCTGCTCCAGCGCGCAGGTCAGTGGCTTTTACCCGGGCACCGTACAGGCAGGGCTGCCCCTCCACAATAGCAGTGTGCCCTTCGACCTTGATGTTGGCCCCCATGCGCTTCAACTCGTCTACGATCTGAAAGCGGTTTTCGAACACATTCTCCACAATCACGCTTGAGCCCTGACTGCAGCACAAAAGCGCCATCATCTGGGACTGCATATCGGTAGGAAAGCCTGGGTAAGGCAGGGTCTTGATATCAACCGGAAGGATTTTCTCCCCGGCCCTCACCAGTATGCCTTCATCGCACTCCTCAACATAAGCCCCGGTTTCCTGCAATTTGGCGCTTATGGGGTGAAGATGCATGGGGATGATGTTCTGCACCTTGACCTCGCCGCCGGTTATGGCAGCCGCAACCATATAGGTTCCGGCCTCGATGCGATCAGGTATAATAGCATAACGGCAGGGCCTTAACTGTGATACCCCCTCCACCTTGATGACATCGGTACCGGCTCCTCTAATACGCGCCCCCATGGAATTGAGAAAATTGGCCAGATCGACAATTTCCGGCTCTTTGGCCGCGTTTTCAATCACGCTCACCCCCGGGGTGCGGCTGGCCATCATCATTATATTCTCGGTGGCGCCTACGCTGGGAAAATCCAAATATACCCGGGCTCCTCCCGGTTTATGGCTCTGGGCGTATATATAGCCGTGCTCGATGACGGTAGCGGCTCCCAAAGCCTGTACACCTTTGATATGCAGATCCATAGGCCGGGAACCGATATCGCATCCCCCCGGCAGGGAAATAACCGCTTCACCCTGGCGCCCCAGCAAGGCCCCCATCAAAAGATTCGAAGCGCGGAGTTTTTTGGCCAGCTCGTATGAAGTGGTACAATTGAGCCGCCCTTCGGGAACCAGTATTGACAGGCTGTCATCGGGGTTCCATCTGGTGACCACTCCCAATTCGTTGAGGATCTGAGTCATTACCTCTACATCGCGGATGCGGGGCAGATTGTCCAGTATAGTCTCACCTTCCGCCAGAATGCTGGCTGCCATCAGTACCAGGCCGGCATTTTTGGCCCCGCTGATGCGCACCTGGCCAAAAAGGCGATTACCTCCAGTTATAATCATTCTATTGGTCAAATCTTACACCTTCTAGTCCATTCTTTTTCCAGGAACACGAAGAGTTCTTCCTCAAAGCGTTCATAGCTGAGCCCCAGGGTCTTCTCCACTGCGCCATCGAGCTGGTAACCATCACCCAGGTCTCTGAGGATCTGCCATACCGCACCCTCTCCGTAACGGCCGGCAATGTATTCCACTATTTTTAAAGACTGCCAGTAGGCCACGCTTTCTTCCAGAGCATCAAAGTCTTTATCCATTTGCCGCAAAGAGTATAGGGTGAATTCCCCGTCCCGGGCCGCCGGGCTGGCAAATTCAAAACCGGTCAGGCGTTTTTCCACATACTGGGCCACACCTTCAGTGAGCCAGCGCGAGTAATTCCCCCGGGTGACCTCATCTACCATCAGATGCGCGTATTCATGGTAAACCGGGCCCTGGCGTACAAATACCTCCTGACTGGGCTCCTTCAACCATTCTGCCGGCGATAGGATACGTATGGAGCCTCCCCAGTAAACCCCCATGGCCCGGGCATTTTTATTCCAGCCAAAACTCCTGGCCAGGCTGGCGCTGTCGGGATAAATGATCAAGGTGGTTCGCTCCGGGGGCTGTTTCCCAAACATTTCGCTCACTGACTGCCGGGCATCTTCCGCCACAGCTGCTACCATAGGCACATAAGCCTCATCGATAGGCAAGTATTTTACGTCAAAGTGTGCTGTGCTGGCAATCTCATATTGAGCAGTACTGAAGCGAATCTCCTGGCTGACCAAAAACCTCTGCAGAGTGTGGCTATTCTTTATTATAATTACCATGATAATAAAAACGGTAATTAAAAGCAGGGACACCTTGCCCCCATCAAACCTAATGGATGACAAAATTCCCACTCCCCTCCGCATCCCATTATACTATGCCGGTCTTGGGGAATGACAAGACAAATCCTGGTCTTATTCCTTTAAATACTCAGTAATTGCTGCCCCTGCCAGTGCACCATCCCCAACCGCAGTGGCAACCTGCCGCACCTTTTTGCTGCAAATGTCTCCAGCCGCAAAAACACCGGGCATTGAAGTCATTAAGCTTTCATCCACTACTATATAGCCGTTATCGGTCTGTAAACGATTGGCAAGAAAACCGATAGCCGGCACCATGCCGATACTGACGAAAACACCTTCCACCGGGAGTTTCTCAGCCTGACCGCTTTTGACCTCTTTTAGCAGCAGCTGTTTCACCCCGTACTCATCGCCTTCTATTTCATCAACCACCTGATTGAGCTTAAGAATTATACGCTCATTGTTGTGCATTCTTTCCACCAACGCTTTATGGGCTCGAAATCCCTCGCGGCGGTGTACCAGGTAAACCCGGGAAGCGATGTCTGCCAGGTATAAAGCCTCTTTTACCGCGGAGTCCCCGCCTCCTATGACCGCTACCGGGCTGTTGCGGAAAAAGGCCCCATCGCAGGTAGCACA
The DNA here is from genome assembly GCA_001512785.1 of Syntrophomonas sp. DTU019. GTDB lineage: Bacteria > Bacillota > Syntrophomonadia > Syntrophomonadales > Syntrophomonadaceae > DTU019. Next base: position 2,854 of record LFSQ01000078.1, read on the forward strand.
GTAGGACACCCCTCTGCCGAGGAACTCCTCTTCGCCGGGAACCTGCAGTTGCCTGCGCCTTGCCCCGGTAGCAACCAAAACCGCCCTGGCGGTCAGTTTTTCCAGGCGAGTCTCCACCACGATGCCCTGGCTGGAGGGGTATATGTCCAGGGCTTCATCATAACGGATCTCAGCGCCGCAGTTTTCGGCCTGCTGCTTGAAGCGCGCCATCAGCTCGCTGCCGCTGATTCCTTCAGGAAACCCGGGATAGTTTTCTATTATGTCAGCAATTCCGGCATTGCCGCCAACCATAGCTGCTTCCAAAACCAGCGTGGACAGTTTGGCCCGTCCGGTGTAAATAGCCGCTGTCAGGCCTGCTGGACCGGCACCCAGGATTATTACATCATACACCGTGTCTGCCTCCTTTTAGTACACAAATATAAAAACCCCAGCCGCAATCGGCCAGGGTGAATGATTGCTCATTATTTTAGTGCATTCAGGGGGTTGATCGGCGAGCCGTTGTACATTACCTCAAAATGGCAATGCGGTCCGGTGCTGCGGCCGGTGCTGCCCAGGGTGGCGATAACCTGCCCCCGGGACACTTTTTGCCCCACTGAGACATTCAGGCTGTTACAATGCGCATAACGGGTGGAATAGCCATTACCATGGTCGATGACGATGCATTTGCCATATCCCCCGCTCCAGCCTGCGGAAACAACATAACCACTGTCAGCCGCACGCAGGCTGGTCCCGGTTTTACCGGTAATATCGATAGCCGGGTGGCCGGAACGGTAATACTGGCTAATAGGGCCGTAGACCGGCCAATCGAGCACACCTTTGCTGATACCCGAACTGCCGCGTGATGCCACCTGCACTACTTGCTTGCCTTTAACCAGGACCCGGGTCACCGGATGCTTGATGATTTGCTCGCTGGTTATCTCGCGTTCAGCGATAACCCCGTTTTTCTTGGTGGCCTGGTAAGTAATCTTCTTTTCCCCGTCACTGCCCGGTTCTCTCACCCTCACCGTAGCCGGCGCGCTGGCATCCACCACTACCTCGGTCTCATACGGTATGGCCTCCACTTTTTCGCCCTCTACTTGCGCCACCACCGTCAGCAACGGTTTGGTCTTGACGACAATCAGTTCCTGCCCCGGTTGTAAGTTTTCCGAGGTAAGGTTGTTGGCCTTTTTGATTTCATCCACGTAGGTATCATTGCGCCTGGCAATCAGCCACAGGTTATCACCTTCCTGCACAACGTATTTCTCAGGGTTGAGCGTGCCGGTTTTGATAAGCTCATAAGCCTTTTCAGGGGAACAGATCTGATCCGGTGAAACCTTGTCCGGTACTATCTTCACCTGTTGCTCAAAAGCCAAATACAGCAGCTTTTCGCCTTCTTCCACCTGTCCATATTCGCTCTTGAACTGTTCCAGTACCTGCCGGGCTTCTTCCTCATTGGCCAGGCTGACTATAGTCTGGTTGTCGGCCCGGATGGACACCGCTGCCGCAGCGAAGCTCACCTGCTGTGCCAGCAAGGCTTCCAATTGTTCGGCAGGCACCAGCCTGGAGGGGAGGGCAAAAACCTGTTTGAACTCCACCGCATTGCGCAGCTCCAGGTCCAGGTTGGTCTGGGCCTCTTTATCCAGTTCCATTTGACTGAGGGTTTGCAGGACTTCTTGGCGGGATGCTGTAAGGAATTGAGTTTCTCCATCAACTATCACTGCGATAGCCGAGATTTTTGCGGCAAGAAACCACATAAAAAATAGAATCATAAAAGCCAGTGCAATACAGCTTAGGGGAACAAGCTGCTTCCGCTGTTGTAAATAAGCAATCATAACAAAATTCTCCATGTTCTTTTTATAGCCTTACTTGTATTCTATACCTCGGTATAATTTTCCTGCTTTTTAGAGCATATTTTTCCCCTTCGCCTATAATAGTCCAGGAAAATAGCGGCTTCCACCCTTTTCCGGTGCATCTCGCAACTTACCCGGTGAGGCTTTTTTATATCACCGTTCTGCAAGTAGGCCTGTGCCAAACAGCCGCCCCCGCAATAGTACCTGGCCCAACAGCGGATGCATTCCTTATCATGCACCTGACATGTCGAAAAAAGCTGTTTAATACCTGAATCCAGTTCATCCTGGAAAACATTGCCCAATAAGAATCCTTCTTCACCCACCAACTGATGACAGGGATAGAGGTTCCCTTCCGGGGTTACGGTGAGGTATTCCACCCCGGCGCCGCACCCGGTTAAACGCTTGGCCAGGCAGGGCCCTTGCTGCATATCCAGATTGAAATGATAGAAATGAACCTTATGTCCTGACTGGTAATACTCCAGCAGCAACTCGGCTAGCCTTTCGTACTCCTGCTTGACCCGGGGAAGATCGGCGGCCTGTATAGCATAGCCGTTATCCGGCCCTACCGCAGGCTCAAGGGAGAGCGAGGAAAAACCCAGTTCCAGTATATGGCGACAGTCATCCGCAAAATCCAGGTTCTGCCGGGTAAAGGTTCCGCGGATATAATAAGAGACCGGATTGGCTGCAACCATGGCTTTTATCCTGGGAATAATGGCTGCATAGCTACCTGCCCCGTCCTTTAAAGGACGGTACTGATCATGCACCTTGGGCCGCCCGTCCAGGCTCATGATAACACTGATGTTATTGGCAATGACCCAGTCTATCACCTCATCATCCAGCAGAAGGGCATTGGTGGTTAAGGTAAAGGTAAACTCTTTGCCATGCAGCGTTTCCAGCCTGCGGCAGTATTCAACCAGGTCTTTCAACATGCCGGCCGCCAATAGCGGCTCACCGCCGAAAAAGTCGATTTCCAGATGCCTGCGCCCACCGCTGTGGGCTATCAGGAAGTCCACGGCCTGTTTGGCTACCTCAAGGCTCATCAGGCCCGGTTTCATGCCAAAATCACCCTGTGCGGCAAAACAATAGCTGCAATTCATATTGCAGGCATGGGCTGCATTGAGGCACAATGCCTTGAGCGCCATCGACCCGGTATCTACCCGTACCGGATCCAAAGCAGTGAATAAGGCTCCCTGCCGGTGCAAGTCCACCATCTCCTGCCAGATTTCAGCCACCACCTGAGCAGGCCACTGGCGGGTCAATTTTTCTCGGGCTTGTTGATAATCGCCGTTGTTTTCTATAAGCGCGGAAAGCAATAAAAAGGCAGGACGATCTAAGACATGAACTGCCCCGCTGTTCACATCTACTGCAAAATAATCATCTTTCCAGGAAAATACGTGCAGGTTGGCCTGGTAATCATAGTCTTGCCACAACAGCAGATAACCCTCCCAACGGGCAGCCCATCATTGGCATACCAAAACAGGGGCTTATCTCGCCCCGGTTTACCTTCAAGCTATGCTTCCTGACGGCACACCTGATTGCCCACAGTGCAGGATGTTTTGCATGCAGATTGGCACGAGGTGGCGCATTCGCGGCAGTTGGTATTCTCCGACTTCTTCAGCGCAGGCTTAATTATAGTAGCGATATGTTTGCTCATAAAAAGAATCCTCCCGTTAACATCAAAATAATTCTCCACTCGGCTGTACCAGCAATATTAACCCCGGCAAAACGCATGGCTTAGCTCTATAAGCAGTCAATCTTTTACAGGCATCCCCACGGACATGCCCGACTGACAGGGATATTCTATAATATATGGCCGGGTTTAGTCAATTATGTCGGTCAGCTCAGATAGCGTCAAGATACCTTGGGTTTAAAAAGATAAGAAAATCCCCTTTAATGATCTAAGCCGTCCTGATTGATCTTAGGAATTGCATCATAGAGGTCTTTTTACCTATGTTTAGAATTGTAAGGTTTCCAAGGGTTTCATGGGTTTCAGTCAGGGTTCTTCTGTTAATGATTCGCTGGTCTAGTTTAAATGCCCTGGCCTGATTCAAAGTCTGTTTCTTTTTCGTCATTAAAAGATCGTAGACTTTACCTCCGTTGGCTGCAAAAGCCCTTAATCTGGACATTTGGTCTACACCGGTTCTACACCAT
>LFSQ01000108.1 GCA_001512785.1 Syntrophomonas sp. DTU019
TACTATTTTATCAAAGAAGGGATTCTCTTTTTTGTTTTCCTTATTCATTCTCCCAGGGTAATCTTACGCTAACCCTAAAAACCGCATTACAGGCTGCCGGCTTTTTTCAGGGTAGCCAGAGAGTTTTGATATATCGCCGCAATGTCCTCATCGTCCAGCTCATCATTGCCCATTTTTAACCCCGCCAGGCCAAAGCCGTGCTTGGCCGCCAGGTCACGTAAATAGGTGATAGTGGATAAGCTCAGGTTGTTGCCGATGCTGTAATCCTGATAATCGCCTTCTAAGGCCAAAAGCATGGTCTCGGAAAGACAGGCCAGGGTGACCCCATCCCGATATCCCAGGTTAGACCCAAAAGACACCTGGTCGGGGAGCTGTACCAGCCCACCCTCTAAAATGAGCACATCGCTCCGGGCGCTTATGGTTTCAGGGGCTACATCGGCCGGCCGGGCTACATCGCATACCACTGCACCGGGACGCAGATGGTGGGGGAATATCAGATATTCCGGCGAATTGCTGGCAGCTACCACCAGCTGGCAATCCGGCAGGGTGGAATCCGTGTCCAGGGAGAGATGCAGCGGACAGCGCTGACCCAGGCTATCGCACCACTCCTGCAGCATCTTGTAGGATACCGGTTGGCCGAGAGTCAAACGGTTTTTTATGTCCCCGGTCAGGGTTGAACACACCCTGGCACCGCTTTTCAAAGCACTGTCCAGCCAGGCGGCTAATCCGCTTCGGCTGCCTTGCTGACAGCGCTGCCAGGCCCAGCTCAAGAGGTCTGCTACCAGTGAGTTGAGGCGATTCTGGCTGCTTTTAACATGCGCCGGATTGCCCAGCAAGGTGATACTGGCAATCTGTTCGGAAAGCATCACCGCGCAGGCCCGGCCGATTGAACCGGTGGCTCCCACTACAGCGCCGCGAGCCTGCTCCAGGTTGATTTTCATCTTACTGGCCCCGGCTGCCAGGGCTTCCATGGCCATCAGGGTGGTAAAGCTGTTGCCGCTGGTTATAGCTACACCCCTGCCCAGAACCGACCGTCCGCCCCGGGTGACTACTGAGGTCAGGGCTCCCAGGCCGATGATACCAGCCCCCAGATCGCGCCCAATGTCCACCGCTTTGCGGATGGCCTCGACGGCTTCCTCGCGATGGGTACCCATGATTTCGCGCCCCCCATAAGGCACCCCGATCAGCCAGCCTTCAGCAATGCTTCCGTTCAGGGAGCGAATCGCAGGAAGATGGCATACCACTCCGGGTTCGGCAGCGCGGCATTCCCATTCCATAAAGCGGTATAATTCCTCCCGGGAATAAGTATCGAAGGAAGGGTTGTTCAATATCACATCTTCAGGTCCGGGATAATGGATGATAAAAGCAAACTTCCGGCTGGGGACCTCGCCGCGGTTAAGCCTGGAGTAGCGGGTTTTTCGATGTCTGTGGCGATAGTCCAGTATTTGTCCGGGAACGGAGGTATCCCCGATTAAATAGCGGTATAACCGGCCATAATGCTTGTTTTCCATAATCCTGCAGATATCTTCTACGGCCCCTAGCACATAGTCGATGGCTTCATCCTCGACAGTCAGGGGCGGCTCCAGGCGCAGGGTCATGGAATTGTTGAGATAAGGCGCCAGACGGATGTGATAGCAGTTCAACAGGAACCCAGTCAACAGCGCGGTGAAACCGCCCTGATCGACCAGGTAAGCCATATCGAAAGAACCGCAGTCTTCCAGCTCGTTGAACTCCAGGCCGATCATCAAGCCCTGCCCGCGCGCCTCTTTGATCACACCCGGGTAGCGTGCCGCCATGAGCTTGAGCTGCTCCAGCATGTAATCGCCTTTGCGCTTCACATCCTTGATCAAGGCCTGCTCATTTTCCAGCAGTCGTTCCAAAACCGCCTGCCCCACTGCACAGGTCAGGTTATTATTGGCAAAGGTGGAGCTGTGCAGCATGCCGAAATCATCATTCCATACCCGCGGTGAGCTGATACACACCCCGATGGGTACAAGGCCTCCCCCCAGGGCTTTGGCCAACAGCAGCACATCAGGCTCGATGCCCTCGTGCTCACAGGCAAACAGGCGCCCGGTGCGTCCTAACCCGGTCTGTATCTCATCCACAATGAATACCACCCCGTACTCCCGGCACAAAGCCTGGACATCGCTAAGATACCCCGGTTTGGCTACTATAATGCCGCCCTCGCCCTGTACAGGTTCTACAATGAAAGCCGCCACCTGGCCTTTATTGGCGGCAAAAACCTCCCGCAGAGCCTCTGTATCATTGAAAGGCACTTTTATGAATCCAGGGGCTGGTGCCCGGAATGGCTCTTGATAGGAAGTCTTCCCGGTGGCCGATAAAGCCCCCAGGGTCTTGCCGTGAAAACTGTTGGTGGTGGATACGATCAATTCCCGTCCGGTTGAAGACCGGGCCAATTTAATAGCGGCTTCCACCGCTTCAGCACCGCTCTGGCAAAAGGTGCAGTAGCACAGATCGCCCGGGGTCAGCTCGGCCAGCATATTGGCCAGTTTAAGCGCTTCCACCGGCAAGGAGGGCTGGCACAGGCTGGGAATCTGAGCTTGGCGCACCATATCAAGGCGCTCCCAGATGAAGTCGGGGTTGTAGCCAAAGGGCAAAGAGCCGTATTGAGCAATAAAGTCCAGGTAGCGCACCCCTTGCTGGTCTATTAAATAGCTGCCCTGGCCAACGGTATATTTTTTGTCCAAACAAAAGGTCTCCAGGACATCTTTGAGGGTCGGGTTCAAAAGCTCATCGCTCAGGTTAGTCATAACGGTCTCCTTTTCGTGTGCACACAATTGTGCAATATGTTCTGTTATCTACATTCTAGTGAATAAATACCTGTTGTCAAACTCAAAGTATTTTAACCTCAACTCAGATTGAGCACATAAAATTACTGGATTGATGGAATAATAGTGGCAAAGTCTCGAATTATGGTAATTAAGGAGGAAGACCAATGACTGAGGAGTTCAGACAGGAGACTAAAGAGGCTAAGGATATAGAACTGGGCAGCTTCGCCTTCTTGCGCAGCGGCTGGTGGGTGCTTCATATTGTCGCCATCGCTGCAGTCTTCTACCTGGGTTGGATGTTTGGCGGCTCAATATTCAGGTAGTCAGACCAGGGCCTGGTTTTATCGAAAAGCGAGGGGGACAAAACAATAACCAGGAGTTCAAGCACCTGTCGCAACTGTCCCCCTCATCGGTTTAGATCCTGCCAGTTACCATTCCTGCGGCAGCTGCTTTAACTGGGTGAGGTCGAACACCGGCCCATCCAGGCAAATATACTGGCTGCCGATATTGCAGCGCCCGCACTTGCCAATGCCGCATTTCATGCGCATCTCCAAAGTGGTTATGATCTGCTCGTCTTTAAAGCCCAGTTTCTGCAGCGACTGCAGGGCGAACTTGATCATGATCGGAGGCCCGCAGGTGACCGATACCTTGCCCGCCGGATCCGGGGCCAGCTCTTCCACATAAGCGGGCACGAATCCCACATGGCCGTTCCAGGCCTCCTCAGGATTGTCGATGGTGATATAAACCTCGGTATCAGGCTCTTTGGGCCATTCCTCGAACAGCTCATTTTTAAAGCACAGGTCATTGTAGCTGCGCGAGCCGTAGATGATGGTGATTTTTCCGTAATCAGCCCGGTTCTTAAAGCAGTATTTGATGAAGGAGCGCAAAGGGGCCAAACCGATTCCCCCGGCGATAAAAAGCATATCCTTGCCCTTACTGGCCTCGACCGGAAAGCCGTTGCCGTAAGGGCCCCTTAAACCCAGCTTCTGCCCCACTTCGATGCGGTGCAGTTCCTCGGTTAAAAGACCAACTCTTTTAATGGCGTACTGCTGGTATTCCTGGCCTTCCTGCCAGGTGCAGGAGAACATGCCTTCACCTACCGGCAGGGACAGCATGGAACACTGCCCGGGCATAACCTGATAGGGCAGCCCGCCCCCCACGTTGCGGACATAGAAGCTCTTCACATCCGGGGTCTCCTCAACGATATTTATCACTTCCACGATATGAGGCACCAGCGGTTGTTCGCAATTACAATTCGACACTGCTGTCCACCTCCTTGATCTCTTTAATTATATCGGTTATCCTCACCCCGGTCGGGCACACTATGGTGCAGCGCCCGCAGCCGGTGCATAAGGCGTACCCGTAACGCTCGTTGAAGAACTGCAGCTTGTGCAAAAAGCGGTTGCGGAAGCGCTCCACCCCGGTGGGACGCGGATTGCCTCCTCCGGCCTCAGCGGTATACTCGGCATACATGCAGGAGTCCCAGCAACGGAAGCGGTAGCCCTGATCTCCCCACATCTTGACCTGTATATCAAAACAGTGGCAGCTGGGGCAGATATAGGTGCAGGCCCCGCAGTTGACACAGGGTTGAGACATCCTTTCCCAAATGGGGTCATCGAACATGCCTTTGAGCTTTTCAGCCACCCCGGCATAATCCACCTGGGTCTGAAAGGCTTTAGCCTCAGGGGCTTTTAGCTCTTTGTCACTTAAGAATTCCGCCACTGCCTGGGTCAGTTTTTCCCCCGGCTCAGTCTTAACCTCCCAGATATAGCCCTCATCCCCGGCATCGCGGAGAATGATATCAGTTTCCGGTTCAGTCATGGCTACACCCATGGCTTCACAAAAGCAGTTAACCCCTGGAGCATAGCAGGCATTGCCGATCAGGGTGACATTATCTCTGCGGGCTTGGTAGAAGCTGTCCACGAAGCCGCGGGTTAAGAACACATCATCCAGGCAGCGTATGGCTCTGGCATCACAGGCCCTGACCCCGAAAATCACCCGTTTGCTGCCGTCTTCATGGGTTTGGCCTATACTCAAATCCTGGCCCTGCTGTTTAAGGTCATACATCCGCTCGGTCTGTGGAAACAGTACGTATTTGGGCGAGGTATATACATTCAAGGCGTTGAGCAGTAAAGGCCTGGTTTTATGCTCATCATTCCAGGGGTAGAAGCCGCTGCCATTTTCGTTTGCCATGGGCACGAAAACCGCTGCCTGTTGGGCGATTTTATCCAGTAAGGCGGTCACTTTGTCTTTGCTTAATACTTTCACGCTTCTCCCCCCCCCTTATATGAAATCGTCGGGATCGTCTTCCCTGTAGACGCTCAAAGCCGGCTTTTGCCCTTCCACATAGCTCATCCCCGCTTCATAGGGACCGAAGAAGTGGTTGGCATCTTTGGCCAGCTTGTTGTTGATCAGCATCAGGGGTATATCGACCGGGCAGATCCGCTCGCATTCCCCGCATTCTATGCAGCGTCCCGCCATATGCAGGGCTTTGACCAGGTGATACATCATATTGTCGCTCGTGCTGGTCTCCCGCCCCACCCACTGGGGACGCATTTCATCGTATATACAGGTGCGGCAGTCACAGGCTATGCAGGCCTGCCGGCAGGCATAGCACCGTATGCATTTGGCAAACTCTTTTTCAAAGAACTGATAGCGTTCGTCATAGGACATGTTCTCAATGGCTTTCACTTTGGCAAAGCGCTCCCCGCTCATATGCGGTGGCTGCTTTTCGCCGATTAATTCGTCATAGATGACCGGATTGGGAACCAGGCAGTTCTGGCATTTCACCGCCAGTTCCTCTTCTTTCACATCCACTAATCCCGATTGGGCTTTAATGGCCAGGAGAGGGTCTTTCATCCCCGGGCAGCAAACCCCTATGATATAGAGCCGCTCCCGTTGTATCTGCCTGTCCTCCAAAAGGCGCACTATCCCCCGGGAGTCACAGCCTTTCACCACTATGCCGATCCTTTCCTGCCCGTCGCGCAGCTTGAGCAGGTAGGTGCTGCTGTTGTGGATGGCATACTGATTGAACGCCATGTGCTCCAGGTCGGCTTTGCTCCTGGCTATATAAGGCCTGATGGCATAATCGGGATGATTCTCTTCCCAGCCGATGAACACATCGATTTTGCCGGCATCGAACAGCCCGGCAGCAATGGATTTGATTTTATCGCTTATCGCTTTCATCGCGCATCCCTCAGCTTTCTATTAGGGCCCAGGTTTTTTACCCCCTGGACAAATCTGGTCATGGTTTCCTGGAACTTAGGCCCTTCAGCCCCTGAAATCCAGGCGGTCTGATAGCGCTCCGGCTCTATGCCGATATACTCCATCAGGCTTTTCATCATGGTATGCCGGCGGCGGTTGTAGTAATTGCCACTAACATAGTGGCACTCGCCCGGGTGTCACCCCGAGAGCAATACCCCGTCCGCCCCGCGGTTTAAAGCCCGCAGTACTAATAACGGGTCCATCCGGCCTGAACAGGGGGTTCTGATTATCCTCACATCAGCCGGGTATTCCAGGTGGTTTAAGCCTGCCAGGTCGGCAGCCGCATAGCTGCACCAGTTGCAGGCAAAAACGATTATCTTGGGCTGCCATGAGCTGGATTCATTTATATGCACAGGGCGTCCACCTCCGCTGCTAGTTGTTCATGGGTAAATCCTTTGAGGTTCAAGGCTGCGGTCCGGCAGGCCGGCAGGCAGGCTCCGCACCCCTGGCACAGGCTGGTGTTGATCTCGGCTACCTGTCTGGTAAAGGGCCCGTGGCCATGCATGCCGCGCTCCATAATCTCTTTCATGGAGATGGCTTTGTAAGGGCAGATGGGCACGCATAACTCGCATCCCGAGCACTTGCTGATATCTACCTCACAGGTCATGGGTTCGACAGCCAGCCTGGGCTTGGAGAACAGGCCGCACACCTTGACCGCAGCTGCGCTGGCCTGGGCTACACTGTCCGGTATGTCTTTGGGGCCCTGGCAGGCTCCAGCCAGATATACCCCGGCAGCGAAGGTTTCTACCGGCTGCAGCTTGGGATGGGCTTCCTGGTACCAGCCGTCTTTGTCGGTGGAAAAACCGATTGTTTTAGCCAGATCCAGGGCATCCTGGTTGGGCACCATGGCGGTAGCCAAAACCACCAGATCAGCCTCGAATTCCATGGGACGGCCCAAGAGGGTGTCTTCAGACTTCAGGATCAGCTTGTCGCCCCTGGGGTAGATCTTGCTTACCCGGCCGCGAATGTATTTGGCGCCGGCATTTAAAGCCCGCTGGTAGAATTCCTCATAATTCTTGCCGCCAGTGCGCACATCCATGTAGAAGACATAGGCCTCACTGTCGGGTATTTTGTCTTTGACCTGATACGCGTGCTTGGCGGTAAACATGCAGCAGGCCCTGGAGCAATAGCTCTTGCCCTTGCTATCGTCGCGGGAGCCGACACACTTGATAAAGGCCACTTTCTTGGGCTCTTTGCCGTCGGAGGGGCGCTTTATTTTCCCGGCAGTTGGACCGCCTGAGCTGACCAGCCTTTCAAACTGCAGGCTGGTAATGACATCGGGGTATTTGCCGTAGCCGTACTCGCCGTAGCGGTTTTGCCAATCGATCAAGTCATAACCGGTAGCCACAACCATAGCACCGACTTCTACATCCACCAGTTCATCCTTGTCGTCAAAGCGGATAGCCTGGGTGGGGCACAGTTTCTCACATATACCGCATTTGCCCGAGGTCAGTTTGGTGCAGTTGGCCGCATCGATCCTGGGCTTGCCCGGCACTGCCTGCGGGAACAATTTGTGAATAGCGGTGCGGTTGCTCATATTCATCTCAAATTCGTCTTTTATCTTTTTGCTGGGACATTTTTCCCAGCAGGTGCCACAGCCGGTACACAGACTCCAGTCCACGTACTTGGCCTTCTTCTTTATGGTCACAGTGAAATTGCCGATATATCCGGTTACCCTGACAACTTCACTGTAAGTCATCAGTTCAATGTTAGGATGCTGCGCCACAGCAACCATCTTGGGGGTGCCTATTCAAGCGGCACAGTCCATGGTGGGGAAGGTTTTATCGATCTGTGTCATCTTGCCTCCTATGGAGGCCTCTTTTTCCACCAGTATCACCGGGTAGCCGGCCTCAGCTATATCCAGGGCGGTCTGCATGCCGGCAATCCCTCCCCCGATAACCAGGGCTTTCTTGGTAATGGGAATGGTGGAGATCTCCAGGGGTTTGTTTTTTATGACCTTCATCACACCCATGCGCACCAAATCCATGGCTTTGCGGGTGGCTTCCTCGCTATCAAAGTGCACCCAGGAGTCCTGCTCGCGGATGTTGACCATCTCGAACAGGTAGCCGTTTATCCCCCCGGCCTCAACCGCCCGCCGGAAGGTGTTCTCATGCATGCGCGGTGAGCAGGAGGCCACCACCACCTGCTCCAACTCATGCTCTTTGATCGCGTTCCTGATCATCTCCTGCCCGGGGTCGGAACACATATATTTATAAGTGGTGGAATATACCACTCCGGGCAGGTTTCTGGCGTATTCCGCCACCTTTTCGGTATCTACACTGGCTTCGATATTGGTGCCGCACTGGCACACAAATACGCCCACTCGTTTTCTCATCCACTAACCCTCCTTGCCCGAAATGAGCTTATGCTTTCTGCCTTTTCTTGAGCTCCCCGGTCACAAAGGCATCCGCCACTTTGGTGGCTTTGTCTTTATCTGTAACCATTAATTCCGCTATCTTTAGGCTCTTTTTCTCATCCTGAGCCATCAGTTCGGCCAATATCTGGGCCCGCTCGGGGTCCGCAATTATTCTGGCCGCCATTTTTTCCGGATTCTTCTGTATGCCCTTGAGCATAGCCTCGATCTTCTTCTGCGTAGCCTCCTGGTCAGCCGGGCTCTGTTCTTCGCCGTCAGCCTTTTCTGCAGCCGGGCTGGCGGCAGCTCTGGCTGCTTTTTGGGGTTTTTTGGCCTCTTCTTCCGCTGCCAGGGCTGCGGCTTTTTCCGGAAGGCTGTGCAAATAGCTGATAGCATCTACAAAGTGGCGAGTTATCCCGATTTCCTGCGGGCTATAGCCTCCGGCTAAGGCTACCATCTCGGTTATATAATAAACCGGCATATCGAGCTTCACACCCATGGCCTTTTCCACCTTGGCCTGGCGCATGTCCAGGTTAAGCATACATAAGGGGCAGGCGGTGATAATACATTCAGCCCCGGCAGCCCGGGCGTTTCTTATTACCTCATATATCATTCTGCTGCCGATATCAGGCCTGGAGGTAGCCAGAGCCGCTCCACAGCACTCGGTCTTGTACGGCCACTCAACTGTCCTGGCTCCCAAGGCGGTCATAATCTGATCCATGCTGCTGGGGTCTTCGGTGTCATCGAATCCGGTATGGGCTACCGGCCGTACTAACAGGCAGCCGTAATAACAGGCTGCTTTCATGCCTTTTAAGGATTTGCTCACCTTTTTCTGTATGGCCTCAATTCCCACATCCCGGACCAGCCACTCCAATACTGAGACGGTCGTGGTCTGGGCTGAAAACTCCATCGCAATAGCCTCCTGGATTTTATCGCGCAAGGCCTGATCTGCTTTGGCTTCCACCTCCACCGCGCGATGGCGGTTATAGCAGGCTGCACAGGGGGCCAGCAAAGTATCCAGGTTCATCTTTTCCATAATAGCCAGGTTGCGAGCCGGCAGGGACAGGGAGAGGAGCTTGTTGGTATTGTGCGCCGAAGTAGCCCCGCAGCAGTTCCAGTCTTCCAGTTCCCTCAGTTTGACCCCCAACATTTCCGCGGTTTTAAGGGTTGAAAGCTTGTACTCAACCCCGCTGCCAGACCCGGAGCAACCGGGGTAATAAGCGATTTCCATGTATTATTCCCCCCCCATTTGGGCGGTCCGTTCAAAGATCGCCTGTACTTCCTGACTGCCTTTGATGCGATGGGGCATGAGCTCGATCTTGCCGCGCTTCATCATTGGCAGTCCCAGTTCCATGTCCTTGAAAAGCTGTCCGGTTTTAAGGTTATGATAAAGAAGTATCCCGGCTTCAAAGGAGCGGCCAAAGCGCTTGACCCCACCCAGAAAGCCCTCATTGAAGGCTGCCACTTTTTTGTCGGTCACCAGGCCTTCAGCCAGGGCTTCGCGGCGCAGGGCATCCATCAATGACGCTATATCAACGTTGCGCGGGCACCGCGCAGAACAGGTTTCACATGAAGCACAAATCCAGATGCTGTCTGCCCTTAAGGCCTCATCAACCAGGTCCAGCTGCAGGAGGCGGATGATCTGCCGGGGCGGGTAGTCCATAGCGAAGGCTACCGGACAGCCTGCCGAGCATTTGCCGCATTGATAGCAGTGATTGATGCTGGTATGGGCTTCATGTTCTATTTTGGCAATGATGGCCTTTTCAGCAGTCACTGGTATGAGGGCCGAAGCCTCCTTCATAATCTTCTCTCCTTCCCTTGGCGAATCTATAATGAACCACCGGCACCAGCGGTGGTCTATACTGGCAGACTGTCTAAAAGACGGTTTAACATAGAAACGAGTACTCATACGACATTATCCGACAGTCTGCCACGATATATCAATACACAGCTATTTAATTATAATATAAATGTGCATCATATTGATGTTAAAAGTTTGTTAATGGTGTTACACGATTGGCAAAAGTGCATACTATATTCAATCTGTGCAGCATCAACCATTACTGGTTAAATAGCCAAAAAGCGGCTTAATCAGACTGAATCGGGATGTTGCGCCGTCGGAAGGGTTAAAACCAATATGAGCCGTGATGAGGGTCACCCTCTGCATTTTCGGGTGAAAAATCAGAGCAGGCTTTTAATCTATTTTCCACAACTTTCCAGCATATCTTTTAAAAAACGGCACAAAATAGAATCAGAAACCGGCAGTTACAACAGATCAATAAGCCCCTGGAAAATGGATAAGTCTTATTGATATAACTGTCGGTTTCTTTTAAGACCGCTGGCAGACTGATTAAACACAGTCTTTGGTAACACCAAATCTGTGTTTGTAAGCTGCCAGCGGATTTATTGTGCTGCTGAACAGCCAAACCCATATAGAGAGTATGGGCGCACTGATCAAAAGCCCGTAATAATAAGCCGGATAAGCCAAGCTGCTGGATTTGAACAGGGACAACCAGGGCAAAAGCGGGGTCATCCAGAAGCTGAGGATAAAGATGGCGTAATTGTATATCTGCCCGGGGTTCCAGCCGGTAAGCAGAATAACAGTCATCAAATACGCGGGAAGCTGCCATAACAAGGCTGCCATAATACGCTGACCCAGCTGGCACCCTTGCAGGGACAAAGCCTCCCGGCTGATTATGATAAGGTACAGCACAGCGGCAATGTATTCCATTCCCGCCCAGTAGCTGAACAGCCATACCGTAAACCAGGCGAAAACATGTATCCATAACAGGCGCAATGCTACCACAGCTGCCCCACCTCTCTGATCACCTTGACGTAAGGGCTGTGGTAGAAGCTGTCCGGCGGCACCCACAGATCATGGTTGGGATCGAAATCCACGCCCTGCAGCTGATAAGCCTTCCACATAATCTTGCTGCAGTTCCAGGTGTTATGCCCGGATTTAAAGGCCACCGGATAGAATAGCTCCCCCAGCTGTTCTGTGGCATAAGCCACCGCTGCCTGTTTTATCGCAGGGTCGACATCAACCCGCAGCAAACAGACCTGTGGATATTCACGGAAATGCTCAATTGATTGCAGGGTTATGCCCAGGTCAGCATAGCCTTCAATGATCTGACCCGAGCCTACATATAAGGCGGCATGGGAATAGCGCCCGTAGGCACAGTGAGGATATGCTCCCAGGACAATATCCCCCGGTTCCAGGCCTTCAAAGGAAATGTCGTTATTACAGGGCACAGGGTTTCCATATCCGATATTGCCTGACAATGCGCTTTTGATATAAGCATGGGTAACCCCTTCAGGATGAAAAATAATGCTGTGATTATTGGCTATAATAACTATTGCTGCTATCAATGTCAGCAGCGGGAAAATCAACAGGTTAAACGGCTGCTTCATGCATCTGGCTCCAATCTACAGATAAGGATTACCCCTTGATATCATTAATTGTGGTTTTGTTTTTAGGCCAGCTGTTCATCCAGCAATGTACAGCATAATCTTAAAATATCGGTTTCGCTGATAATGCCGGCCATTTGGCCATTTTCCATGACCGGCAGGCCGCTGATTTTGTGCTTCAGCAAAAGCTTGATCGCTTCCCTTAAATCGGCTTCAGCCGCTACTGTTACTACATCTTTATTCATTACCCAGTCTACCGGGGTTTCCAACACAAATCCTGGTGAACGCAAAGCCTTTTCTATATCATGCTGTACGATCATGCCGACCAGGGTACCTTGAGCCAGTACCGGAAGCCGGCGAATGCCGTTTTCCACCATCAGTTCCAGGGCGTCACCAATGGTTTTGCGGCTTTCAATGCTTATAACCCGGCTGGTCATGATGTCTTTAACCTTCACCATCAATCACCTCTTGTTTTTATTCTATCACAGGGTATCACCTATAAAACGCTATCTGGTATGATTAACATATTTCACCTATGGCCGCAAATGCCACCCTTTAAAGGGGCTAATCAGTACACCGGCAATCACCCGCTTACCCTACTGGCTTAACAAAAACCTCCTCCTTTTTAGTCACCGATTAAAGAACGGATTTTAGTGCGGGTTTGCGGTACAATAGTAAAAAATATAGTCGAGGGTTGTCATGCGGGCGATTATAAGAAAGCTGGATAAGCAGCAGGAGTTGAACACCGAAGAATATCAAAGTCTGATGGGCTATATACAGCAGCTGCGCATGCAATCATTGCCGTCTTATCAGGTTTTCTATCAGCGCTACGCCGGTGTGCTCTATAAGCAGTATTCCACCTATCTGCCGGAATTTGAATATACACTGGGGGATGCAGTGGCTTTGCTGGCAGAGCAGCCGGAGCTGCTGCCTTTAGCCCTGCAGCGCCCGGTACAGTGGCAGCATTTTCCGCCCCCTTATCGCCCCTATTTACAGGCCTGTGCGCAAAACCGGCTCAAAGGGCAGCTGTTTTATGAGGTTGTCAGGCAGATGGCTGACAAACCGGAAAGCCCGGTCAGCCTGCCCCGCCCCCGGGAGGCTGAGGTGGTTATGCTGTTTGAGGATCAAAACCCTTTCAAGGAACGGGGATTAAAAGCCCATTTTGATCGTTTGAGCCGTTTTACCTTTATTACCCGGCTGCAGAGTGTGCGCTATCTGACCCGGCATAAGGCCAAGCAGGACCGCGTGGAGGTTCTGGCCCCGGACCGTTTGGGGGGCATATTTACCAATAAGGAAAAATCGATATATTACTATATTTACCTGACCGAGTCCGTAGAGGCCAGGGCCCGGAAAGCCTGTGCCCTGCTAAATCTGGCTCTTTATGGGCAGGTAATGGGAGATGGTCATGATATTTAACAGCGGGCTTGCGGTTGACGCCGGTCTATTCGACATATGGCAGCAAGAACTGGCAGAACGCCACCAAATCCGGTATTCCGAGCTAAATCCGGCTGACATGGTCATAAACCAGCCGGAAGAGGCGGAACTGCTGGTAAGGGCCTGGTTTTATAACGGCAGGAGCCGGGATTTATACATAGCCTTATTCCACAACCTGCACAAGATGGCGATTATTAAATGGCTGGTTCAGTCGCCAGCGGCGATGATCCAGGGCTTTCTCCAATTCCTGCCCGGGTATATTCTGATCTATCGCCCCCGCCCGGTTCAGCTGCAGTTTTTAATCCATCTGTACAGCGATGATCTGGCTGCTTATTACCCGGCTATAGCCAAAAGCCTGGATAAAGAGTCCTGTAAATACCTGCTGTCCCGTTCTGCCAATGCCAGCCTGCGCCGGCTGTTAAAGACCGCTCTTCAGACCGCAGGCCCGGAACATGGTCTGGCCTGCTTCGGACTGGACCCCAAGCGCCTGTCTGCGCAGGATTTTGCAGGCTTATACGGCAAAAAAAACCAAAACCTGCTTAAAGCCCTGGACTCAGTGGCCGACTGTGTCCGCTACCGCTTGAAGCATGTTTACGGCATCGGTCCTTTTATGAATAACCTGGCAGCCGTTGAAGCTGTTTTTGCAAGCGGTTTGGTAATTGACAGCCTGGCTATTCTATTGGATCTCTATGAAGACTATGCGGAAAAACCAAATCTGGCCGGAGTACTCGAGGATGAACAAGCAGCCAGGCGTTTTGCCCGGGTTTTGCGCAAAGTCGCTCCTGTTTATGCCATGCTGGAACATGCCCCGGCGGCTGCGGCGGCTTATAGAGCCCTGCATGAGCGTTATTTTCCCGGTATCCCCCCAAGCGCTTCTGCATATGCCAGCCTTGAATTGATGGATCAGCTTTTATCCACCAACCAGTCTGTTGCCGCGGTTAAAGCGGCTGTGAAGCTGTGGCACCGGCAAATCCTGCTTGAAGGCTACGGTGAACATGAGCCTTTGTTTAACCATAGTGACCATTTAGATATGCTGGCGCTGAAAACCCTGGTCAACGACTTAAGGCTATCCCAGCCGCAAGAGGCTTTCACCTTGATCCTGGCGGCTCTCTGGCTCGATCAGCACCATGCTTTAGGCCTGGATTCCGCAAATGCCCTGTGGATTTTTACTCAATGCCGGGATTTCTGGTGCTGGGTTCCCAGTCAGGTGTTTTTCAATGCCCAAATCTGGTCCCAATTGCGCACAATGCTGCCGGAGGAGAGCAGGCAGGAGGGGGATAGGTTATTAACCCGTATACAAGAGATGCAGGACGATGTTTTGCAGTCTGATCTAAAACAGCGGCCCGATCTGTTTAAACAGCCCCAGAGGATAATTGAGCGCCACATCCTGGCAGGGGCTTTTTTGGGGGTGTTTGGCAATGAATGCTGATAAACTGGATACCAACGCCTATGGCTTGATGCTGGAAGAGCTGTTGCAGCGGCTTAAGCAGGAGATCGATTCTCACTTCGATATAAATACGGCCCCAACCGATTCCGAATTGGACCAGTATATACTGAAAATCAACAGCTTCTATTATGAGGGTTTTCTCAAGTACTACCTGCCCCAATTTGAACAGCGCTGGCATGCTGAAGCCAGGGAACTGCTGATGCTCGCCCAGCAGCAGCAAGTACTGGAAACCAACATCATGTCCACACTCAAACGCTATACTCGTTTACATAATCTCTTAAAGACCCTCCTGACAGGTCTGACTGCCTTTTGCCAGGACACTGATTATGAAATGCACCTTATACAGGAAGAAATTACCCGTCAGGGCAGCGAACTGCTCTCCGCTTTAAGTGACTTGCACCATCAATTGAACTCGTTAAAGGACTTCTTAACATCGCTGCTGCCTTACCTCAAAGATGATGAGTTGACGCAATATATTGGCGATTATCCCGCATACATCGAAGTTTTCCAGCTTTTTGGCTCAAGTGCTGCAGAGTCTGCCATCGGTTCTCACAAATTGGCTTTGGCTATCAGCGAATTAAGCTACCTGATCAATTTGGCCGGTAATACAGCCATGGCTGACCAAAAGCAGCGCTTGAAAGCAACAGAGGAAATGCAGCGCCGTATTGACCTGCTCAAGGATGAGGTCGATAGTGATGATCCCTTCAACTCATGGATAAGCCGGCACCTGGCATCCGAATTGAGCCTTTATGCTGCGGCTTTGTCAGACTCTATGGCTTCACCAGACCTGCAGGCTTTGATACTCAAGCGCTTACAGGGATGGCGCAAAACCCTGCAGGTAATAAATAGCTGCGGCTCGAAGCTGTTACAACCTGATGCGCTTTACGGCCTGATCTGCCTGTCCGCAGAGAATGCACAGGAAGCCCTGCGGGATATAGAGTTTTCCATAGAGCAGTTGCATAAGATCATCGCCGGCCTCGAAGCAAACCCGGAACCCAGTTACAAGACCTTGGTGCAGGTCAGGGAATGGCTGGCTTTTTGGGGGCCTTTTTTGCGCAGTATGAGCGGGGAAGAGGAAATGCGCCGGGTGCCCCGGTTAAACAGCCTGCTCCATCAGGTCAAAGTGGGAATTTCTTTTTTGTCCAATCAGCTCAGCATGATTGAAACCTCACGCCGCCGTTCGGCTTACAATCAGGATTACGTAGGGCGCATGCGGGATCTGGCAGCGACTCAGCTGGGAGTGCTGATGCAGTTGAAAGCCGACCTTGACCGCCTGCTGGCCCCGCGCAACGTGTCGCGCACCTGGAAGGATATGGGGGTGCGCCTTACCAAAATACCCCTGCAAAAAGGCGAGGTATTCCCTGAGGAGCATATCAGGCTTCTCACTCAGGCACACTGGGATGCCCGCCTGGACCCGGAGCAAGCTGACTATACCATCGTTCATGAAGAAGGCGACTTGTTCATAATTCAGGTTTTGAACGAAGAACAGGTGGAAATACCTTATATGGTATTGACCCGGAGAGCCTAAACATCAGGGGGTTTGGCGAATGCGGCTCGGCATTGATTTTGGCACAGCATATACCAGGATGGCAGCACTGACAGCAGACGGATTGGTTTATTCCGGCTCCGCTTGGCCGGGACCCATCCCCGGCATCCTGGCCTGCTGTCCTGCTACGGGCCAAATATACTTCGGTACGGAGGCTAATGAGGTTGACCGGAATGAGGTTCTGGTCTGGCCTAATTTTATATTGGACCTGTGGCAAAACCCTGAAACAGTCATAGGAAATCTGGATTTCGAAAAAATCATGGCGGCTTATTTGGCTTTTTTAAAACAGCAAATACCGCTGGGTTCAGGCCAAGCCATTGAAGCCGTAACCCTGTCCATGCCCGCTTATTGCAGCATAAATACCCGGAACCGGCTGTATAACGCTTTGCATCAGGTATTTGCCGATGCAGCCATCAGTTTGCTTCCCGAACCGCTTTCCATCTTATTAGGGTATCAGGCCCTGCATCCTCAACAGGAATTGGCAGGTGATATTCTGCTCATAGACTTTGGGGATGGCCGGGTTAGTTTCAGCATTATGAGTTTAGTCTCAAACAGGAGAGAGCTGATTTTGGAAACACAGTTGGAGATGGACCAGGGCATTGAGCTGGACAGCTTTGTGCATGCTGTTTTAGGTCCCCATGCTCAAGCCCTGGGCTTAAGTGGTAAAAAGGGCTGGAGATTCAATTGTATTATTTTAGCGGGAGGAGCTTCCCATACCCCGGAAGTCTTGCCGCAGATAAAGGCCCTGTTTCCTGATGTGCCGCTTTTTCAGGGTCAGCCCGATCAGCCTTATACAGCTGTCGGCAATTGCCTGTGGGCGACCAGTGGACTGCAATTGTTCACCATCTGCCCGTTCCAGTTTTATATTGCCAGGAAAAACCCCCAGGCAGAGGAGGGTTATGAGTTAGAGCCCATACCTTTTGACACCATCAACCTGGAATTGGATATTACCAGGACTTACCGCATTTTCTCCCTGCCGGTAACTTCGCCCTATAACCTGGCCAAAAATCCCGGCGATGTTGAGATAAAGATATATGCTGCTGATGAAGCCCCGGGAAGATCGCCGGAGACACTGCCTCCCCGGGAACTGGTCCTGCACTGGGAGCAAGCCGATTACAACGGTGCTGAAGTTGTGCATATTCATTATGATTTGGCCAGTTCACAACTCTTTGTGAATTTCTCTGATAACCTCCTCGCTTCTCCGGAGGTAGAGCTCTTCCACGGCTGGAAGGCCAGGCAACTCGCTCAGTCACTGTGGCTGTCAGATTATAAACATGTTGACAAAGACCTGCTAAAAGCCCTGCAGAAGCAGCTGCAAAGCAATCCAGGCGAAAGTGCTTATAACAATCAGCTTATGACTACTTACTACAAACTGCTCTGCGTGCTGCAGATATTAAACCCCTAAAAGGTATCGGCTATCACTGCGAAAATTCATTTGCTAAAAGGAAATATCAGGTGATACCTTTTAGCCCCTGATTCGCAGGCTTTCACTTTGCATTTAACCCTGTGCTTTTCAATACCTCCACTGATACCGGCTAAGAACCTCGGAACTACTTTGATGCTCAATTACTCATGGGCTTTTCTATCATCACCGCCGGCATCTGCACCGGTATAGATCCGCACCGCATCGCGCAGGAAAAGCGCAGCCCCGGGCTGTATTCTGTCATAGTAAGCGGTAAAGCGCTCATCATCGACATATAGCTGGGTTACTCCGGCATGGGCTTCCTTGCTGTATTGGCTCCAAAAATAACACAGCCATTGACGGTGCAGGTCAGCGGCCTTCTGAGCCAATTCGCCTCCCGGGTCGCCTGCTGCCATAGCCGCCTTGAGGGTTTGGTTGAAAGCATGGCTCAGTTGCTCGACTTCAGCCCATTGCTCCGGGGTCATGTTCAATACTTTTCGATTGGCCGCATCGACCGCATCATGACCGTATTTTTCTCGGGCCTCAGCCCCATACTGCTGTTCATTTTCCGCTACCAATTTGCGTTTAAAGCCTTCAAACCTTTCCGCATCAGCCATAGCAATTCTCCCTTCTTTCATGGCGATAGTTTTTTCCACATTGGCAATCAGCAGATTCAATTGCTCCCGCCTGTGAAGCAGTTCACGGTGGTGCTTTTTCAAGGCCGAAAGGCCGTCAAAAGCTGGATTCTCCAGAATGGCTTTGATCTGTTTAAGCCCCACCCCCAGTTCCCGGTAAAGCAATATGTGCTGCAGGCGGTCTAATTGGCCGGACTCGTAAATGCGATATCCAGCGGCATTGATTCGCGCCGGTTTGAGCAGACCAATCTGATCATAGTAGCGCAAGGTCCTGGGGCTGACACCGGCCATGCGGGCCAGTTCCTGAACCGTATATTCCATGTCCATCATCTCCTGATAAGAACTATACACCTTTACGTTGCGTCAAAGTCAATTAATGAAAACAGGAAAATGACAGCAGGAATCAATTTTGCTGATATGGAAAATCTACTGAGTGTTTTATGGATTAGCACAATTCCGAGTTGTTTGGGGTTAGATAGGTTGCAGGAGTCTTTAAGAATATAATGAGATGTGCGCTGTTATATTAACCAATCAGAGGAAAGGATGACTAACCGTGATTACTACCCTGGCATTGCATCCGGCAGCAGCAAAGCTGATCATCGGGCAGGCGGTAGCGGCTCTCCCCGAGGTGCAGCAGGCTTTTAAGCAGGGCAAAATCATAATCTCAGCCGGTACCACCAATGTTATGGTGGCCAAGGCCCTGTTACATGCGGAAGTAAAAAACCTGGAGCCTTATGCAGCAGGCATTATTACCCAGAGAGCCGCCTGCGTTACTGAACCCGGGCAAAGGGTCGGCCCGCTGTGCCTGGATTGCGGCACCCCGGTGGCAACCGACTGGCTTGATTTCCTGAACAGCATGCGCCCGGGGGATATATTTATCAAAGGAGCCAATGCTTTCGACAGCACGGGATGTATCGGGGTTCTGCTCGGGGACGACACCGGCGGAACGGTGGGCAAAGCCATCGGTACCATCAAAGCCCGCAAGATTAAATGGATAGCCCCGGTCGGGCTGGAAAAAGCCGTTCCCAGCTGTATAGAAGCCGAACGATGGATGTCAGCCATACCTGAGAGCAGCCTGCGTCTGGGTCACAAATGCGGCTATATAGCGGTTTCCAATACCAGAATTATCACCGAAATAGACGCTTTGAGAATACTGACCGGGGCCGAGGCGGTACAAATAGCTGCCGGAGGGGTCGGGGGAATGGAAGGGGCCAGTGTTCTGGCCGTCAAATGCCGGGATGAAGCCCACTGCCGAGAGGTATTGCAATTGGTCAAAACCGCCAATCAGACCAGGCCTCTGAATGTTAAACGACAGAGCTGTGCCGGCTGCAAGAACCCCTGTTTTATGCGCAAACCCGGCGTTAAATAAATGATTACTTGCCGCGCAGCCAGGACAGCCAGGAGCGGCTTTTGCTCTCCTGTTCTGCTTTCCACAGATTCAGGAATTCGTCGATCTTCTTCTCCCTTTCCAGATTGCGCTCCTGAATCTTCTTCTCCAGGCTGGCCATCCTTTCTTCCAGCCGGCGGTTTTGCCGCATCAGTTCATCGTTTTGCTCAATAATGCGGCGGGCAATGCTGACCATCTCTTTCAGCTGATTCTCGGCTTGAACGCTCACCAAAGCGAGCTCCTGGCTGTTTTCACTGTCCTGCGCGGTTTCCAGGGCCAGTTTGATAGCGGTGGTATTCAGCCCTTTCTCCTTAAGCTTCAACACCAGCCTTAAGGTATCCAGGTCAGCCTCGCTGTACATGCGATCGCCGCGTTCATCGCGCTTGATTTTTATTTTGAGGCTGTTTTCCAGGTAGCGCAGGGTATGCTGCTCGATGCCCAGCATCTCAGCTACCTCGCCTATTTTATAAAATCTCTCCATATCACTGTCACCTTTCTTAAGCTCACTTCATAAATTGTTAGCAGGTGAAGCAATCAAGGCCCAATCCCGACAATCAGGCTTCAGGAAGCTCAAAAAAATTTGTTAAGCGATACCTCATGAAGCTCGTATTGTGAACCTGATTATCAACCTAATCCAGCCCATATTGTGAAGCCGTTACTTTCCCTGCCCCTTCTTTTTTCAGCTCATATACAGCTTGATAAATGTATATGAGCAGCCGTCCACAATAGGACGGTTTTTTTTGTTGGTTGAAACAAATTATCCGTTCTTGAAAATTCTCCCTTACCCGCTGCCCGTTACCGGCAATGCAGATCGCCCACGGCTTGAGCCTGATTATTAACAGAAGCCTTACCGTGTCAGAAGCACGCTGTTTAGCAGGATTTTTGCTTGAAAATGTTGAACTGCATTAGTGTAAGATAATTCTTTCACAAAAGCGAAGGGGGGGGCAGCTGAAGACTATTCAAAAAGCAGATTTGTATTGCAGTAATTTACAAGGTACAGGGGGTAATAGAAAAAGATGGCAAACGAAATGAAGGTTACCGGTCATATTCAAGAAGTGGTAGGCAATCCAACCCCGCTGGGATTACTGGGGTTGGCTTTGGTCACCCTGGTGGCTTCTTCACAGAAGCTGGGGATAACCGAGGGAACCGCTTACATTGTTCCCTGGGCCATTTTTCTGGGTGCAAGCGCGCAATTTGTAGCAGGATTACTGGACTTTAAACACAACAACACCTTCGGGGGAACAGCCTTCTGCGCTTACGGCTTTTTCTGGTTCGGCGTGGCTATGACCTGGATGATCGGTAACGGCACTATTGGTTTAAACGAAGCTGCGGTTATAGATGGCAAACAACTGGGCTTCGCTTTCCTGGGTTATCTGTTCTTCACCATCTTTATGACCATAGGAGCTATGGGAACCAATAAAGTGCTCTTTACGATATTCTTCTTGATCGATTGCCTCTTCTTGGGGCTAGCGTTGAGCACTCTGCAGATCGGCAATGTGCATCTGTGGCATGAAGTTGCGGCTTATTCCGAGCTGTTTATTTCAATATGCTCATTCTATCTATCCGGAGCGACGGTATTAAACGTTCATTACGGCTACACCGTGCTGCCGGTCGGGGCTCCCTTCGGTTCTTTTTACCAAAAATCACTGGCCGCCAAGAAGTAATAGGGCATGTCTGCCCAGGACTTAAAGCAAAGACCGTTTTCAGTTCAGAGCTGAAAACGGTCTTTTAATATTATGCCGCCTCACTCGCATGGTGTGCCTATAGCAGACTCGCTGATTTTTGCAATTCAGTCCACATGCACCAGCCTTACTGGTATGTAATAAGCCTATGGCAGTGCTTTTTAGATGCAGCC
Source organism: Syntrophomonas sp. DTU019 (assembly GCA_001512785.1). Taxonomy (GTDB): domain Bacteria; phylum Bacillota; class Syntrophomonadia; order Syntrophomonadales; family Syntrophomonadaceae; genus DTU019. The sequence continues at coordinate 21,521 of LFSQ01000108.1, forward strand.
TGTTCTACATAGCTTTCAAGCGTTTGATCTCCTCTTTCAACAGCTGATTTTCCATCTGCAGCCGCTGCAGTTGTTCCTGTTGGCTGAGCCCGCTGCTCGCTTTGCTGTCGAAGGCTTTATAGTAATAATCCAGCAAAATGCTTTCTCCGTACCCTGCCCCGGGCACCGCCCAGCGCCCATTCAGATCGGTCCATTGCGGGGCGATACCGCGGGTGACCAGTACAAAGCGCGGATCCACCAGGGTTTTTCCGGCAGGAAGAGGATCTTTGCATGCGTAAGCATACAGATGCTGTATATGTGCCTCCACTCCAGCCGCCGGGGTGGCGAAAATAGCCCCATGCACCCCGTTTTCAAACCTCACCAGGTCAGGATCCGCCCCGCGCAAATCCTCCATACCGGTAGCCGGCTGGCCGGTGGCGGCCAGACCGCAGTAATTGTTCTGCCAGGGCTGTACCAGACCGCCAAACCTCCACCACCCGGTCTCTTTGGCAGCCTGGCAAAAAGCTATGTCTCCCCTGATCCCGTACTCAGCGCCAATTCTCAGGTATAATTCCGGCAACTCGCGCGGAGCCGCAGGGTTGTTCTTTATCATCAAAGCCCTGAGCTGATCAGCAGTGAGAACAGCATTCCCGCGTATCAGGATGTTTTCATCGTGAAGGGGGGTTGTCCCGCTTACCGGCACAGTTGGGCTGGATATAAATACCCGGTAGTTGTCGGCATCCCATTGCACATCCATACCCATGCCCTCGCTGATAGCCCGAAGAGGCACCATGGTGCGTCCATTGATTATTACCGGAGGCACATCGGATGTAATCTCCCGGCCATCCAAAAATATGGTAACAGCTCGCTGGGCCAGTGCCAGAGGCTGGGTTAACAGCAACCCTGTAAACAGGACCAGAACAGCGATACTGGCAGCAATTTTGTTGATCTGCACAATTAAGCCCTCCCCATTGCTTGTATTCATATTTTAAATACGCATCACTAATACTAATATTTCACTGGCTTACCTGAAATTCCTGCCAAAACCGGACTTATTTCGCCTTGAGTGCACTGCCCGCCCGGCCGGGGCCCAAGCCTGTCACTGGCAAAAATCTAAGAAATGACCTATTTATACAAGCTTCGGCAACATGTTTTAAAAAAAACGGGCTTTTCTGGCCATAAGCAGACATTTTTTTCAGCCCTGATGCTGTATCTTATAGTTACCCTCTCTATTTGGAGATTTTCAATCATGATGGCGGAGGATTGGCAAGGATGTCATATTTGCCAAAACAATGGGGAGCCGCCCTGGCTGCCTCGCTGATAATTTTAATATCCGGCCTGACCGCATACGCGGCTTTCCCAGCCGCGCTGCCGGTGCTGTATCAGATCGGCCTGCCGCTGGCCTTAATGGCCGCAGCGGCTGCCTTGGCCGTAAACGCTGTTGGGCAAAAGCCCAAGCAGGAGCCGCTTCGCTCTGCATTAGGACCTGATCACCGATATGACCTGAATATGACCTGCTGTCAGGCCATGATACTCAACCGCCTGCCGGACAGCATTATAGTATTGAATCCCGATGGCCTGCTGTTTTATCAAAACGAAGCCGCCAGACGGCTGTTCAACCTGGACGAAGGCACTGCATGGGATGAAGCCAGGCTGGCCGAGGCTTTATCCATTCCTAAAGCCTATCTTCCCGGAATGCAGTCTGCCTGGCCTGCTGATGGCATTCAGTTTGAAAGCGAGCGTGTGGTCGATGATCAGGAACGCTGCTTCAGGTATCATATCACCTTGATAGAAGATGTGTATAGTTTCCGGGTCATCACCGCAACCGACATAACCAGCAGCGTTGTTTCCCGGCATGAATCAGAAGCAGCCCATCAGGCCCAAAGCCAATTCCTGACCAATATCGGCCACGAGATCAGAACCCCTCTGATAGGCGTCTTGGGCTCGGTAGACCTGTTGGAGCAGAGCCCGTTAAACGCAGCGCAGCAGGAGAATTTGAATATTATCCGGGAATGCAGCGAACAGCTGCTGACTATCATCAACGAAATCCTGGACGTATCCAAGATCGAGGTTGGCCTGGTAGGTTTAAACCCCACTTGCTGCCGTATTCGTCCCCTGCTCAGCAGCTCTTTAAAAGCTGTGGAACCGTCGCTAAAGGCCAAAGGGTTGAAGGTGCAGTTGTTGGTTGACGAAGCACTGCCCGATGCGGTTTATTTGGATCAGCACAAAATGCAGCAGGTGCTCGCCAATGTACTGAGCAATGCCGTAAAATTCACCCATCAAGGCTCGATCACTATCGAGGCCACGAGAAGCGGCCTGCCTGATAACCCCCGTCTGCTGGTGGCAGTAAAAGACACCGGTATCGGCATAACCCCCGAAGACCTGCCGCGGATTTTTGCCCCCTTTACCCAGGGGGACAGTTCCACTACTCGTCAATACGAGGGAACCGGTCTGGGCCTGTATATCAGCAAAAAACTGCTCAATTTAATGCAGGGCTCCATTCGGGCCGAAAGCCAGCCCGGATCAGGTACTACCATCTACATCGAGGTGCCGTTGCTGGAGCCCTTGCATACTGTTGAAACCGACCATGGCGACATTTCCATATCTCCCCCGGGGTTTGATAATGCTGTACTTGATTTTGCGCCGGCCCGTATCCTGCTGGCTGAAGACAATCCGTTGAATCAGAAAATCGTCGCCCAAATGCTGCATAATTATGGGTTCTACTGCCATGTGGTCAACAACGGCCTGGAATGCCTGGAGGCCCTTCATCGGGAGCCGTTCGATGTGGTCTTGCTGGATATGCAGATGCCGGTTATGGATGGTTATGAAACCGCGGCCTTAATCAGCCAGGATCCCAGCCTCAACCATATAGCGGTTATAGCCATGACAGCCCACTCCATGGTAGGCGACCGGGAAAAATGCCTGGCCAGCGGTTGCTGCGATTATATCGCCAAGCCCTTTAAAGCCAGTGAACTGGCGCAAATAATCACCCGGCATCTGCCTCAACCGGGCCGGGATGCAAAAGCCGATAAAGATAGCCTGCTCATAAATGAGTTGATGCCTGAACTGCTGGAGATGCTTGAGGAAATGCTGGACTCATCGTACATCTGCTGGCAAAAGAAGGACCTTGCGGGATTACAGAGCCTGGCCCATGACATTAAGGGCACTGCCGGCATGTACGGCCTTTTGGCCATTTCTCAACTGGCCGCCAGGTTGGAAAGAGCTGCACGGGAACACGAATATGACAGCCTGTCTGACATTATTTTCCAGCTGGAGGAAAAATGTGAGCAGATAAAGGATCAGTTCCTGGGGCAAGCTGCAAACAACCTGACGGTGTGAAATAATCGAGCACAAATATTGACAGTTTGCGGTTGTTCAATTATATTTACCATCATATGGGGCTTGAAGGGAATAATTGCTATGGCTATACACATCATAACTGACAGCACCGCATATCTGACCGAAAAAATGCTGCAAGACGAAGACATCCGGATAGTGCCTCTCAATGTTATGCTGCAGGGCAGGCAATACCGCGAAGGCATTGACCTGAACAATCGCGAATGCTACCGGATTATGCGCAGTCAATCGGTTTTCCCCACCACCTCTCAGCCTTCCGTGGGCGATTTCCTGCAGGCATATCGCTCCTTGCCCCCTGGAGCCGAAGCCCTGGTGATACTGATATCCTCTGGGCTTTCAGGAACCTGGCATGCTGCAGAAATGGCTCAAGCAATGTTGAACCGCGATGATGTAAAAATCCATGTGATAGATTCGTGGAGCACTACTATAGGCCTGGCTCTGCAGATTATGCGGGTGTGTGAGCTGCGCCGCCAGGGCCAGGGCATTGATGCTATTCTAGAAGAATTGAAACGGATCATTCCCAAAACCAGAATATTTTTTGTAGTAGATAATTTGGAGTACCTCTACAGGGGTGGGCGCATCGGCCCTGCAGCCAAGTATTTCGGCAACATGCTGCAAATTAAACCTGTTTTGTATATTCATCATGGAAAGATAGATGTGTTTGACAAGATTCGCACCAAACACAAAGCAGTATCACGGATTGTCGAAGCTTTTTCCGACCTGTCTCCACAGGTAGAAAAACTGGCCGTCACTCATGTTGACGCCCCGGAAGAAGCAGAAGAACTGAGACAGCGCTTAGCCGAAATCTACAGCGGTTCCATTTATTTGAGAGAAACCGGTCCGGTCATAGGTGCTCATGTTGGCCCCGGCGCCGTGGGCCTGGCTTACCTCTAGCTGGGGATAAGCACTCTTTTGTCATCTACATGGGGAAAAAGTGCTGACAGGAACGGTTTTACCTTCATCATGACGCTTTTTCCCCTTATTACGCCATTCCCACGTTTTTTACAATTTGGGTGATCTGCCGGGGTTTGTTCATAGTATAAAGATGAATCCCGGGCACATCATTGCTCAACAGGTTTTCTATCTGCCGGCTGGCGAAATCTATGCCGGCTTTTTCCATATCGGCCGGAACCTCGCCGTAAAGATCCAACAGCTTCACCAAAGTCCCGGGCAGTGAAGCCCCGGAGAGATACAGCATGCGTTTGATCTGATTGGCGTTTAGTACCGGCATAATGCCCGGCACAATAGGGCAGGTAATGCCAATCCGTTCCGCTTTGTCAATGAAATCGTAATATTTGCGATTGTCAAAGAAAAACTGGGTTATCAAAACATCCACTCCGCTGTCCACCTTTTCCTTCAGATGGCCTAGGTCCTGATCAAGCCGCTCGCATTCGGGGTGGCCTTCCGGGTAAGCTGCTGCCAGTATGCCGAAATCAGCCTTTTTCCTGGCATCTCTGATCAATTCACTGGCATAGCGATATTCACAGGCGTTTATGTCGAAGGTGGGATCGTCCTCAGGCAAATCCCCTCTTAAAGCCATTATGTTGCGGATGTTTTCCTGCCACAGGCTCTCCAAAATGGCATCCACTTCGCTGCGGCAGTGAGCCACACAGGTCAGGTGGGCCACTACCTCCATGCTGTAGTGCTTTTTTATATGTGCAGCAATCTCTACCGTTCTGTCCCGTGTGCTGCCCCCGGCTCCATAAGTGACGCTTATAAAACCGGGGTTGAGCTTTTGCAGCTCTTCAACGGTTTGATATATGGTTTCCAGCGGGTAGTCTCTGCGCGGAGGGAACACCTCCAGCGAAAGCACTGAGGACCCGGGTTTATAAAGTTCCAGGACTTTCATGGCATATCCTCACATGGTATGATAATCAGGCTGTCAGCAGTCAGCCAGTTGTCATTAAGGCATGTTGGCTATCAGTGCGTCTGCAAACTGAGAGCACTTGACCTCGGTAGCGCCCTCCATTAAACGGGCAAAATCATAGGTCACCACTTTGTCGGCGATGGTCTTTTCGATGGCCGCGATAATCAAATCAGCGGCTTCATGCCATTGCAGGTGCCGCAGCATCAGTTCCCCGGAGAGGATTACCGATGAGGGGTTGACTTTGTCCAGGCCTGCATATTTGGGCGCGGTGCCGTGCGTAGCTTCGAAAACCGCGTGCCCGGTCACATAATTGATGTTTGCCCCCGGAGCAATGCCGATGCCTCCCACCTGAGCTGCCAGGGCATCGGAAATGTAATCCCCGTTGAGGTTTAAGGTGGCTACCACATCAAATTCGCGCGGCCGGGTGAGGATCTGCTGCAGGAAGATATCGGCAATAGCATCCTTGATTATGATTTTGCCGGCCTTTACGGCCTCAGCCTGGGCCTGCTCGGCTGCCGCCTCGTCCTGCTCATCCTTGATGCGATCGTACTCTGCCCAGGTAAACACCTGCGAGCCGAACTCGCTTTCGGCCAGCTCATAACCCCAGTTCTTAAATGCCCCTTCGGTATACTTCATTATATTCCCCTTATGCACCAGGGTAACACTGCTTCTTTTGTTTTCCAGGGCATATTTTATAGCCGCCCTGATCAGGCGTTTGCTGCCTGTTTCCGACACCGGTTTGATCCCTATACCCGAGCTTTCGGGGAAGCGTATCTTGTTTACCCCCAATTCCTTTTGCAGGAACTCTATCAGCTTTTTAACCTCGGGTGATCCCTGAGGATACTCGATTCCAGCATAAATATCCTCGGTGTTCTCCCGGAAGATTACCATATCGGTGTCCTCCGGCCTTTTCAGCGGCGACGGCACCCCCGGGAAATAGCGCACCGGGCGCAGGCAAACATAAAGATCCAGCTCCTGGCGCAGGGCCACGTTAAGGGAGCGTATGCCTCCGCCCACCGGGGTAGTGAGCGGTCCCTTGATGGCAATTATACAATCGCGGATAACGTCCAGGGTCTGCTGCGGCAGCCATTCACCGGTAAGATTAAAAGCTTTTTCACCGGCCAGCACCTCGTGCCACATGATTTTGCGCCTGCCCTGATAGGCCTTTTCCACGGCCGCATCCAAAACCCGGGAAGCTGCGGCCCATATATCCGGACCGGTTCCGTCCCCAATGATAAAAGGAATAACCGGGTGGTCAGGCACATTTAAAACACCGTTTTTTACCGTGATCTTTTCACCCCGGGGTAGATTCATAAATAAACGCCCTCCTGAAATAGCTTGTTTTTTAATAAGGGTTTGACCAGTACCTGGGGAGGTCTGCTAATCGAAATTGAAAGTGCCGTATTTCTTGAAATGCTCCACCAAACCGCCATCGGAGAGGATTTTAAGCATAACCTTGGGCAGAGGAGTCGTGGGTATATCGATATTTTTGGTGAGATTGTGGACTACGCCGTTTTCTAAATCGACTTCTATTTTGTCCCCTGCATCGATCAGGTCAGTGTTGCATTCCACCAACGGCAGACCGGTATTGATACAATTGCGGTAGAATATGCGCGCAAATGACTTGGCTAATACTGCGCTTATATCAGCATTGATGATGGCCAAAGGGGCCTGTTCCCGCGATGATCCACAGCCGAAGTTTCGCCCCGCAACTATAAAGTCGCCTTTGCTCACCTTGCTGTAAAAATCAGGGTCCAGGTCTTCCATCACATGCCTGGCCAATTCCTTCATATCAAGGGTTTTAAACTTATACCTTCCTGAAATGATGTAATCGGTGTTAACATCATCCCCAAACTTGTGGCAAATACCGCGTAAACTCAACTGCTTGGCCCTCCTCAACTCAATTGATATAATCCCGGGGGTCAGTAATAGCCCCGGTCAAAACTGATGCTGCTACTGTGGCCGGGGATGCCAGGTAAATAAAGGCTTTATTGTTGCCCATGCGCCCTTTGAAGTTGCGGTTGGCAGTTGAGATCACGTTTTCGCCGTCAGAGGGCACGCCGTTGTGTGTGCCCACACAGGGACCGCAGCCCGGAGTCACCACGGCTGCACCGGCTTCTACGAAAATCTCCAGCAGCCCTTCACGAATCGCCTGTAACATAACCTGCCGCGAAGCAGGAGCCACTATGAGGCGAACCCCAGGGCGAATCCGCCTTCCTTTGAGAATAGCGGCCGCAATGCGCAAATCCTCAATGCGCCCGTTGGTGCAGGTCCCTATCACTCCTTGCTGAATAGGGGTTCCGGCTACCTCGCTGACCGGAGACACATTGTCCACGGTATGCGGTTTGGCAACCTGCGGTTCGAGCTTGGAGACATCGTATTCTTTAACCCTTGCATAAACGGCATCGGGATCTGCTTTAACCGGGGCAAAAGGCCGCTGGCTGTGCTGTTCAACCCAGGCCCGGGTTTTGTCGTCAGCTTCCATCAGGCCAACCTTGGCGCCCATTTCAATCGCCATATTGCTTATGGTAAAGCGGGCTTCAACCGATAGGGCATCGATGGCAGGCCCGACATATTCGGCAGCCATATAGGTTGCACCATCTGCAGTAACATCCCCGATCAAATAGAGAATCAAATCCTTGGAATAAACCCCCGGGGGCAAAGTGCCGTTAATCACAAATTTAAAGGTCTCCGGGACTTTAAACCACAACTTCCCGGAAATCAGACCGGCCGCCAGATCGGTTGAGCCCACCCCGGTGGAAAAAGCGTTTATGGCCCCATAGGTACAAGTATGAGAATCAGCCCCGATTACCAGGTCGCCTGGGACCACATGGCCTTGTTCCGGTACCAACTGGTGACATACCCCATCCCCGATGTCATAGAGTATAATGCCCTGCTCGGCAGCGAACTGCCGCATCTGCTGGTGCAGTTCCGATACCCCTTGCAGAGGGCTGGGGGCACTGTGGTCAATGACCATGGCGATCTTGCTGGGATTAAAGACCTGTTTGGCCTGCATCTCCCGAAAGGCCTGAATGGCCAGAGGTGAAGTGCCATCCTGTCCCATGATGAAGTCAAGATCGGCCACCACAATATCATTGGCTTTTGCATCCTGCCCGCTTTTTATGGACAGGATTTTTTCAGCTATTGTTTTGCCCACATTGCTCCCCTCTTCCTCTGATATAATCTTCATAAATGTACATCAATTCCTTGTCAAAAAGCGATCTTTTCAGGTCGATGGCCAGCTGGCGGGCCCTTGCCAGGAGCTCTTCAGCCTCTTCTTTGGTCAACTGTATGCCATACTCATGCTTGAATTTTGAAGCCACCGCAGCCGAACCGGAATGCTTGCCGATCACTATCTGCCGCTCCAGGCCAACCTCTTCCGGGGCAAACACCTCATAGGTGAGGGGATTTTTCAAAACCCCATCGCCGTGAATGCCCGATTCATGGAAAAATATATTTCTCCCCACTATAGGCTTGTTAACCGGCAGAATACGTCCGGAAGCCCGGGCTACATATTCCGCCACTTCCCTGAAAATGGTGGTATTATACGGCACATTCATCTTCAGCAGATATTTTAGGACCATTATCATCTCCTGCAGGCAGGCATTGCCGGCCCTTTCTCCCAAACCGTTTATGGTCACCCCCACGTAATTGGCACCGGCATAAATGCCGGCCAGGGCATTGGCGGTGGCCATGCCGAAATCATTGTGGGTATGCATTTCTATATTTATACCTACGGCATCAATGAGGGTTTTTATATAACGGTAGGTGGTGTTGGGGGTTAAAATGCCCACTGTATCACAGAATCTCAAGCGATCCGCCCCGGCATGCTTGGCCACCAGGGCAAATTCAGTCAAAAACTCGGGGTCAGACCGTGAGGCATCCTCAGCATTTACGGAAACATACAGGCCGTTATCCTTGGCGAATTCGCAGGCCTGCCGCATGCGGTTCAACACGTCCTGGCGGGTGGTGCGCAGTTTGTGTTCAATGTGAATGTCAGATGTGGAAATGGATATAGCCACAGCATCCACTCCGCAGCACAGAGACTCTTTTATATCAGAAATCACCGCCCGGTTCCAGGCCATGATACTGGCCTTCAAGCCCAGGTCAACAATCTTTTTGATGCACTCTTTTTCGAAACCACCCATAACCGGGATGCCGGCCTCAATCTGGTCAACCCCTATACTATCCAGGAATCTGGCTATTCTTATTTTTTCGGCATTGGCGAAAACCACTCCGGCCGTCTGTTCCCCATCACGCAAGGTGGTATCAACTATGTTGATTTTGGCGCCTTCTTGCTTAAACCACTCCCGGCCTAGACTGTTATCCATCAATTCACTCCTCTCTTGCTCATTTATTTTCTATCCCCATCACAGCATTAAATGTACAGGCAGACTATTCTGCGGATAAGCATTTGTCAATCAGCTGATTCACCAGGGCCGGGTTAGCCTGGCCTTTGGTGGCCTTCATCACCTGGCCCACTAAAAACCCGGCCGCTTTCTGTTTTCCGCCCCGGTAGTCCGCAACCACTTTGGGATTGGATTGTAACACCTCTTCTATTATACGCATCAAGGTATCCTGGTCTGATATCTGCGCCAGGCCTTTTTCCTTGACAATGGTTGGAGCATCTTTGCCACTGGCAAACATCTCCGCAAAGATATCCTTGGCCATTTTGCCGCTGATAGAACCATCATCCACCATTTGCAACAGGCCTGCCAGCTGCCCGGGCTTAATCAGGCACTCGGCTATATCCATATTCCCCTGATTGAGGTATTTGTTTAGCTCACCCATCATCCAGTTGGCTACTGTTTTGGGCTGCGGGTACTCAGCCACACACTGGTCGAAATAGGCCAGGTATTGCGGGGTAGAGGTTATTATAGCCACATCATAAGGCGGCAGCCCGTATTCATCCATCAATCTCCGCTGGGCCTGATCGGGCAGTTCCGGCATGCTTTGGGCAATGCTTTTTACCCATTCCGGGTCGATGACCAGCGGAGGCAGGTCCGGTTCCGGGAAATACCTGTAATCATGGGCTTCTTCCTTGCTGCGCATTGATCTCGTAACCTGCTTCTCCTCATCCCAAGTGCGGGTTTCCCGCTCAATCACCTCGTCGTCATCAAGCAGGTCCATGTGCCGCCGGGCTTCGTATTCGATGGCCTTTTCCAGGGCACGGAAGGAGTTGAGGTTCTTGATCTCGGTGCGCACCCCGAGTTCTTTCTCACCCCAAGGCCGCACCGAAACATTGGCATCACAGCGCAGCGACCCTTCCTGCATCTTGCAATCCGATACCCCGGCAAACAGCATGGTGGAACGCAGCTTCTCCAGATACTGCCTGGCTTCGGCCGCGCTTCTCATATCAGGCTGAGAGACTATCTCCAACAGGGGTACACCGGAGCGATTGAGATCAACCAGGGAAAAAGCCGTCTCGGTTATGCTGCCCTGATGCACCAGCTTGCCGGCATCCTCTTCCAGGTGAGCGCGCACAATACCGATGCGCTTGCTTTGGCCGTCCACATATATGTCCAGATACCCGTTGGCACAGATGGGCAGATCATACTGCGAGATCTGATAGGCTTTGGGCAGATCCGGATAGAAATAATTCTTGCGGTCAAACTTGCAATAGCTGGCAATCTCACAGTTCAATGCCAGGCCGGCCCGTATGGCAAATTCCACCGCGCGTTTGTTCAAAACCGGGAGCATGCCCGGGAAGCCTGCACAGATCGGACACACATTAGTATTGGGCTCAGCCCCGAAGCTGTTAGGGCAGCCGCAGAATATCTTGGTATTGGTCTTCAGCTCCACATGTACTTCCAGGCCTATTACGATCTCATAATCATATTTTTTCATTATTTCACCCCCAAAGCGGGTTTGGCCAGATGAAAGCTGGTAGCCTGCTCAAATGCATAGGCAGCCTTGATAATAGTGCTTTCAGCGAAAGGCTTGCCTATCAGCTGCAGGCCTATCGGCATCCCGTCCGCGAAGCCACAGGGAATCGACATGCCTGGCAACCCTGCCATATTGACCGGAACGGTCAGAATATCATTCATATACAAGGTCAGGGGATCCCCGACCTGTTCCCCAATCTTGAAGGCCACGGTAGGGGTAGTGGGCGCAGCTATTACGTCGAAATTCTCAAACACCTGGTCAAAGTCATTCTTCAGCAGACGGCGAACCTTCAGGGCTTTAAGATAGTAAGCCTCGTAATACCCTGCACTGAGTGCATAGGTTCCCAACATAATACGGCGTTTCACCTCAGGGCCGAACCCCTGTGCCCGGCTCTGGGAAAACATGTCCACCACGTTTTCGGCTGAGAAATCCCTCAGACCGTATCTCACCCCGTCATACTTGGCCAGGTTGGCGCTGGCCTCGGCATTGGCCACCAGATAATAAGCCGGTAAGGCATATTCGCTGTGGGGCAATGACACCTCATCCACTACCGCCCCCAAGGACTCGTAGGTTTTTAAGGCCTGCATAACCGCCGCCTTCACCTGTTCATCGACCCCTTGTTGAAAATATTCACGCGGATAGGCAATCTTCAGGCCTCTGATATCATCCTGCAGACTATCCGGATAATTGGGGACCTCGATATTGATACTGGTCGAATCCAGGGGATCATATCCGCTAATGGTTTTTAATACCAGGGCACAGTCCGCCACATCGCGGGTCAATACCCCGACCTGATCCAGTGAGGAAGCATAAGCGATGACCCCCCAGCGGGAAATCCTGCCATATGTAGGCTTTATACCCACCACTCCACAGTAAGCTGCGGGTTGGCGAACCGACCCGCCGGTGTCAGATCCCAGGCTGAAAGGGATTTCGCCTGCTGCTACTGCAGCCGCCGATCCACCTGAAGAGCCTCCCGGGACCCGATTGTAGTCCCAGGGGTTGTGGGTGGGGAAAAAGGCGGAATGTTCGGTAGAAGAGCCCATAGCGAACTCATCCATGTTCAATTTGCCCACCATTACGGCACCGGCCTCAATCAGGCGGCTCACTGCAGTGGCATCGTAATTGGGGACAAAATTCTCCAGCATCCTGGAAGCACAGGTGGTCTTTACTCCACGGGTACAGAATACGTCTTTCAAACCATAGGGAATCCCTGCCAGGCCCTGGTAATTGCCCTGTTTGTCGATAGCCCGGGCAATCTCCCTGGCACTGTCTTCCAAAACCGTGATAAAAGCCCGCACCTTTGGCTCGACTGCCTGGATGCGCACCAAGCAGGAATCCAGTATTTCTTCAGCAGTGGCTTCCTTTTTTTCCAGAAGGGATTTTAATTGGTGGATTGTCAAATCACAGAGCTGCACCGTATCACCCCTTTACAATATCTTGGGAACTTTATACTGCCCATCTTCCGCCATCGGGGCATTGGCCAGCATCTCGTCCCGCTCGGGACTGTTTTCAACCACATCCTCGCGAAATACGTTGGAAATAGGCAGGATATTGTCCAAAGGTTCTATATCCTCGGTATTTACCATTTTCAGGCGGTCAGCATACTCCAGGATCGCCCCCAGCTGTTCAGCCATTTGCTCTTTTTCCTCCTGGCTCAAGCTGAGACGCGCCAGTAATGCCACATGTTCGACCTCGGCAATAGTCAGAGCCATTCCTTTTCCCCCATTTAGGCAAAATTTAATCACTATATTATATCATTATATTAAACTCAGGTCACTAAAACTAAACCCTGATTAAACCGGCTTTATTGGCCTGCCAGGCTCAAAGCGGCAACTATAAGCGGTGCTATTAAGAGAGCCGGCAGGAGATTGGCAATGCGAATTCGGGCTACGCCGATGATGTTCAACCCCAGAGCCGCTATGATAAGCCCTCCCAGGGAAGTGATGGTGTTCATCATCAACGGTGTCAGAACGGGTTTAAGCCATACTGCTCCCAGGCTGATGGTACCCTGATATATCAAAACCGGCAGGAAGGACAATATAACCCCCACCCCGTAGTTGGCGCTGAAAACCACCGCAAAAATCCCATCCAGCAGGGCTTTTACCTTCAAAACATGGTAATTGCCGGTCAGGCCGTCTTCCAGGGCTCCGACGATCCCCATAGCACCCACACAAAACAGCAGGCTGGCGGCGATAAATCCCTCTATAAATCGATTGCCTTCCGCTTGCAATCCTTGTTGTATCTTATCGCCCCAGGTTTGCAGGCGCTGTTCCCACCGCCGCCACTCTCCGACCACTGCGCCGAGGGCCAGGCTGATGCCCAATACCGCCCAATTGTCGGCTTTAAGAGCATATTGCAGGCCGATCGCAATTACTACCAGGCCCAGGCCATCTTGAATGGTGCGATTGAAATTCTCCGCTATGCCTTTGCGGAACAAATACCCCAGAAGCCCCCCTGCAACAATGGCCCCAGCATTTATCAAGGTTCCCAGCATCGAGCCTCAGTCCCCCCACACACTATGAAATAAATAATATCTCGCTCAAATCCCGCTACATCCCCGCTGGCAGCAGCGCAACCTATCCCCTGCAAATATGACCAAAAAAAACTCCCTCATTGAGGGAGAGCAGTTGCGGTTCTCCTCAAGACTCGAAAAAGACGGCATATGTTCCCTGGCCTACATGAGCCCCGATGACCGGGCCTACTTCCCCAACTATGATCTCACGCGGCTTAAACCTGGCTTGAATGCTTTGCTGGAGGAATTCAGCGGCTTCCGGGCTATTGGCATGACTTAGCCCTACCGTTTGCCGGGACAGGTTTGTACCCTTACTTTCCATAATATCCAGTATCTTGCGCATCGCCGATTTGTGCCCCCGGGCTTTGTTCAAAGGCATTATATAACCGTCACGATCAAAATGCAGAATCGGTTTGATATCGAGAACATTGGCCAGTGTTCCTTTGCTGCGGGATATGCGCCCGCCTTTGATCAGATACTCTATATTGCCTACGGTGAAAATACACTGCATGCGTTCCCGCATTTCCTCCAAACGCTCCATTATGGCCTGCAGATCACTGCCCTGCTCTGCCAGGCGAGCGGCTTCCAAAACCATCAAACCACATCCTACCGAGGCTTTGCGGGTGTCAAAGACGGTGAGCCGGGGATCATCGATCATTTTCTGGGCTACCTGACCTCCCTGAAAGGTGCCCGATATTCCCGAAGAAAAGTGAATCGCCAGCACCTGCGAACCATCGCTTAAGGCCTCTTTATAGACCCGGGTCATTTCCTCCATAGTAGGCTGAGTTGTGGAGGGCAAAACCGGAGACTCCTCCATCATCCGGTAGAATTCGCTGTTGCTGATCTCTCCAGGTAAATAGACTTTTTCACCAAATCGCACCTGGAGTTGTACTATGCCGATATTATATCTTTTTATGATATCCTCGGGGAGATCACAGCAGCTGTCGGCTACAATTCGTATACTCATAATATTCAACCCCATTGATTTTGGTAAAGCCAGGATGTGCTTATTATACCCTAAGTTTATAGGTTCAGCACAGATACTATTTGGCGAATAATTGCTGGTGCTCTTCTATTAAGGCCGCAAACTCATTTTCATTGAGCAAGGTAATCCCCAACTGCACGGCTTTATCATATTTGCTGCCCGGATCTTCGCCCACCACCACATAATCGGTTTTCTTGCTGACGCTGGAAGAAACCCGGCCTCCCAAAGCCTCGATGAGCTGTGTGGCCTGGCTGCGCGTCATGGTGGCCAGCAAGCCGGTCAGCACGAAGCTCTTGCCCAGTAATGGCAGAGGCCCCTGAAATTGCTTTTCTTCAACAGTGTTTAAGCCGGCTGCTTTGAGCTTTTCTACGGTTTCGCGGTTGCGCGGCTCAGCAAAGAAGCTGACCACACTCTCCGCTATCTTGGCTCCAATCTCCGGGATCTGCTGCAATTCCGCTTCACTCAAATGGTAATACTGGTCCAGGCTGCTGTAATGCCTGCTCAGGATCCTGGCGGTTTTGGGACCCAGGTGACGAATCCCCAGTGCGGTCAGCAGACGGGACAGGGGTTGCTTTTTGCTTTCGTTAATGGCCTGCAAAAGCTTGGCGGCCGATTTGGACCCCATTCTTTCCAAACCCATCAGCTGTTCTTTGCTAAGGCTGTAGATATCCTCCACCCGCCGCACCAAACCGCGCTCTACCAGCTGTTCAATCACCGCCGGACCCATGCCTTCAATGTCCATAGCATCACGGGAGGCAAAGAAGATCAGGCTCTCCTTCAAGCGAGCCGGGCAATTGATATTGGCACAGCGGTAGGCCACTTCACCTGCCGGGCGTACCACCTGACTGTCACAGGCCGGGCATTTATCGGGGGGCTTAACCTTGACTTCCGCCCCGCTGCGTTTTTCGGGAAAAGACCTGATTATCTCCGGGATGATATCCCCGGCTTTATGCACCAAAACTGTATCCCCTATGCGGATGTCCTTTTCCTCGACCAGATCGAAATTGTGCATGCTGGCCCGGCTTACCGTAGTGCCGGCCAAAAGTACGGGTTCGAGAATGGCTGTGGGGGCTATCACCCCGGTGCGGCCGACATTGACCACTATATCCACCACCCGGGTCTCTTTCTCCTCCGGAGGGAATTTATAAGCCACTGCCCAGCGCGGGCTCTTGGCAGTCTGCCCCAGCTCTCCCCGCGCCGCCAGCGAATTGAGTTTGACCACCATGCCATCGATCTCATAGGGGAGGTCATGGCGCTTTTCGGCGAGTTCCTGGCAATATGCATAAACCGCCTGTATATCGGGGCAAAGGCGATACTCGGGATTGACCGGCAGGCCTTGCTCATGCATAAAATCCAGCATTTCCTGCTGGCTGGTCAAAGCAACCCCTTCAGCATAGATCACATCATAGAAAAAGGCCGACAGGAAACGGGAGGCTGTCACTTGCGGGTTTAACTGCCGGATCGAACCGGCTGCAGCATTGCGGGGATTGGCAAAAACCCGCTCCCCTTTTTCCTCTTTTTCCTGGTTTATTCTGGCAAACTCCCGTTTGGGCATATATACTTCCCCGCGCACCTCCAGGCGGGGCACAGCCGACTTCAAGCGCAGAGGGATGGCTTTGATGGTGCGGATATTGGCACTGACATCCTCTCCCACCAGGCCGTCGCCGCGAGTAGCTGCATGCAGAAAAACCCCGTTTTCATATACAACTACCACTGACACCCCGTCTATTTTCAGTTCAGTCAGGTACTCGGCCTGGTTTACCAGCCTGAGCACCCGCTGGTTAAATTGGGCCAAATCCGCGAATGAAAAAGCATTATCCAGGCTGAGCAGGGGATAGCGATGGTTAATGGTATTGAATTTGTCCAGCACCTCTCCGCCCACCCGCTGAGTGGGGGAATCCGGGGTTATCAAATGCGGGTATTGCGATTCCAAAGCGTTCAGTTCTGCCATCAAGGCATCGAACTCCGCGTCACTTATTAAAGGATTGTCCAGCACATAGTATTGGTACTCGTGTTGGCGTATCACGCGGCGCAACTCCTCAATACGTGAAATGGGATCGGTCAACATCCATGCCCCCTAAATTATCCGATTTTCTCCAATGGAGCCAGATCCAGGCGCAACATGCGAATCCCGGCCCTTTCAAAATCCACCACTGCAATCTGATCATCATCGATAAGCGCCGTGATGATGCCCATGCCAAATTTGCGGTGGATAACCGTATCCCCGGCCGTCAACTGCTCTTTTACCGCCTCTTTATGCTGCGGTGAGACCATCAATTCCTGCGGTATCTCCATCAGGAAGCGTGAGGGCGGATTGCTGCGCTCATAGCCATAAAGCAGTCTGCTCACCGCATTGGTCAGATAGAGCCGTTCCATCGCCCTGGTTATGCCCACATAGCACAATCTTCGTTCTTCCTGGATTTCCTGCGGGGTTTCACTGCGATAGGAAGGAAAAACCCCTTCTTCCATGCCAGTCATGAATACCACCGGGAACTCCAGGCCTTTGGCCCCGTGCAGGGTCATCAGAAAAACCGTGTCAGAGTGATTCATTTCGTCAGTATCCTGCACCAGTGCAAGCTGGGCCAGGAACTCCTCCAGGCCTTCACCCCCCTGGGCTTCGAATTCGATGGCCAGCGAACGCAATTCCCGCAGGTTATCAATGCGGCTTTCAGCATCTGCGGCATGGCTGTTTTTCAGTTCATCCAGATAGCCGCTCATTTCCAGGACCTGGTCTATAATCTCCCTGACTGATACCGATTCAGCAGCCAAAGCGGTAAAATACCTAATCATACCATAAAAATCCGTCAACTTATCAGCTGTTTTGCCGCTTATGCCCGGGATAGAACCGGCTTGATCCAGTACTTCCATCAAGGAAAGACCGGTTTGAGCAGCGATGCTGTTTATCTTTTCCAGGGTTTTTTCCCCGATGCCCCTGCGGGGCACATTTATAATCCGTTCCAGGCTCAAGCGGTCATTGTAATTGCAGGTCAGCTTGAGGTAGGCGATTATATCTTTAACCTCTTTGCGCTCATAGAAACGGCGCGCTCCCACAATCTGATAAGGTATATATTTTTTTAACAAGGCTTCTTCCAAAACGCGTGACTGGGCATGGGTGCGGTAAAAAACCGCGCAATCGCTATAATGCCGCCCTTCGCGGTCCACCAGATCGGCAATCGTATCGGCCACAAAACGGGCCTCTTGAAAACTGTCGGCAGCACAGAAATAAACCAGTTTGCATCCACCCTGAATATCGGTGAAAAGCCGCTTTTCTTCGCGCTCCTCGTTGTTGGCGATCACAGCGTTGGCCGCATCGAGGATAAACTGACTGGAACGGTAATTCTGTTCCAGCTTTATAACCCGGGCTTCCGGGTAATCCTGTAAAAAGCGCTTAATATTATAGGGTTCTGCACCTCTCCAGCTGTAAATGGACTGATCGGGATCACCTACCACATACAGGTTGTGGTGTTTTTGGGCCAGGAGCTTGGCCCATTCATACTGAGCGTAATTGGTGTCCTGATACTCGTCGATCATGATGTGTTTAAACCACTGTTGATATTTCTCGAGTACTTCTGGATACTCCTTAAAAAGCCGTACGCATAAAACGATCAAATCCTCAAAATCAAGGGCATTCAGCTCTTTTAAGCGGTGCTGGTAGAGGCGGTATACCCTGAGGTATTTCTCCCGCACCGCTTCTGAGGCCTGCAGCTTTAAAAAATACCCTTCCGCATCCCTCAGGCTGTTTTTGGCCTTCTTAATCTGGTACAGGATGCTCTCGGGCCTGTTCTCATAATCGTTTTCCTCTTTTAAGATATTCTTAATTATGGCCTTAGCATCGCCCTCATCCATAATGGAAAAATTGGGTTGATAGCCCAGATGGCCGATATCCATACGCAGAATACGGTAGCAGGCGGCATGGAAGGTTTGAATCCACTGGCCCTGGAAATCGCGAACCAGCGAGGCGACTCGGGAACGCATCTCCTGTGCGGCTTTGTTGGTAAAAGTGATGGCCATAATGGAATGCGGTGAAAGGCCACTGCTGATAAGGTGAGCCAGCCGCCGGGTCAAGACCCTGGTTTTGCCGCTGCCGGCGCCGGCCAAGACCATACAAGGTCCGTTTACGTGCAAGACGGCCTCCTGCTGCTGTTCATTTAAATCGGAAATAATACCCTCGTTCAAGAAAAAGCACCTCATTAAAGGAAACCCATTGGGCACAGCACCCGACATTATGGGTTATTATTACCATAGCTAACAGATATAGCCCTTTTATGATAACATAAGTCAGGCTATTATTCATGGCCACAGTGTGGCTGCAGGCCATGTTTTCCTGATAAAGCCTTGAAGTACATGCAGCATATTATTACAATCCATATAAATAGCAGCAGGGCACTGGGGGAGGAGGATTTGACATGAAGCCACTTAGGCGAATTATCGTAACAATAGCGGCCCTTTTAGCTGTCATAGCTTTTATCAGCTGGGGGGCTCAGTTTGCGCCCCGGCATATATCCCCCATCACGGACCTGCTCCCTGCTGATAAAGCCCTGCCTCCCTCCCCGGTGGAGAATATCCCGGTTGAGCAGTTGAAGACCCCGGATCTTATACTTTTAGGAGCCCGGGCGGAGGCCAAAAACGCCACTCGTTATGATGCCTCCTATCAGGTTATGGCCTATCCCGGGGGCGATGTAGCCCCGGATCGCGGGGCCTGCACCGATGTGGTGGTAAGGGCTTATCGTAACGCCGGCATCGACCTGCAGGTTTTGATCCATGAGGATATGAAGGCTCATTTCAGCAAATATCCTCAGCTCTGGGGTTTGAAGGGTCCGGACGCCAATATCGACCACCGCCGCGTGCCCAATCAGATGCGTTTCTTTGAGCGGCATGGCCAGAGCCTGCCGCTTGACCATCCCGGCGACCCCAACTTGTGGCAGTGGGGAGATGTGGTCTACTGGCGTTTCTCCAATGGGCTTGAACATTGCGGCATCGTCAGCGACCGGCGCAACCATGAAGGCATACCCTTGGTAATACACAATGCCTGTATTTGCCGGGAAGAAGATGCACTTTTGCGCTGGGAGATTATCGGGCATTATCGCTATCCCACTGATGGCGGCGAAAGGAGTTGATAACAGTGGAGACCTTGAACCTGCACGGCATGGGCCTCGATGAAGCCCTGCAGAAAACCTGCAACAGCATTCAGTGGTGTTTGCAGCACGGGGTGGACATATTGGACATAAATCATGGCAAAGGCCATCACAGCGAAAGGAACTTTTCGGTCATCAAATCCGAGGTGCGCAAAATGCTCAAAACCCTCCCGGAAATAAAAGCTGCCGGGTATAAAGTGGTTTATGGGGAATGGGATTTGCCGGTATGTCTGACTTTTGATGCCGGCCATACCCTGGTGTTGATCAAAGGGCTGGAGCACCAGTATCTGGGGGGTAAAAAGGTGCAGGAGAAAAACCTCCGCATTTATTCAGCTGAAGCCCGCCGGGAACGTAAAGCTGCCAAGGCCAGAAAGGCCTTAAAGCGCAAAAGATGATTGCTAGTAAAACACCCTCTTCTCCATACATTTATGAGTTCGTATCATGATAAACAGGAATATCCCGCCAATGGCAAAGCCTGCCACAATATCGCTCAGATAATGTACATTCAGATAGATACGGCTGAGCCCTATCAGCAATATGATCAGCCCGCTTGCTATCTGTAATCCCCGCCGCAAAGCGCCTTGCAGATACAGCGAGATAATATACGCCACAAATCCATAAAACACCAGGGAAAGCATGGCATGGCCGCTGGGGAAGCTGAATCCCCCGGCATAAACCAGATGCTCGCCCAGGGGGCGGATACGCCCGAATAACACCTTGAGCAAACTCATAGCCAACCAGGCTGAGGTTAATCCCACATCCAGTATCAAAGCCAGACGCCAGCGTTTGTCAATAATCAACAATATAGTAGCCAGGCTGCATAGTGTGATTAATGTCGCGGAATTCCCCAATCCGGTAATGATGGTGAAAATCCACGTCAACCCGCGCTGATGCTGGGCGGTCACCCAATGTTGTATCGCCCTATCCCAACTGCTTATATTAACAATAATCTGCACCCATTGATTCACAAAAAATTCTCCTTATAGAAGCTGTTGTCTGGCTTATTTTAAGTGCCTGGCACTTTTTGTATGGCTGGATGGTTGTTTCCTAGCCGTTTACTTGTACTCTTTACCCCGTATCTAAACCCGCCTTACGAAACCGCGGAAACGCTTTTTGGCAGCACTCATACTGTCTTAATGCCGGTAATCATTCATTTCTGTCATTGCTCTGCATGGTTGCTACAGCACGACTGAATAAGTTGCTTTACCCTTCAATTATATGCACTAGTACATTTTATCAAAATGCAAAAGAATATAATCCAATATTTGTCATATATTTCAGACTGGTTAAATGTATATTAATATGATATCATTTACATATCAGGATAGCACTGAAGAAAAGGGGGATTTTGTAATGGTGGAGAAAAGCGCCTGGAAAATCAATGGCTTCCTGGCCCTGTTGGTTGGCATAATATTGCTCGCTTTGGCAGTCAAGAGTTTTATGGCCGAATCCATAGCAGCAGGAATCATCTCCATTCTGGCGGCAATTGTGGTTTTTTCTTCTATCATCGTGGTCCAGCCCAATCAAGCCCAGGTTGTCACCTTCTTTGGCCGCTACATCGGCAGTGTTTCTTCCAGCGGCTTTTGGATGGTCACGCCTTTGACGGTGCGCACCAAGGTTTCCTTGCGGGTTAACAACTTCAACAGCAAGACCTTAAAAGTCAATGATGTCACCGGCAATCCGGTAGAAATCGCCGCAGTGGTAGTGTACCGGGTCGTAGATACTGCCAAAGCCATCTTTGATGTCACCAATTATGAGCAATTTGTGGAAATCCAAAGTGAAACCGCACTGCGCCATGTAGCCACCAAGTATCCTTACGACAGTTTCGGTGAAGAGGTTCTGTCGCTGCGTGGCAGTGCCGATGCGGTTGCTGAGGAGTTAACCCGGGAATTGCGGGATCGCTTATCCCTCGCCGGGGTTGAAGTCATGGAAGCCCGCTTAACTCATCTGGCTTATGCCACTGAAATAGCCAGTGCCATGCTGCAGCGTCAGCAAGCTTCCGCCATACTGGCAGCCAGGCAGATGATTGTTGATGGAGCAGTCGGCATGGTACAGATGGCCTTGAAGCGGCTGGAACAAGACGGCATTTTGGAACTTGACGAAGAGCGTAAGGTGGCGATGATCAACAACCTCCTGGTGGCCATTATTTCCGAACGCGGCGCACAACCTATACTGAACACCAGCAGCATCTATTAGGAGCGCAACATGGCTAAGCTTAAAAAGAGCTTTCTTCTGCGCATCGACCCCCAGGTTTACGCCGCCCTGGAACGATGGGCACAGGATGAATTGCGCAGCGTCAACGCGCATATCGAGTATATTTTAAGAGAAGCCTTGCTTAAGACAGGTCGCTTGCTGAAAACCAAAAAGAATAATTAAAGGTGCCAGGCACCATGCTTATTCACCTATTGTGCCATAAGTGTTGTGCCTGGCACTTTCCATCATTTGCAATGCTTGTTTAATATGTGTTTCTCTAGTAAAATATAAAAAATTGGGGAGGTTTTGCTATGGCCCTAACACCGTATGAATCTATTATCAATATGGCAATTGACTACGAAATAGAGGCTTATGAATTCTACCATGCCTTATCGCAGAAGAACCTGGAACCCGGAATGAAGCAGATCTTTGACGAACTGGCCCAGGAGGAAAAGAACCATCGTGACATACTGACAGAGTTTTTAAGAAACCCCGACAAGCCCCTGAAGTTTAAGGCTCCTGCTGGCGATTTTAAGGTCGCTGAATCAGTAGAGCTTCCCCCCCTAACCCTGGATATGAAACCGGTCGATGCCATCGCCCTGGCCATGAAAAAGGAAGAAGAGGCCATGAATAGATACCTGGTTCTTGCTCAGGAAAGTGACAGTGCGGCACAAAAGGGGATTTTTGAAGAACTGGCCAAGATGGAGCAAGGCCACAAGACCAGGTTGGAGGATATCTACACCAACATGGCTTTCCCCGAAGTGTGGTAAAAATAGCTTACAAAAAAAGACCGGTCATCCGGTCTTTTTTTGTTGCCAACTGCCAGCATCATGCGCAATAACTGAATAACTGTAGTGCCTGGCACATTTTGTAAAAGTTCTGACAGATATTTAACGATAATTATAGTGAATCGTGGTGGTTAATCGGTTTTATCTCAACATTATCCAGGGGAAATCCGCAATGAAATGCTTATTTAAACAAATGCAAAACCAGGATGGCACGGTAACAGTACTTGTAGCTTTATTATTGGTGGCTTTGATGGGTTGTGTTGCACTGGTAGTCGATTTTGGGGTCATGTATTCAAACAAGTCCAACCTGCAGAATGTTGCCGATGCTGCGGCATTGGCAGGAGCACAGGATCTCACCAATACAACTGCGGCCAAAATTACAGCCCGCAATTATGCGCAATTAAACGGGGTTGCAGCAGCAAACACCATTGTCAATGCTCCATACGAGGGTGACTCAACCAAGATAGAAGTGATATGCACCCGCAACGTACCGTTTTTATTTGCCAGGGTTTTTGGAATGACTGATGCTGATGTCTCTGCTCGAGCGGTAGCTCAAAAGGAACAATGGAACGGTGAAGCACTGCCATTTATAAATCTGGACGATAAGTATGGAGCGGAAGGCACCATTCTTCAGGCCTGGGAAAAGGTTGACCCTGGTGATAAAGAAAGAATTCATAATGATGACTTGATCGTTTCACCCGACAATACCAGTATAAAAGTTAAGTATGAAGACGGCTCCATCATGTTCAAAAAAGGCAAAGACAACAGCCTGAATGCTGCACTGAACAACATTTTGGTAGTTGGCAGGACTGTATATCTGTTTAGTCTGTCTAATGAAGTAATTGATTCTGGTGATTATAAAAAGAAAGGACCGAAAGAATTAAAGAACAAGGATCTTATCCCCCTGGAAGATACGGTTCTTTTAGAATGTGAGATCGTTAAATGTGAAGGCAAATTGGTTACTTTAAAATTAATCAAAGTGTATGATCTTTCAGCAGGAGTGTACCCTAAAAGCGGCCCACCAAAGCTGATCGAATAAAGGCGAAGTGCCAGGCACCGATACCAAGGGACGCTCTCGATGACACAAGGGGATGACACAAGGGGACGTGTTGAGACCACTGAAAAAGTACCCTTATCAAGCCGCTATTGAGTACTTTTTGAACCGGTCCGTTGGATTAATCAATAATCTGCGCTGCAATAACCATGAAAAAATAGTA
>LFSQ01000044.1:0-387 GCA_001512785.1 Syntrophomonas sp. DTU019
GCTTAGATCATTAAAGGGGATTTTCTTATCTTTTTAAACCCAAGGTATCTTGACGCTATCTTTGATAATAGGCTGGTTGACATCGAATTGGCCCTGTGATATACTGTCTTTTGCATTGGATACGAAAGGACCTTCGCAATGGAGGGGTGTCCGAGCGGTTGAAGGAGGCGGTCTTGAAAACCGTTGAACCTTTGCGGGTTCCGTGGGTTCGAATCCCACCTCCTCCGCCACTTTGCAAAAGGGCATAAGCCGGAAAAGACATGGAGAGATGGCCGAGTAGGCTGAAGGCGCTCGCCTGCTAAGCGAGTAGACGGGCTCAAACCTGTCTCGAGGGTTCGAATCCCTCTCTCTCCGCCATTTTTATGCTCGATGAGGTTCCAAAAACTG
>LFSQ01000044.1:419-2645 GCA_001512785.1 Syntrophomonas sp. DTU019
GCACCAGGATTATCTGCGCCCGTAGCTCAGTAGGATAGAGCAACGGTTTCCTAAACCGTGGGTCAGGGGTTCGAGTCCCTTCGGGCGCACCATTTGGCGGTGAACCCTTTGACAAGGGATGAAGAGTATATGCGGTTGGCTCTGGAGTTGGCCCAGGAGGCTTATCAAGCCGGCGAGATACCCGTCGGCGCGGTGGTTGTAGCAGATGACAGAATAGTCGCCCAAGCCCGCAACCAAAAAGAATCCCGGAACGATGCCACCGCACATGCAGAGCTTATCGCCCTGAAGCAAGCAGCCCAAAGCTTACAGCGGTGGCGGTTGAGCGATGCTACCCTGTACTGTACGCTGGAGCCCTGCGCCATGTGTGCAGGGGCTATGGTAAATGCCCGTCTGGGGCGCCTGGTTTATGGAGCCAGGGACAGCAAAGCCGGAGCAGCCGGTTCAATATTGGATGTGGTGCGGTTCCCGGGCTTGAACCATCAGGTACAGGTATATGCAGGGGTTCTGGAAGCAGAATGTTCCCGCTTGTTGAGTGAATTCTTTGCAGATTTGAGGAGAGATGGCCGAGTTGGTCGAAGGCGCTCGACTCGAAATCGAGTAGGCGGCTAAACCCCGCCTCGTGAGTTCGAATCTCACTCTCTCCGCCAAATAACCCAAAACCAGGCTTGCTCAGAATTATTGTTTTTTGGGGATCGCCGCAGCAAACCGTCGCCATGAGGGCTGTTTAGGCTTGCGGTGGGGTAACATTTAAGTTAAAATACCTTAGTTGTATTTTGGCAGGCTTATCACTTTAAAACTGTATATCTTCATGGAGAGGTGGCTGAGTTTGGCTGAAAGCGCTCGATTGGAAATCGAGTAGGCGGGCTAATACCTGTCTCGCGGGTTCGAATCCCGCCCTCTCCGCCATGTGAGAACTACCAAGGGGTTTCAGAGTTAGAGCTGAAACCCCTTTTACTATTCTTTACAAAGAAAAAAAGATAACAATCAGGATTTATGCTTTACCCGCAGCAGGAATTCACATTGAAAGCTTTTTCTGGCAACAGTGGGTAGTAATGCAATAAATGTCAATGGTTATATTTAACACTAGCTTTAGGAAATAATTTGTTTAATAATGTTGAAAAAAAGGAGGCAGCTGAGTCATGAAAAGATTTTTAACTGTAGCCTTGATCTTATTATTCGTATGCATACCCCTGCAATTGCCTGATAATAAGGCCACGGTGGATGATGTGGCAGGTGTTTTTACCACTACCAGCGTAAAGCAGGTGCAGGTTACTGCCAGTTCGGCAAATTTCAGGACTGGGGCCAGCACCAATCACAGGATTATTACAACCTACAAAAAGGGAACGGTACTGGATGTTATAGGCAAAATTGGCCGATGGTACGTGGTTAAGAACAGTAAAGACACAGTGGGATGCGTATCGGGGAATCTAGTCAAACCCTATACCCCATCAACGTCCACCAATAACAGTAGCAATAACAGCAGTTTTTCCGCCATGCAGAAGGAGATGCTGGGATACATAAATGCTGAACGCAAAGCCAATGGACTGTCGCCATTGACCCTGGATAAAGAGCTTTGCGACGGGGCTTACTTAAAATCCAAGGACATGGTGGAAAACAACTATTTCAGCCATACTTCGCCCAGGTATGGCAGCCCTTTCAGCATGATGAGAAGCCTGGGAATAAGCTATTCGGCGGCGGGTGAAAATATTGCTATCAACAGCAGTGTTAAAGGGGCCCACAATGCTTTTATGAACTCATCCGGCCACCGTGCCAATATACTCAACCAGCGCTTTTCCAGAGTGGGCCTTGGCTTTTACCAGAAGGGCAGCTCTTTATACATTACGCAGTGGTTTACCGATTAATCACCGTGTGCTAAAGCATATAGGCCTATGTCTTAAGGGTCTGAGTTAAAGCACAGGCAGGTAGGTCCGGACTGCTGACAGTATGGGCCTTCCCAGCAGAGATGGTATGCAAATGGCTTCACCGGGATAAAGCCAGCTATCCCGGTGAAGCCAGCTTTTTTTATAACCATACAGGCAGCGTAAATCGGGGTTGAAAGCTGGAAAGACTGTTGTGTTAGGCTATGACTTGACCCTTTGGCGGGGGGTGACATTTTCCCTGATGCGTTATACCATGGTATTAGCTGAACAACAGCACTGGTCGGGGGGTAGTGTAAAGTTTTAGTAGGTAAAAAGGGGTCAGAGATAGAAAAGAGACCTCAAAAAC
>LFSQ01000093.1 GCA_001512785.1 Syntrophomonas sp. DTU019
GACGCAATTACTATTTTATCAAAGAAGGGATTCTCTTTTTGTTTTCCTTATTCATTCTCCCAGGGTAATTTTACGCTAACATTATCAAAGATTCTACGGGGTTATTACTTCCAGCCCGCCCATATAGGGCCGTAAAACCTCAGGAATTACCACGCTTCCATCGGCCTGCTGATAGTTCTCCAAAATAGCCGCTACAGTTCTTCCTACCGCAACCCCTGAGCCATTCAAGGTATGTACATACCGTGGCCTGGCCTTGACATCAGGGCGGAAACGGATATTGGCCCGCCTGGCCTGGAAATCCTCGCAATTGGAGCAAGAAGAGATCTCTTTATAATCCTGGTAACCCGGCATCCATACTTCCAGATCATAGGTTTTGGCAGACGAAAAGCCCATATCACCAGAGCTTAAGAGCACTACCCGATAGGGTAAGCCTAAGAGCTGTAAGACCCTTTCTGCATCAGCGGTCAGGGCTTCCAATTCCTCATAGGAATGCTCCGGTTTCACTATTTTCACCAATTCCACTTTGTTAAACTGATGCTGGCGAATCACCCCACGAGTGTCCCTGCCATGTGATCCGGCCTCAGCCCGGAAGCAGGGGGTATAGGCTGTCAAATAAATGGGGAGTTGGCTGGCCTCCAGTATTTCTTCCCGGTACAGATTGGTCAGGGGGACCTCGGCAGTTGGCACCAGATACATCTCCCGGCCATCCAGCTTAAACATGTCTTCAGCGAATTTGGGCAACTGCCCGGTTCCGATCATACAATCCGCGCTAACCATAAATGGGGGCAGGATTTCCCTGTAGCCATGCTGACTGGTATGCACATCCAGGTAGAAATTGATCACCGCGCGTTCCAGCCTGGCTCCGGCCCCTTTGTAAACGGTAAAACGGGCCCCGGATAGCTTGGTAGCGCGTTCAAAATCCAGTATGTCCAGCTCAGGCCCCAGATCCCAGTGAGCTTTGGGCTCGAAGCCAAACTGGCGCGGTTCACCCCAACGGCGTACCTCTACATTGTCATTCTCGTCCAATCCCAGCGGCACCGACTCATGCGGCAGATTGGGTATATTGAGCAGAATATCGTCCAGATTTCTTTCGATGATTTTAAGCTGTTCATCCAGGCTTTTAATTTCGATGCCTACCTGACGGACTTTCTCCATTAAGGCGGAAGGATCCAGGCCCTCTTTTTTCATGCGCCCCACTTCCATGGAGGCGCTGTTGCGGAAGCCTTTCAGTTCCTCAACCTTGCCTAAAATAGCCCGCCGTTCCTCATCCAGGGCGATAAACCTGTCCAGGGCTCCGGAAATATTCCGCTTTTGCAGAGCAGCTTCCACAACATGGGGTTTGGTGCGGATCAGCTTGGCATCCAACATGTCAATCCCTCCTTCATGCCTCTATTAAAAGTACAAGAGCTTGGGTTTACCTACAATGCCATCCAGTTTGCTCAGAGACTCCAGTACCTCATCATCCACCTTGTTGTCCACATTGAGCAGCATGATGGCGATATCCCCTTTAGTCTTGCGTGCAGTCTTCATAGAGGCTATATTGACCCCGGCATCACCCAGAGCGGTGGCAAAAGGCCCGATCACCCGGGGGCGATCCTCGTTCTTGACTATTATCACATATCCCTCCAGGTCATTTTCGGTTTCATAACCGTTGATCTCCACCAGGAGCGGATTCCTGGCCCTGGACACGGTGCCCGCCAGTTCAAGGGTATACTCTTTGCCGAACATTTTGGCGGTGACGACATTTTTATAACGCCGGGCACTCTGCGCTTCTTTGTGCTCGAAAACCACTATTCCCCTTTCATCTGCCATCAAGCGGGCATTGACGTAGTTGACCTTGCCTTCCATCACGGGATGCAACAGTCCCCTTAAAAAGGCCACGGTCAACATTTCCGTCTCATTCTGGGTTATGGGACCGCTATAGGTTAACTCCACCCTGCTGATGGGAGTCTTGACCATTTGATAATAGAACTTGCCCATCTTCTCGGCCAAATTGATGTAAGGCTTAAGGTAGTTCAGTTCATCGCTGAGCATAGTGGGCAGATTGACCACATTGGGGACTATCTCACCGCGTAAGGCTTTGATAACCTGCTCGGCAATGGTCTCTCCCACTCGCTTCTGGGCCTCAAAGGTGTCTGCCCCTAGATGTGGAGTTACTACCACATTATTGAATTTGAACAAAGGGTTGTTTTCGGCAGGTTCCTTTTCAAACACATCCAGGCCGGCACTGGCTATCTTGCCGGATTCCAGCCCCTTGATAATGGCTTCTTCTTTGATGATGCCCCCGCGCGCGCAGTTTACTATGCGTATGCCGGGTTTGGCCAGTTCGAACATCTTTTCGTCTATCATATGCATTGTCTCTTCATTGCGTGGGGTATGTACGGTTAGAAAATCAACCTGCCTCATCAGCTCTTCCAGGGTTTCAACCTTTTCCACCCCGAAGCGCTCGAAACGCTGGTCCGCAATGTAGGGGTCATAAGCCAACACCCGCATATTAAAGGCTTTCAGGCGGGTAGCTACCATGGAGCCGATACGGCCTAAGCCTACAATGCCGACTGTTTTGCCATAAAGCTCCACTCCACGGAAAGGTTTGCGATCCCACTTCACTTCTTTCAGATAAGAGCTCGCCCAGGCGGTATTGCGCACTGAAGAGAGCAGCAAACTTATGGTCTGTTCGGCTGCAGAAATGGTGTTGCTGTCCGGGGTGTTGGCTACTATAACCCCGTAACGGGTACAGACATCCACATCGATATTGTCGATGCCATTGCCTGCCCGGCCTACCACCTTGAGTTTTTTGCCCCGGGAGATCAGCTCTTCATCAACCTGGGTCACGCTGCGCACGATTAAGGCGTCGTATTGATCGATTATATTCAGCAGTTCTTCCCTGGATATGCCGTCCCGGTAATCAACCTCCAGTTCAGTTTTCAATAGAGCAATGCCTTCCTCGGCGATGCGCTCTGTAACTATAACCTTTTTCTTTTCCATTACTTGATTACCCCTTCCTCAACTGCTATATCGCTCTGGTTTTTCAGTATATACTCCTGGGCTACCTTGACCCCGGTTCCTAATTCCACCGGATGGCCCAGTCTATTAAGTACAATCTCCAGCGCGGCTACAGTGGCTAATAGATCCAACTCCCTGACATATCCCAGGTGCCCAATCCTGAAGATGACATCGTGCAGGCTTTGCTGCCCTCCTGCCAACACGATGTTGAACTGCTGCAGCATAGCCTGGCAAATCCGGTTAGCCCCCAGTTGCGGTGGGGCCAATACCGCAGTCACTGAACAGGAGGCGTGTTCAGGTTCAGCTAGCAGTCCCAGCCCCATAGCCTTGATCGAGGCCCTGGTTAAATCACGATAAAAGGCGTGCCTGCTGATTATGTTCTCCAGGCCTTCTTGTGCCATCATGTGCAGGGCTTCCTGCAAGCCGTAAAACAGCGAAATAGCCGGTGTAGTCGGTGTTTGGCCTTTCTGTAAATATTCCAATCCAGTGCTGACATCCCAATAATATCTGCTGTTGTTGATTTTTTTATGAATCGCCAGGGCCCTCCGGTTGAATGCCAAAAAGCCCAGGCCCGGCGGTATCATAAAGGCCTTTTGCGACCCACTGGCGGCTACGTCTACCCTCCACTCATCCATGTTAAAGGGATGAGCGGCCAAGCCACTGACAGTATCAACAACGAATAAAGCCGGATGATCTCCTAAAGCATCTGCGATAGCAGGTATATCATTAACCACCCCGGTGGAGGTTTCATTATGGCTCACCAGAACCGCTTTTATGCGTTTATCTATGTCGCGATCGATGCGTTCCTTGATAAGCTGCGGGTCAGCAGCCTTTCCCCAGGGTACGGAAATCTTTTCCACCACAGCCCCAAAGGCTTTAGCGATATCGGCAAATCGGTCCCCGAAAACGCCGATGGAAACGGCCAGAACATGGTCTCCGGGGGCGATAAAATTGGCTACCGCTGCTTCCATCACTCCTGTACCCGAAGAGGGGTATATCAAGACCTCCCCTTCAGTTTTATATATAGCCCGAATGCCTTCTGTTACCTCAAACAACAAATCATGAAAGGCCGGTCCGCGATGATTGATCATAGAGCGACTCATAGCCCGGATTATCTGTTCAGGTAAAGGCGTTGGACCGGGAAGCAATAAATACTGTTCCCCTATCATTATGTGACAAAACCTCCTTGGCAAAACATTTGCAAAAAATTAATCCCCCCGTCCCTGCAGGGACGAGAGGTATTCTCCCGCGTTGCCACCCTTATTGGCACCGCTATAGGCGGCACCCTCTTGGAAGCTATAACGTAGCCATCGGGGCTGCTTTCACAGCCTGCTCCAGGGTGGATTCCCAGCTACGCTGCACTGGTTTGCACCGACCACCAGTTCTCTTCGCCAGCCATAACTTGTACTAATCCCTTTCATCGCCATTTTTATTATTGATTTCGAAGTTTGCCCACTATTATATTACATAGATTACCCAATTGCAACCGGATACGCCAACAACTGTCCATCTTCCCGCATGGCGTCCTATTCTTCCTTTTCAACCCTGAATTTGGCCAGTCCCACAATATGATCGTCGGGGGGGAGCTTCATCAATAAGACCCCGCGCGAGTAGCGCTTTTGAACCGATATATCGTTGACCTCCAGGCGGATCAATTGCCCTTCTCCGGTCAACAAGACCAATTCTTCACCTTCAACAACGGTCTGAAAGGCCACCAGCCTGCCGTTTTTGCCGGTTATATCGATGCTTTTTATGCCTTTGCCGCCTCTCTTTTGCGCCCTGAATTCATCCACCGAAGTGCGCTTGCCGTAGCCGTTTTCGGTCACCAGCAGGACCCAGGCCCCGGCACGGTACTTGTCTATGCCTATGACATAGTCGTCCGGAGCCAAATTGATGGCTTTGACCCCGGCTGCAGCACGCCCCATTGGACGCACCTGGCTTTCGTCAAACATAATCGACAAACCGCGGGCACTGGCAATCATTATGCGGTCGCCGCTCTCTACCCGGCGTACCCCAACCAGCTCATCGTCCTGGTGTAAATTGATGGCTATCAAGCCCGATTTTCTTATATTGCTGAAGGCCGACAATGGGGTCTTTTTGATGATGCCTTTTCTGGTCAGCATGATCAGGTTTTTGCTATCATCCATTTTTTTGGCTGCCACCATGGTAGTAACCCGCTCATCCGGCCTCAGATCAAGAAAGTTGATAACTGGTATGCCCTTGGCCTGCCGGGACGACTCCGGCAGGCGATAAGCCTTGATAGTGAATACCCGCCCCTGATTGGTGAAAAACAACACCTGGGATAAGACATTGCACACCAGAACATCGGCAGCCGCATCTTCAGCCCGGTTGGTGGTCGAACTAACACCCTTTCCGCCGCGGCGTTGCGCACGGTAAGCCTCCAGAGGCTGGCGTTTGATGTAGCCCCGGTTGCTTAAGGTAACCACTACATCGTGTTCTTCTATAAAATCCTCAATATGGTAATCGCTTTCCTCCAGGGTGATCTCGGTACGGCGCTCATCACCATAATTTTTCTTGATTTCTTCCAGGTCAGCTTTGATCAGTTCCAGGATGCGCTGGGGTTTAGCCAGAATATCCTCATAATCGGAAATCTTGGCTATCAAATCGCGTTGCTCATCCTGCAGCTTGGTCCTTTCCAGACCGGTCAGCTGCGCGAAGCGCATGTCCAAAATAGCGTTGGCCTGCCGCTCCGATAGGTTAAAGCGCTCCATCAATCCCGTCCGGGCCGCTTCGCGGTCCCTGCTGCTGCGTATCAGCTGCAGCACCTCATCGAGATGGTCAATGGCTATTTGCAGGCCTTCCACTATATGCAAGCGGTCCTGGGCTATTTTCAATTCATAGCGAGTGCGGCGGGTGATCACATCTTTGCGGTGCTCCAGGTAATACTGCAGCATTTCCTTGAGGTTCAAAACCCGCGGCTGCCCATTGACCAACCCCAGCATGATTATGCCAAAACTGTCTTCCATCTGCGTATGGCGGAAAAGCCGGTTTACCACCACGTTGACATTGACATCCCTGCGGATTTCTATGACAATGCGCATGCCATTGCGATTGGACTCATCACGCAGGTCAACAATCCCATCGATCTTTTTATCCCTGGCCAGTTCGGCTATTTTTTCCACCAGGCGCGACTTGTTGACCTGATAGGGTATTTCGGTGACGATGATGGCATTGCGCCCGTTTTTTCTCTCTTCAATAGTATAGCGGGCCCTGATGCGCACTGAGCCGCGGCCGGTATAATAGGCCTGCTTTATGCCCTCAGTACCCATGATGACACCTGCGGTCGGGAAATCCGGCCCGGGGATGTATTTCATAAGGTCTTCAATCGATATTTCCGGATCAGCAATCAAGGCCTCAAGCCCGCTCACTATCTCCACCAGGTTATGCGGTGGGATATTGGTGGCCATACCTACAGCTATACCGGTGGATCCGTTGATCAGCAGATTGGGTATGCGCGACGGTAAGACCTGCGGTTCCTGGCGGGCGCCATCGTAATTGGGGCGCCAGTCCACAGTTTCTTTGTCTATATCCCGCAACAGCTCCAGGGCGATTTTCGACATACGGCTTTCGGTGTAACGCATAGCTGCAGCCGAATCCCCGTCTATTGAGCCGAAATTTCCATGCCCGTCGATCAACGGGTAACGCATCGTGAAATCCTGCGCCATTTTGACCATAGTGTCGTATATGGCCGCATCACCGTGAGGATGATATTTACCCATCACTTCCCCCACGATGTTGGCCGATTTTTTATGCGGCTTGTCATGGGTCATGCCCATGTCGTATAAAGCGTACAGAATGCGGCGGTGTACTGGTTTGAGGCCGTCCCTGACGTCGGGTATAGCCCGTGCCACGATTACGCTCATGGAGTATTCCAGAAATGATTTTCTTACCTCTTTTTCTATATCGATCGGTACTACCCGATCAAACAGGTTAGCTTCTCCCACTCAACCCACCTCGCTATATATCCAGGTTAGTCACATATTTGGCATTGGCTTCGATAAATTCCCGGCGGGGCTGCACATTGTCTCCCATGAGGTCGGAGAAAATCGCATCCGCCTGCATGGCATCCTGTATGGTGACCTGCAGTATGGTGCGGTTTTCAGGATTCATGGTGGTCTCCCAGAGCTGTTCCGGATCCATTTCCCCAAGGCCTTTGTAGCGCTGTACCGACCATTTTTTGTCATTGTTCTTAAGGAAGCGGTTCATCTCTTCTTCATTGTGGAAATAACGTATCTCGTTGCCGCGTTTCAGCCCATATAAAGGCGGTTGAGCAATATATACATAGCCTTTTTCAATCAGCTCGCGCATATAGCGGTAGAAAAAGGTCAAAAGCAAAACCCTGATATGTGAACCGTCCACATCCGCATCGGTCATGATAAAGAGCTTGTGATAGCGGGCCTTCTTTATATCGAAATCCTCGTCTATGCCAGTGCCAATGGCCGTGATCAAGGATTTGATCTCCTCATTGGACAAAACCTTGTCCAGCCTCGATTTCTGCACATTGAGAATCTTGCCCCGTAAAGGCAGAATAGCCTGGAAATTGCGATCCCTGCCTTGTTTGGCCGAACCCCCGGCAGAATCCCCCTCAACGATAAATAGTTCACAGAGGGCCGGGTTTTTGTTGCTGCAATCGGCCAGTTTACCCGGCAGTGAAGTGCTTTCCAGGGCGTTCTTGCGGCGTGTCAACTCCCTGGCCTTGCGGGCTGCTTCTCTGGCCCTGCGCGCTGATATGGCTTTTTCCAGAAGCTTCTTGGCAATAGCCGGGTTTTCATCCAAAAAATAGCTCATGTGCTCATAAAGGGCGCTTTCCACTATGCCGCGAATATGGGTGTTGCCCAGTTTGGTTTTGGTTTGCCCCTCAAATTGAGGATCTTTCAGCAATACTGACACTATGGCGGCCATGCCTTCGCGTATATCCTCGCCGGCGAGATTGCCATTGTTGTCCTTGATCAAATTGTGCTTGCGGGCATAATCGTTTATAACCCGGGTTAAGCCGTTCTTAAACCCTACTTCATGGGTGCCCCCTTCTTGCGTGCGGATATTGTTGACGAAAGAATACAGGTTTTCACTATAACCGGTATTATACTGAACCGCCGCCTGCACTATCACATCGTCTTTGCGGGTTTCGAAATAAAGCGGCTTTTCATTGATGATTTCCTTGTTTCTGTTGACATAAGCGATGAAGTCTCGCAGGCCATTGGAATAGAAAAACTCCTTGTGATAGGGCTCCTCGTCACGCAGATCGGTAAACTGTATGCGCAGGCCCTGATTCAAAAAAGACAGCTCGCGTAAGCGCTGCATAATGATCTCACGGTCAAATGCGGTTTCCTCGAATATTTCCGCATCGGGCAAAAAGCTGATACTGGTCCCGGTTTGATCGGTTTCTCCGCATACCTCCAGCGGGGTTACCGGATTGCCTCTCTCATAACATTGGCGGTAAATCAGCTTGTTGCGGCGCACTTTGATCTCCATTTCACTGGATAAGGCGTTGACTACCGACAAACCGACCCCGTGCAGGCCCCCTGAAATGTTGTAACCGCTGCCCCCGAATTTTCCCCCGGAATGCAGCGTGGTCATGATCACTTCCAGGGCGGGAATGCCTGCGCTGGGGTGTATATCCACCGGAATGCCTCGACCATTGTCACAAACCGTCACCCGGTTGCCGGGGTGTATGATAACCTCGATAAAATCACAAGCACCTGCAACCGCCTCATCTATGCTGTTGTCCACAATTTCGAAAACCAGATGATGCAGTCCCCGTGAACCGGTAGAACCGATATACATTCCGGGGCGCTTGCGAACCGCTTCCAGGCCCTCCAGGACCTGAATATCGGCAGCATTATACTCTATGTTGTGGTTTTGCACCGCTTATGCCTCCTTCAAGTGATGAAATGCTCGCTTGTAAAGAGTAGTGGAGGATATAGGCGAAAGATAAACTTTTTGATCACAGATAACCACTGCTTTTTCCTTGCCTTTTTCACTGATGCTGACCAGGTTTTTCTCCATCCGGGCAATTTCCACGATATCACGCACATCAGTAGACACCGGGGGTTCATAGTTCAGAATGGCAATAATGCTGGGTGCGGAGATTATATAGTTGTTGCCGAGATGAATGTACATGTTTATTTCTCCTTTCGTACAATGATTCCTTTTTTTACCAGGAAATTACTGGCCTGATTTGGAATCACGGATATCGTTTCTACGGAGGTTAAAAAGGACTGATAATCGGCCTGGGAAAGTTCTTGTAACAGCAATGCCTTGTGATTTTGGTCCAACTCCGCCAACACCTCATCAAGTAAAAACAGCGGATAAAAGCCCTTAATATCCGCAAAGGCATATAGTTCGGC
Organism: Syntrophomonas sp. DTU019; assembly: GCA_001512785.1. GTDB lineage: Bacteria > Bacillota > Syntrophomonadia > Syntrophomonadales > Syntrophomonadaceae > DTU019. The sequence goes on from LFSQ01000093.1 coordinate 9,372, forward strand.
CAATTTCAGGACAATTGCCAAAATGCGTTGTTGTCCCTGAGATGCGAATAACCTGGCCAGTTTATCACCCACGTAAATATTTAGATCATCCAGATGTGGACCTAATAAACTAGCTTTTCTCATGATTTCCAGGCTTCTCTTTTCATGTCCGGTTTGTAATAAGGCCTGTTTTAGTATGTCCAGGTTAATTTTATCACTATCTACGGGAAAAGACAGCGCATATCTTAAATGCAAGCTCTCAGCTTCACCGCCCAGGCGCTGATAAATGGACTTGGCAGCCTCCTGCAGGCGATAAACAAAGCGTATCCTGCTTAAAACAACTTCTGCCGCGCTCTTTACAAAAAGCTCATCGGTTATGTCAAATACCCGGCTCATTCCCTGTCCTTTGCGCAGCATTTCATTGCGTCTTTTCAGCAACCCCTGGTAATTGCTGAGCTCGTATGCGTAAGGGCGGGAAAGCTGAGTCAAAGCGAAGTCCAAAAAGTCCCGGCGCCTGGCCGGGCTGCCCTTAATCAAATACAAATCGTCTGGAGTAAACAAAACCACTCTCAGACGATCAGCATGGTGGCGATGGGCTTTCTTACTGTTGATTGCAAAAACCTTGCCTTTTTCCCTGTCTAAACTGATCCGGCTCTCAATCTCACGATTCTCTTTTTGGTAATAGGCCTGAACTGAACAGCATGAAGCCTGGTGATTGATCAAATTGGATTCTTTGCCACTGCGAAAAGAAGTAGTGGTAGCTAGAAAATACACCGCCTCCAGTAGATTGGTCTTGCCTTGAGCATTAGCCCCGCTGATTATGTTCAAACCTGCCTGCGGCTGGAAATTAACCTGAATTAAATTGCGAAAATTCTTGAGGCCGATTTCTTTTAATCGCAAAAGGCCAATCTCACTCCTTGTTTCAGCTGCTGGTTCTTAAAGGTACCAGGATATAGATATAATTGTCTTTATCGGGATTTTTTATCATGGCCGGTCCCAGTGAACCGGATAAATTGATATCCATAGTCTCGCTCTCGCTGTTCAACAGCTTGGTTATATCCAGCAAATAACTGGTATTGAATGCTATTTTGAGGCCGGGATCACCTTCGGTGCTGATTTCCTCGATCACTTCCTCGATTTCACCCATAGCCTCAGAAAAGGAATGTATAACCGCCTCGTTTTCGGAAAACTCCAGCTGTACATGCTGGATTTTAAGCTTGTCATCAGTGGGCATGGTCCTGGCGCGCTCCAGGGTATTCATCAAAACCTGGCTGCTGATATTTATTTTGGTATTGAAATGAGGCGGTATGACCTGTTCATAATTGGGGTATTGCCCCTCTATCAAGCGCGACAGGAGAATCACATCATCGCGATAGAATATGGCATTATTGTCGGTAACTGCAATATGGACCGGCTCCGGGGAATCCTCCAGCAAGCGCAGCAATTCATTTACCGTTCTGATGGGAATGATAAAATTAAAGGGCGGTTCCACAGTTTCCCCCAGGGGCAGCCGGTAGTAGGCCAGTCGATGGGTGTCGGAAGCTACTACGTGCAGTTCCCCGTCAGCGGTGATATCGAACAGCACCCCGGTGAAGACCTGGCGGAAATGGGTCTGCGAAGCCGCGAAACTGGTCTTGCGCAGGGCTTCTTTCAACACCTGCTGGGGCAGGCTGAGTTTGGGCTCCATGTTGCTCAAAGGCAGATCCGGGTATTCGTAATCGCGATAAGTGTTGATCGAGCTCGAGGAGCGCCCGTATTGAATGACCAGCTTGGCGGTATCCGGATTGAGCTCCAAGACGATAGGCAAATCCGGCAGTAATTTGATGAAATCAGAAAAGTAATGGGCATTTACCAGCACACTGCCTGCATCTATCACTTCGACCTGGCCGGATACAGCTTTTATGCCGATCTCCATATCGGTGGCGGTCATCACCAGGCCCTGGTCCTTGCTGGCTTCAATCAGCAGACCCGACAATACCGGAATGGTGTTTTTGCTTGAAGCAGCCCGGTGCACTAATGTGGTCATAGTTGACAGTTCTTTTTTCTCGATAACAAATTTCATTTCCGATATCCTCCAACCCGATGTTTTTGCTGGAATCAGCTCCTGCTGTGATGCTTTCACATTTATTCGATTACCTGGCCATCAGCCATCATCTTCTTTTTCTTATTAACAAATTAGTATTATACGCAGTAGACTGGCTGAATATGTGTATATCTATCTCGAATCCTGGCGAAATTGAGCCTATCACACTGCATAACATTGTTGATAAATGGTTTTAATCCTGAATATTAGGATCTAACTTCCTGGTCAGCATGTCAATGGTCGACTGCAGTTCGGCATTCTCGATCAGGTCCTTTTCCACCTTTTCATTGGCATGGATAACCGTGGTATGGTCCCGGCCGCCAAATTGTTCTCCTATCTGCGGGTAGGAGGCATCAGTGAGTTTACGGCACAGATACATGGCGATCTGCCTGGGATAAGCCACCTGTTTGGTGCGCTTCTTGGACAGCAATTCCGCCAGGGTGATACCATAATAGGAAGAAACCTCTTTTTGAATCAGCTCAATGGTGATCTTTTTTGGTCGCGGCGGGGGCAGAATATCCTTCAAAGCCTCCACCGCCGTGTCCATATTGAGCGGTTTATTGGTGATGGTGGCATAAGCCACCATGCGGATCAGAGCCCCTTCCAATTCCCGTATGTTGGAATCTATATAATTGGCGATATAATCCAGCACATCATAAGGTATATTCAGGTTTTCCGCCTGGGCCTTCTTGCGCAGAATAGCCACCCGGGTTTCCAGATCAGGGGGTTGTATATCGGTTATCAAACCCCATTCGAAACGGGAACGCAGTCGGTCCTCCAGGGTGGGAATATTCTTGGGGGGCCGGTCGCTGGAGATAACCAGCTGTTTATTGGCTTCATACAGGCTATTGAAGGTATGGAAAAACTCCTCCTGGGTCCGCTCTTTGCCTGCCAGGAACTGTATGTCGTCAATCAACAGCACATCTATATTGCGGTATTTGTTGCGAAAACCGAAAGTGGCGTCATCTTTGATGGCGGTTATCAATTCATTGGTAAACTGCTCGCTCGATACATACATAACCGAGTATTGCGGGTTTTTGCGCAGTATATGATGCCCGATGGCCTGCATCAAATGGGTTTTGCCCAGGCCTACGCCGCCGTATATAAAAAGCGGATTATAAGCCTTAAAAGGGGATTCCCCCACCGCATAGCAGGCGGCATGAGCAAAACGGTTGCTGTTGCCCACTACAAAGGTATCGAAGGTATATTTTCGGTTCAGCGAGGATATTTTGTGGTCAAGACTGGAATCAGTCGTAAGCACCAGAAAAACGTCCTGATTGATCATGCTGCGCAACTTATCCAGAATAATGTCGAGATAGCGTGACTCAATCCATTCTTTAGTCAGGGAGTTGGGAACGGTGACAATCATATTATTATTAAGGAAGGAATCGTACTTGGCTTGACTGAACCAAATATCAAAGCTGGTAGAACCGATTTCTTCGCGCAGGGACTGCATGATCTTATTCCAGATCACGGCATAATCGATGGACATACGTCAGGCCTCCTGTTGATTTGTGGATAAAATGGCTGTGAATTATTAAAAGGCTGTTGATAAGCGCTCAGAAACCCATGATTATAGATGCTTTATAAAAGGGCAACTGTCCTTATGTTAAAGCCGGGCCAAAAATATAGTATAATCATAGCAGATTAAGGATTATTTTAGAAGTATTTAGAATCCGTGGTATTCTTGACATTATGGGGTTTATGTCAATATAATTAAATGGTGTTTATAGCAAGGGAGGCAACCGTAGATGAAGAGAACGTATCAGCCTAAAAACCGGCAGAGAAAAAAGGTTCACGGGTTTAGGAAGAGGATGGCCACAGCCAGCGGCAGAAGGGTTTTGGCTGCAAGGCGAAGAAAAGGCAGAAAGTCGCTTTCAGCATAGGTCGTCGAAAACGGCCTTTATTTGTTTCGGGAAGGTCCTGGATGTTAGCAAAATCGCAGCGTATAACACAGGGGCGAGATTTCAGCAGTATTTATAAATCAGGCAAAAGGTTAGGTGGCCGCTTCATTATCGTATATTATCGACCCGGTGAAACAGCCAGCAATCGGGTAGGTTTTGTGGTCAGCAAAAAAGTGGGCAAAGCAGTAGTGCGCAACCGGGTCAAAAGACGGCTCAGGGGCCTGTGGCGCGAGATTATGCCCGGCCTAAAAGGGACCTTTGATATTGTAATCAGTGCGCGACCAAGCATCATTCAGAGCAGCAGTGAAGAATTGCGCGAAGACCTGTGGTATACACTGAAGAAAGCCGAGTTATGTTAAAGATATGTTGAAAAAAGTGATCTTGACCATTATTGGATTTTACCAAAAGACTAGCATATTCAGGCTTCCTGCCTGTCGTTTTTATCCTTCCTGTTCCAGTTACGCGATGCAAGCAGTTGAAAAGTACGGGGTATTAAAAGGAGGATGGTTGTCAGTAAAGAGAATATGCCGGTGCCATCCCTTTCATCCAGGGGGTTATGATCCCCTGCCTTAGTACCTGTGGCATGGGCACCAGTTTCACGAGTTTCGCTCTTAAGGAGGTGGAACCTGCTGGCGGAATAGCCGCATATGCAGGGCTCAGTTTGTGGCAAACCTTTGTGCAATGGTTTACTAACGTGATTCAATTCCTATATGGTATCACGGTTAGTTTAGGGGTTCCCAGTTATGCCCTGGCGATTATCTTGATGACCATATTGATCAAGCTTCTACTTTTCCCCATCAATCAGAAGCAGTTGAAATCGATGCGGGGTATGCAAGAAATACAGCCCCGCATGAAGCAGATTCAGGAAAGATACAAAGATGAACCTGAGGTCATGCAGAGAAAGCTGGCTGAATTATACAAAGAATCTGGGGTCAACCCCCTGGCTGGATGTCTGCCTTTGCTCCTGCAAATGCCAATATTTATAGCCTTCTATCAATCCTTGTTGCATCTCCAGTTTGCGGAACCTGCTCATGCTGCATTCTTCTGGATTGCTAATATAGGCCAGAGGGATCCGCTGTACATATTGGCTTTGCTCTCCGCTGCGACTACCTACCTGCAGCAAAGGGTTACTGTAGTAAATGCAGATGATCCCACCCAGAAGTCAATGATGTATATGATGCCCCTGATGATGGCGTGGATAGCAGCCAGTGTTCCTGCGGGTTTGGCACTGTACTGGGTCACCTTCAACATCTTGGGAATACTTCAGCAGCTGTTGGTAAACTACAGCCATAAACAGGCAAAAATGGTTGATGGAACAGGAATGACCGTTGCGGCTAAAATTGCAGAGCCTGCAGAAGCCAGTGCAAATGAGTCCGTGATGGATGATGAGCCGGCTTCCGAGTTAAAAAAAGAACCGACAGCAGGGAGGGACAAAGGAGGCAAGAACACTCATGGAAGAGCAAGTAGTCGAAAAAAGAGGAAAAAACGTTGATGAAGCCATCAAAGCGGCTCTGGATGAATTGGGCTGCGAAATCGATGATGTGGTGGTTGAGGTTATCGAAGAGCCTACCAGGGGTATTTTGGGATTTGTGGGTAAAAAGCCCGCAGTGGTCAGGGTATCTAAACGAGAGAAACCGGGAGAAGATGTACGCAAGGTTTTAGAGGATTTGTTGGATCGCATGGGGCTGGCATACCGCATCGATAAGGTCGAAATGGAGGATGACCGCATACGGATCAATATTGCCGGCAAGGATGTTGGGTTGTTAATAGGTAGAAAAGGTGAAACCTTAAATGCCCTGCAGTTCTTGGTAGGTCTCATTTATAACCGCAACCGGGAGGAAAAGGTGCGTATTATCCTGGATGTTGAAGACTACCGTAAAAAGAAAGAACAGTCTTTGCATAACCTGGCCTTGCGCTTATCAGATAAGGTGAAAAATACCAAGAAAAACGTGGTGATGAGACCGATGAATTCACAGGAGAGAAGGATTGTGCATACTGCTTTGCAGGGCGATCCGCAGGTAACCACATATTCGACCGGTGATGAGCCCAACCGCAAAGTAGTGATTTCCCTTAAAAGGTAAGTATAAAAGGCCCTGATAAAAGGGCCTTTTTTAATGCCTTTTTATTTGTTTGAAGCTGTTTTTTCGGGTGTTATCTGCCTGTAAACCAGCCTTGTGTAAAGCATAAATTAATCTGGTAAGATATTTATAGTCATGGGAAACCGGGTTTGAAGAGGTTTTGTGATCATGCTAGAGGATACCATAGCGGCCATTTCCACCCCGCCTGGTGAAGGCGGCATTGCCATAATCAGAGTCAGCGGCAGTGATGCCATTAATAAAGTGGAGGCCATTTTTAAGCCCCGGCAAAAAGGACGGATTGTCAGCCAGCTCAAGGGATATCAGATGATACTGGGCTGGATTGTGGATGATAAGGACCAGCCGATCGATGAATGCTTGCTGGCCATCATGCGCAAGCCGCACAGCTATACCGCCGAAGACACGGTGGAGATACATTGCCATGGGGGTGTGCTGGCTGCCCGGCAATGCCTGGAACGAGTGCTCACTTTAGGGGTCAGAGAGGCATTACCGGGAGAATTCACCCAGCGGGCTTACCTCAACGGGAGGCTGGATGCCAGTCAGGCCGAAGCGGTGATTGAGATTATCCGCGCCCGGAGCAAGAAAGCCCTAAATCTGGCTATGAAGCAGCTTACAGGATATAACAGCCAGTATGTGCACCGCCTGGAAGACCGTTTGATACAGGTCACAGCGCTTATAGAAGCCAGCATTGACTTTCCCGAAGATGTCGGCGAGCCTGATTACCAGGAAATTGCGGGCTTGTTGAGCGAAGTGCGGGATGAACTGGCCAGACTGCTGGCAGCGGGGAAAAGGGCCGAAATTTACCGCAGCGGCGCTAAAGTGGTTATTTGCGGCAAGCCCAATGTCGGCAAATCCAGCCTGCTCAATTGGCTGAGCGGTTGGGAGCGGGCCATTGTCACTGAAATACCGGGGACTACCCGTGATATCATAGAAGAATATGTGAATATCAAAGGCATTCCGGTTCGCCTGATCGATACTGCAGGGATACGCCGTACCGAGGACAGGGTGGAGGCCATTGGCATCAAGATGGCCCAGCAGGCTATCAGTGAAGCTGAACTGGCCATATTCCTCCTGGATATAACCTCCGGTATAACTGAGGAGGACAAAGAGATCTACCAGAGCCTGAACCCGGCCAAAACCATTATTTTTATCAATAAAGATGATCTCTTGGAAAAACAGATCGATACTGCGCAGATAGAGAGGCTGTTTCCTGGCATACCGGTAATAGTTGGTTCGGTGCGCGAAGAAAAGGGCTTAAGTGAATTGGAGGATATAGTTGAAGCCATGCTTTTGGCCGGTCAGGGCGAGCCAGGCGATTTGGAAATGCTTCTCAGCACCAGGCAGCAGCAGATTTTGCAGCGCTGTATGGAACAGATCGGGCCGATTACGGAGATGTTAGGCCTGGTATCGCTGGACTGCCTGGCGGTAGAGATTAACGAAGTAATAGAGGTAATGGGTGAGTTGACCGGCAGGAGCCTGAAAGCGGAGGCCATGGAACGCATATTCAGGGATTTTTGCATCGGAAAATAAATCTTATTCATTTATTGGGGGATAGCCATGATTTACGATGCAGGTGAATACGATATTGTAGTGATCGGTGCCGGGCATGCAGGCTGCGAGGCGGCATTGGCTGCGGCGCGCATGGGATGCCGCACCCTTTTGACAACTTTGAGCATCGAGCATATCGCTCTGATGCCCTGCAACCCATCTGTGGGCGGACCGGCCAAGGCTCAGGTAGTCAGGGAAATAGATGCCCTGGGCGGAGAAATGGCGATAAATACGGACAAAGCCAGCATTCAGATGCGTATGATCAATACCGGTAAAGGACCGGCAGTGCAAGCCTTGCGCGCGCAGGCCGATAAGCACCAGTACCACCTGGCTATGGTGGATACCCTTTTGCGGCAGCCGAATCTCAATCTGTTGATGGCGGAAGTGGAAAAGATCGAGGCTGATCAAAACGGGGTTTCAGCAGTTATCACCAAAACCGGGGCCAGATTCCTCTGCAAAGCGGTGGTGGTGACCTCGGGGACTTACCTGAAAGGGCGTATTATCATAGGTGATGTCATATATGATGGCGGTCCCAACAATCAGGTGCCAGCTATGAAACTGTCGCAAAGCCTGATGGACCTGGGACTGACCCTGGGCAGGTTTAAAACCGGCACCCCGCCGCGCATAAACCGGCGCTCAGTAGATTTTTCCAAAATGATTGAACAGCCCGGGGATGAACGCCCCTTGCGTTTTTCCTATATTTCGCCCTTAAAACCGCGGGAGCAGATATCCTGCTGGCTGACCCACAGCACCCCGCTGACTCACCAGATCGTCATGGACAATATCCACCGGGCGCCTATGTTTACCGGGGTAATCAAAGGCCGGGGCCCGCGCTATTGCCCCTCGTTTGAGGATAAAGTGGTCAGGTTCGCCCACAAATCATCGCATCAGCTGTTCATCGAACCGGAGGGTCGCTATACTGATGAAATGTATGTACAGGGGCTTAATACCAGCCTGCCTGAGGATGTGCAGCTGCAGGTACTGCGGAGCATACCGGGTCTGGAGAATGTGCACATGATGCGCACCGGATATGCTATTGAGTACGATTATGTGATTCCGTCACAATTGCAGCTGACCCTGGAGACCCAGGCTATACCCGGGCTTTTCACCGCCGGACAAATAAACGGCACTTCAGGCTATGAAGAGGCTGCCGGGCAGGGGCTTATAGCCGGCATCAACGCCGCCCTTAAGGTTCAAGGCCGCGATCCCCTGATTTTGAAGCGCAGTGAGGCTTATCTGGGGGTATTGATAGATGATCTGGTTAATAAGGAAAATGATGAGCCCTATCGCCTGCTGACCTCACGCGCAGAATATCGCCTGTTGCTGAGGCAGGATAATGCTGATCTGCGTCTCACCGCTATTGGTCGGGAAATAGGCCTGGTGGATGATACGCGCTGGGAGGCTTTTAACCGCAAGCTGGAACGGCTCAGCGCAGCCAAGCAGCAGCTTAAAGAGACCACATTCACCCCTGGAGATGCCGAAATGGCAAGCTTTTTGGCCCAACATAACAGCGCCCCACTAAAGGACCGCATCTCCTTATGGGAATTGCTGCGCCGCCCGGAGATTGAAATTGAGCAGCTGGCAGCATGCGGCTGGCTGGATGAGGCTCCTGCGGATATTCTGGAGCAGCTGGAGATACAGTGCAAGTATGAGGGATACATTAAAAAGCAGCAGGAACAGGTGAAAAGATTCGAGAAACTTGAAGAACGCAGGATTCCTGAGGATATTGACTACCACCAGGTGCAGGGGCTGTCTAATGAAGCCCTGCAAAAGCTCCAGGCTATCAGGCCGCGCTCCATCGGCCAGGCTTCCCGCATTTCCGGGGTAAACCCGGCGGATATCAACGTGCTGCTGATAAATCTGGAAAAAGCTAGAAGGAAATCCTGAGCGAATATGGAATATAAAATAAGTAAATACTTGGAAATGTTAGAAGAAGAGAATAAGAAGCAGAATCTGGTTAGCCGTAAAAGCCTGGCGGAAGAAATATGTAAACATGTGCAGGACAGCCTGGAGGCAAATCAGTTCATCGACATATCAGGCCAGAATTTGGTAGATATTGGCAGCGGAGCCGGGTTCCCCGGCCTGATACTGTCCATCAGCCGCCCGGATTGCAAAGTAACCCTGGTGGAATCAGACCGCAAAAAAGCGCGGTTTTTAAGCAAAGTGGCAGCTGAGCTGGCATTGGCGAATGTGATTGTAGCCAACGAACGCGCCGAGGTATTGGGACAGCAGCAGGGTTTTCGCGAGCAGTTCCAGTTGTGCACCAGTCGTGCGGTAGCAGCCTTGAATGTCCTCTTGGAGTTGGCCTTACCCCTCCTGGCAGTGGGAGGGCAGGCGATATTTTGGAAAGGGCGCAACTATCAGCAGGAATTGGATGCTGCGCAGCAGGCCCTGCAAATTCTCGGAGGAGCCGTGGTGAAAAAACACCATTACAACTTGCTGGCGGAACGCGACCGCGTTCTGCTGGTGGTTGAAAAAACCATGCCCACCCCAAAGCGCTACCCGCGTCGTCCCGGAATACCCGCTAAGCGCCCCTTATAGAAGGAGGTCATAAATTGTTTAAGGCCTGGGAGAAGATGACCGGCAAAGGGCAGCGGAAAGTAGTCGAACAGATCCCGGTTGAGCTTATCAAGCCTAATCCATACCAGCCCCGGCAGCAGTTTGATGAGGAGGAATTATTCAAACTGGCTCAGTCGATCAGAGCCTACGGGCTGATTCAGCCCATTGTGGTGCGCCTGGTTGAAGGCAAGTATCAGATAATTGCCGGTGAACGGCGCTATCGCGCCTGCCTGCTATTGGGGATGGAGCGCATTGCAGCCATTGTGCAGGATATGAACGATCAGAACGCTGCTGCAGTATCATTAATTGAAAACATTCAGCGGCGCCAACTGAACTATTTTGAAGAGGCCAATGCCTACAGCCTGTTAATCAATAATTTCAATATGACTCAAGAGGATCTGGCCCGCAAAATAGGCAAAAGTCAGTCAGCCATTGCCAACAAGCTCAGGTTGTTAAAACTTCCCCTGGAAGTACAGAGCTTGATAGTGCCCGATATGATAAGCGAGCGCCACGCCAGGGCACTTTTGAAACTTAACAGCGCTGATCTGCAGATTGCGGCTATCAAGCAGATATACGAAAAGGATCTGACGGTGAAAGAAACCGAAAAATTGGTGGAGGAACTGAGCAAAAACAACATGCCCCGAGAAAGTGAGGGCAAACCGGGGCAACAGCAGGTTTCCATCATCATACGCGATGCCCGCATCTTCATCAATACCATCAAAGAAACGGTGAGGCGGGCCCGGCAGGTAGGGGTGGATATAAGAATTGATGAAGAAGACAATGATGATGAGTACAGGATCAATATACGCATTGCCAAAGTGCGCCAACCGCGGCGTATGAGCGGCGGATTTTAGCGGCTTTCAGGGCGGGTAAGCCGCCTTTTTTTGTGTGCTTAAATACTAACCAAAACACATGGCAGTACCTTTTTGCTATAATAAGACCAGAAAAGGACAAACTGAGGAAGTATCAGGATATATGGCATGGTTACGCAGAGTGATTAAACCACGGGAAAAAAAGCAGGTCATTGCTAAAGGCCCGGTGAAGAAGATGGCCTTAGCCAATCAGAAGGGTGGGGTAGGCAAAACCACTACCGCCGTTAACCTGGCTGCCTGTCTGGCTCTGGAGGGCTATAAAGTGCTGTTGGTGGATTGTGATCCCCAGGGCAATGCCAGCAGCGGACTGGGCATCGAGAGGCGCAGGCTTAAAGAATGCCTGTATAATATGCTGGTGGACCAGCGGCCGGTGACCGAATTCATCACCACCACCCGGGTGGAGAACCTTGATTTGATACCGGCCACCATTCAGCTGGCAGGGGCTGAGGTTGAAATGGCCGGGTTGGAAAACCGCGAATTCCTGCTTAAAAACGCTATTGACCAGATAAGCGACAACTACCACTATGTATTATTTGATTGCCCTCCGTCACTGGGATTGTTGACCATCAACGCCCTGGTAGCCAGTGATTCGGTGATAATCCCGCTGCAGTGTGAATATTATGCCCTCGAAGGGCTGAGCCAGCTGGTGGATACTGTGCTGCTGGTCAAACGTCGCCTCAATCCTGCCCTGCAGATAGAGGGCATAGTTTTTACCATGTTTGACGGCAGAACCAACCTTTCCATACAGGTGGTTGACGAGGTGAAGAAGCATTTTCGCAAACAGGTATACAGTACCATTATTCCCCGCAATGTGCGCTTAAGTGAGGCTCCCAGCCACGGCAAGCCGGTTATAATCTATGATCCCAGATCCAGGGGGGCCGAGATATACAAGGAATTTGCTCAGGAGGTGCTCAGGCGTGGCTAAGAAGGAACGCGGTTTGGGCAGAGGGCTGGATGCTTTGCTGTCCACTACCAATTTGATGGGACTGGAAAGCCCACAAATTGTCAACCTTGAGATCGAACAGCTTGTGCCCCGGCAGGGGCAGCCGCGAACCAGGTTCGACGAGGACACTTTGCAGGAACTGGCTGAGTCGATCAAATCTCAAGGCCTTTTACAGCCCCTGCTGGTGCGTCCTAAAGGCAACCAGTATGAGATAATCGCCGGCGAACGCCGCTTCAGAGCTGCCCGGTTGGCCGGGCTGGAAATGCTGCCGGTCGTAATCAAGGACATAGCGGATCACCAAGCGGCTGAAATATCGCTGGTCGAGAATATACAGCGCGAGGACTTGAATGCGGTTGAGGAAGCCAGGGCTTACCGCCACCTGATGGATAAGTACGGTTATACTCAGGAAAAAGTAGCTGCCATTGTGGGTAAAAGCCGGGCCCATGTGGCCAATACCATGCGCATACTATCGCTGCCGCAGGAAATACTGCAGATGATCGAGGCCGGTCAATTGACCGCCGGCCATGCCCGCACCTTGTTGACCTTACCGGATGCCAGATCTCAACTGCTGCGAGCCGGGGAAATCATAAAAAACAAGCTATCGGTACGGCAGGCTGAAGCCAAAGGTCGCCCGGGCAGGAAGCAGGGCAAGAAAAGCGCAGTCGCAAAGCCGGCAAAACCCGCCGAGATAATTGATTTGGAAGAGCGCCTGCAGCAGCAGTTCAGCACCCGGGTGGAAATATATCCGGGCCCTCGCGGGGGCAAAATACAGATAAGTTACTATGGAGAAGACGACTTGCAGAGGATACTGGAGTTGCTCGGTATATAAAAATGTTTCACGTGAAACATTTTTGCAGGCAGAGCAGCCGGGCGAGAAAGCAGGAGAATATTTGCTACCATTGCTGATGACAGTTCAGCACCTGCGCATAACAGCTGCCTCAGGGAGTGGCAGGTCATAGTTAAGGTTTAGCTGAGATAAATCATATCCCCGGCCTAAATAAGGCTAAAAGACAATGATCTCCGATGATCCCACCGCTTGCAGAGGAGAGGGTAGGCTTGTTTAAGAACCGGCAAGAAGCAGGCCATTTATTGGCCAAAGCCCTACGGGAAAAAGGCTGGAAGTTTGATATTGTCCTGGGAATTCCTCGCGGAGGGGTGATTATCGCCAGGGAGATAGCCAGGCAATTCAACTGCCCGCTTGATGTAATACTGGCCAAGAAAATAGGCTCTCCCAGCCTGCCGGAGTATGCCGTCGGGGCAGTGACCCCTGATGGCGAAATACTGGTGCATGAACGCCTGAATCACCTGTGGGAGGAGCAAAAGGATGCCATTAAGCGCATGGCCCAGTCGGTACAAAAAGAGATAAACCGGCAACTGGATTTGTTCCGCAGTCAGAGAAAGGCTATTCATCTGGAAGGATTGCGGATCCTGCTGGTGGATGACGGCATTGTTACGGGTTTTACCGTTAAAGCGGCCATCCTTTATCTGAAAAGGCAGGGGGTAAGCGAGATTCGCATTGCCGTACCGCTTTGCTCACAGAATGCCTACCCGGCTTTGAACAAAGCAGCCGATGACATTCTGGCCTTATACATACCGCAGCGCATGTATGCCGTCAGCCAGTTTTATGAGGATTTCAGCAGTGTAGAAGATGGCGAGATCATTGAGGGTATTTACTGCAACTACAGTAGCCTCAGGACCAAATAGCAACACGGCTAAAGCCTGCAAGGCCGAATTAAGGCCTTTCCCCCGGGAAGGGGCCTCTAATCGCAGTTCTCTCACGCCGTCGCAGGTATTGCAAATGGGCCACGGTCAGGCCTTCAGCTATCAATTCCGCCATGCGGTAGACCACATATAAACGAGTGTTCTGTAAAACCAGATGGTCCAAAACCCCTCCCACATTAACCACCCCTGAAACATGAAAATCCCCTACTGCAGGAAGCTTTTTGTTAAGAGCGGTTCCCGGCTGCAAACTGCCTTTCTTGACATTTATAAACCCGATACGATCCGCTTTCCCCAGACAAGCATCTATAGCTATAATCAATGCCTGCGGAATGCTGGTTTTGATGGTATCCAGGATCTCGGCCAGGTTAACCGCATGAGCCGGTTCTTCCAGGGTTCCAAATATTTGCGCGAATGGCACCAGGCTTTTTAAGCGGCTGCCTACTAAAGGCCCCAGGCAGTCACCGGTGGCCCGATCCGTGCCGATACAGACATAGACCGGCTCGCGCTCGGCCTGGGGATCATTTTCCACCAAGTGGTTATAAACCGACTGATAAATGCGCTTGAAACAGCATGGATCATCATAATGAAAAGAAACCGGTTCCACCGCGACCGGATTAATCTGCAGCTGCAAGACACGGCCCCCTTATAATCGGTTTTATACATATTCTGGCCACTGCCATTATTTTTATGCTTGATTGGCCCGGGGTTGGAATATTAATGTAACAATCAACCCGAGGGGAGGGCTTTCCTATCCGGCAGGCGGTTATAATGGTATGGGGTTATCTGGGGGCGGTGATCGGGGCTGGTTTTGCTTCCGGGCAAGAAATAATGCAGTTTTTCGTGCGCTATGGGTATGCAGGAATTATCGGGGCTTGCTTCAGCCTGTTTTTATTTGCCTGGTGCGGCGGGCAGTTGATGGCACTGGCTCACCGTTACAGGGTTTCGAATTACCAGGACCTTTTGTCTATAATGGGGGGCAGCGCAATCAGCCGCCTGATTGACCTGGGCTTAGCCTGTTTTTTGTTCCTGGGCATCAGCACTATGTTATCAGCCAGTGGCGCGGTATTCCATGAGCACCTGCATCTGCCCAAGAGCCTGGGTATTGCAGCGGCCTACCTGACCGTTCTGTTGGCCCTTTTGGCGGGCAAACGCGGGCTGGTTTACTCCTATAACATTCTGGTGCCGACCAAAATAATGCTCTTGTTGATCATAAGCGCTTATGCCGCTTTTTATGTGCAGCCGGTCCATCCGGATGTAATGGCGGCATTTGTTCACTCCTCGATCAGATTTGACTGGTTGTTAGCCGCATTTTTATATGTCGCCTATAATTTTGCCCTGGCCATGGTGGTGTTGGTTGAGTATCAATCCTTGACCAGGGTCAAAGACAGCATTATCGGGGCGGTTAGCGGCGGGGTGCTCTTAGGGGCCCTGGTGTTGATGATGATTATAGCCCTAAACAGGCATTTGCCCGTAGTGCTCCATTATCAAGTGCCTATGCTGTATGTCGCCGGGCAGATATCGCCGCTTACCAAGCTGGTGTACAGCCTGGTCTTGTGGGTGGGGATCATCACTACCGCCATAGCCAACGCCTATGGAATCACCCAGCGAGTAGCCCATCTGATCGGGGTTCGCTATAATGTGTGCCTGTTGGGCTGTTTGACCCTGGCTTTGCCGGTATCGACACGGAGCTTCACCGCTCTGGTGGGGCACATTTATCCAGCTTTCGGGGTTCTGGGCCTGAGCATACTGCTTATGGTCTTGTATTGGAGCGGAAAAGACATCATTGCGGAAATATACTATAATATAAAAAACTTTCGGCACCGGGAGTGTTAGCAGCTATGGAGCATTTGAGGAATATCCCCCATATGGACGATATATTAAAACACCCAGAGGTTGCAGGCTTAATGACCCGAGTGAGGCGGGACATGGTAGTTGCTGTGGCTCGCGAGGTAGTAGCGCAGTTGCGTGCCCAGTTGCTGGCAAAGCCTCAGACCATCCCTAAAGCCACCCTGTTAGAAGAGGCTGCCAGGCACACTAGAAGCCGCATCACCGCACTTACTGCAGGCACTTTGCAGGAGGTGATAAATGGCACCGGAGTGGTGTTGCACACCAATCTGGGCAGGGCTCCGCTAAGTACGGCCGCACTGCAGGAAATACAGGGGCTGGCAGCCGGATATACCAATTTGGAATTGGATCTTGACAGTGGAGAGCGGGGTTCGCGCTATCGCCACCTGGAAGAACTGCTGGCTGCCCTTACCGGTGCTGAAGCGGCTCTGGTGGTAAATAACAACGCTGCCGCAGTACTGCTGGGTTTAAATACCATAGCCAAAGGTCGTGAAGTGATTGTCTCCCGGGGCCAGTTGGTTGAAATCGGCGGGGCTTTTCGCATCCCTGAGGTAATGAAGGCTTCAGGAGCCATTTTGGTTGAAGTGGGAACCACCAATAAAACCTACCCCTCTGATATAGCAGAGGCTATCGGTCCTCAAACCGCCCTGCTGTTCAGCGCCCACACCTCCAATTACAGAATAGTAGGCTTTACCCGTGAAGTGAGCCTAAAAGAGCTGGTGACGGTGGGCAGGCAGGCCGGATTGCCGGTAATGCACGATTTGGGCAGCGGGGTGCTGGTGGATCTGAGTCCCTGGGGACTGAAAGGGGAGCCTACCGTACAGCAATCGATTGAGGCCGGGGTAGACATAGTTACCTTCAGCGGCGATAAGCTTTTGGGCGGGCCACAGGCAGGGATTATCGTGGGGAAAAAGGTCTATATCGACGCTATGAAAAAAAACCAGCTATTGCGTGCTTTAAGGGTGGATAAGCTTACCATTGCCGCATTGGAAGGCACACTTAAGGCCTATTTATCGGCCCGGCCACAAGAAACCATCCCCGCTTTGCAGATGCTCACCACTGCCAGTGAGGTATTGGAGCAAAGGAGCCGCAGCCTGTGCGAAGAGCTTAAGGCAGCAATTGGGGAACACCCTCTGGTAGCAAGCATTGCCTCCACCGCACTCGAGGATCGGGTCGGCGGCGGTGCTTATCCTATACACAGCCTGCCCGGGTTTGGGGTGGAAATAGCCTTTAAAGGGCGGCTCGAGGCCATAGCCCGAATACTGCGCCAGTCTCGTCCAGCCTTGTTGGCCAGGATACAGGACAATTGCCTCTTGATCAGCGTGCGCACCCTTGCTAACGGTGATGTACAGCAGGTTGTCAGGCTAATAGGAAACGCTCTGGACAGCCTCGCCGGTGAGATTAAAAACAGCATCCCTGAAGGCCCGGAGGAGAGATAGTATGAAGCGATTTATAATCGGCACCGCCGGACATATAGACCATGGCAAGACTACGCTGGTGAAAGCCCTGACCGGGGTTGATACCGACCGTCTCAAAGAAGAGAAGCAGCGCGGCATTTCAATTGATCTGGGATTTGCTCCCTTTAAGCTGCCCGGCGGGCAAAAAGCCGCCATTGTGGACGTCCCCGGCCATGAGCGCTTTATTCGCCACATGCTGGCGGGTGCTTTCGGCATAGATATGGTGTTGTTGACCATTGCCGCCGATGAAGGCGTAATGCCGCAGACCCGGGAGCATATGGACATCATCGAGCTCCTGGGGGTCGATAAGGGATTGGTAGTAATTACCAAAAAGGATCTGGTCGATGAGGAATGGATGCTGCTGATGGAGGAGGAAATCAGCGAATACCTCAAAGGCACCATCCTGGATGGAGCACCTTTGATGGCGGTTTCGGCGGTGACCGGGGAAGGAATTCCAGATCTTCTGGCAGCTATTGAAAACATCGCCCAACAGGTACAGGAAAGAAGCGCTGAGGGCTATGCCCGCCTGCCCATTGACCGGGTGTTTACCATTGCCGGTTTTGGCACTGTAGTTACCGGCACCCTGTGGTCGGGGAAGATTAACAGCGGAGATACCCTGGAATTGATGCCCGGCGGGCTTCAGGTCAAGGTGCGCAACCTTCATGTGCATAATGATAAGGTCAATACTGCATACGCCGGGCAAAGGGTGGCGGTCAACCTGCAGGGCATAGAGCTGGCTGAAGTAAGGCGTGGTGACCTGTTGGCCACTCCCGGGGTTTTAGCCCCGAGCTACCGCATCGATGCCCGCCTCAGACTGCTTAAATCCAGCAAGCGCAGCCTGTCCAACTGGAACCGGATACGCTTTCACCTGGGCACTGACGAAACCATGGGCCGAGTGGTTTTGCTGGACCGCGATCAGCTCAACGCCGGTGAGGAAGCCCTGGTACAGCTGGTTATGGAGAAACCGGTGGTCGCTTATCAGGGGGATCGCTTCGTGATACGCTATTATTCCCCGGTGACCACCATTGGCGGCGGAGTGGTGATCGACCCGCGAGCGCCCAAACAAAAGCGCTTCAGGGAGGATGTGCTGGAGGAATTGAGCAAGAAAGAGGAAGGCACGCTCTACGAGCGCATTCTTTTGGAATTGGAAAACAAGCCGGAAGAGATCCTCACCCTGCCGGATTTGGTCAAACTGACGGGGAGCGATGCATCCGCAGTTTCAGCCGAATTAAAGCAACTGCAAGATGATGGCAAGGTTGAAGACCTTAAAAACGGTGATTATATAAGCCAGAAGGGATTGAACCTGATCCGTGAGCAGATTCGGGCCTGGCTTGCGAAATACCATCAGGACTACCCGCTGCGCGCAGGCTATTCGCGGGAGGACCTGCGCAGTCGCTTTTTCCCCAAAATCAACGCGCGGCGCTTTAATGTGATTGTCAAATACCTGGAGGAACAAGGGGTCCTGGTGTCGGTACAGAACAATCTGGCTTTGCCGCAGCATCAGCCCAGGCCTGGTGCTGACGAGCAGAAAATGATAGAGCAAATTATGATGGCTGTGGAAAAAGACCGGTTTAGCCCGCCTTCCTTGAAAGAGATAAAATCGGCTTTACAGGTTGAGGACAGCATCTTTAATGAGCTGGCAGCGTATCTTTTAGAAAGCGGCCAGCTGATAAAAATCAGTCAGGACATGGTATTTTCCGCTCAGGCCATTGAGGCCGGCAAGCAGATTCTGCAGGAGTACTTTAACCATCACAAAGAACTGACCCTGGCGGCAGCCAGAGACTTGTTCAATACCTCTCGAAAGTACGCCCTGCCTTTGGTAGAATATTATGATAGGATTCGTTTTACGAAAAGAATGGGAGACATCAGGGTTAAGATTTAATCGCTGCAGTGGAGGATTTTGCATTGTATAAAGTGGGGATACCGCGCAGTTTGGCTTACTTTTTCTACCTGCCACTGTGGAAGACCTTTATCACCGAATTGGGTCATGAGGTAGTCGAATCCCCCCCGACCAGCAAGGCTATTTTGGATCGAGGGGTCAAAGAGGCAGTTAATGACGCTTGCATACCAATCAAACTGTATCACGGACATGCTGCTTACCTGGCACAGCGATGTGATATGCTATTTTGCCCCCGTTTGGTCAGTGTGCGCAAACACGGCGACTTTGGCACTGAAACCTTTTGTCCTAAATTTCTGGGCTTGCCGGATATGGTTCGCCTGGCTTTAGATCCCCTTCCACCGTTGATCGATGTGCGCATAGATTTGAAACAGCCCCGCACCGGGCTTTGGGATGCAGCCTGTGAGGTAGGGCGTAAGCTGGGGCATGATCAGGCCGAAATAAAGCGGGCCTTACGCCTGGCACAGACCGCGCAGCGCGATTTTCAGAGCCTGTGCCGGCAGGGGGTTCTGGTGCCTGATGCTTTAGAAGCGGTTTTGAATGGTAACCGGGCTTGCGCCAGGCCTGCTTTTGGCCATGACCTTACAATCGCGGTGGTGGGATATCCCTACGTGATTTATGACCCTTATATCAATGCCGGGCTGTTAAAGATATTGCAGCAGGAAGGGGTAAATATCGTAACCCAGGATATGCTGCCCGATCGGGTTCTTAACCGGGAAGCCAAGGGCCTGCCCAAGTCCTTGTTCTGGTACTTTTCCAACCGGGCTGTTTATGGCGGCATGTATTTCATGAAAAAACCGGAGATAAACGGGATGATTCATGTCACCGCTTTTGCCTGTGGGCCTGACTCCATGGTGGACCGACTCCTGGAAATTCAGGTGAAGCGCCACAGCACCATACCCTATCTGGCCATAGCGGTTGACGAGCATACTGGCGAGGCCGGGGTCAGGACAAGAGTTGAGGCTTTTCTCGACATGTTGCGTTATCAGAGGAGAGGAAGATGAAGATCAGTTTCCCCCGCATGGGGTATTCATATATAGCTTTCAAATGGCTGGTGGAAAACCTTGGCCATGAATGCATTGTGCCCCCTGAACCCAGCAATCATACCCTGGATTTAGGGGTGCGCTATGCTCCGGAATTTGCCTGTATTCCTTTCAAGATACTTATGGGGACCTATATTGAGGTAGCCCGCATGGGGGCCGAAGCAGTTATTACCTCCGGGGGCATTGGGCCCTGCCGGGCCGGGTACTACTGGGTGATGCACCAGTACTTGTTGGAGGAAATGGGGTT
>LFSQ01000035.1 GCA_001512785.1 Syntrophomonas sp. DTU019
TTCAATATAAGCCTTCTGTACCGCAGCCAGTTTTGAAGTAAGAATATTGGCAGCTATCTTGATGCCGCTGAGGCTTACTGTGGGGGTCATGACCCCGGATAAGGCATCGGCAATGCCGTTCGCATCGACCTGTATGGTTTCGGTGGTTGATATGGTCCCATTGCCTTTGATAGCGGCTTCAGCATTGGTAGTCACCACAGATGTGGCAATATTGCCTTCGATATCCACCGCTTCCACAGTAACCCCGCCAGCAGCCTGGGTGGTTTCTGCATTAGCCTTTGCAGTATAGTCGTTATCCACCAGTATGGAAGCGGCATAAACGGCACCGCCGGTAGTGTCGATATAGGCCTTGAAATCACCGCTGGCATCGGCGTAAAGGATCGTCAAGCCTACGGAAAGCAAACCTACACTGATGGCTGAATCCTCAATTTTTGCATTGGCATAACTACTGCCATCGGCTAATACACTGACATTCCCGGCCCTATTATCCACACTGCCAATAACCGCACCGTTTATATAAGCGCGATTGCTTGCCTTATTCTTAGCCACAGCTGTGTTAACATCAACACTATACAGGCTCAGATCCAGCCCGGCGGATGCAAAATGTCCGCCCAGTTCAGCGATTGCGCCCTCTTTTTCTCCATTATTAAAGGTAGATTTAACTTCACCGTCGCCGCTGGTGTTAATAGTTACACCCTCTATGCCTGCCTCCTGGCTGGCGCTTAATATGGCCACTACGGTATTGGCTGCGATATTGGCAATATTAACGGAAATAGTGGGTGTACGTGTCAAGGCATGGGCGGTTGCAGTACCGTCAGCATTTACCTTCACCGAACCGGCTGAAAGTATCCCTTTTCCGTTCAGTAAAGCGCTGGCATCGGAACCCGCATTGGCCAGAGCCAGATTTACGCCTATGGTTGCCAGTGAAGTCTGTACGCCTCCGGCTGAAGGAGTTACATCTGCTTTGGCACTGGTAGTGTAGAGAGTCTCTATATCAACCGAAGCGGCTGTGACTGTGCTACCTTGAGGTATAGTGAGTGCGGCAGCAAAGGTTGCCTGCGAGTAGGCCACACCCACCATAGCATTGGCAGTAATGCTGGCCAGGCTCAAACTTATATGCTTAATTTCGGAGAGCACTCCGGCTGCTCCGTAACTGCCCACTTTAATGCTGCCGCTGGTGCCGGTTATATTCACGCTGGCAGCATTGATTTCGGCCAGGCTCCTGGAGCGCCCATAGGCAACTGCCACATTGGCACCTACGGTGATCAATCCTCCTGAACCAGTAAACAGTTTGGCTACACTGCTTTCAGAGGCATTGTCATTCAGCCTGGAAACAACCTCCAGGGAACCGGCTTTTATGTCTCCCCCGCTTATGGCCGCCCTCTGTTCTCCCCTGAGCAGAGCCACGGCAAACGATCCCGCCACACTTGCCGCTCCGTAATCGATACCGATTACTTGTGCATTAGCGGTAGCTATTGCGTTGGCCCCTACCCTGAGGGCAGCATCTGCAATCACATTGCCGCTTCCTTGTATCACCGCGTTGTTCACCGTATCGTTGTCGGCGACAGCAGCGTTCAAATTGACTGCTATCATGCCTACCGAGGCTGCCAGTGCGGTTGAGCTGGCGGAAGATCTATTACGCTGCCCTTCCGCATCCCGTCCGGCATAGACATAGATATTATTGGCCTTGACCGTTACCCCGGTGGTATCGATCATAGCTACATTTTCCGAGCCGAGTCTTACATAACTGACGGTGACCCCGACAGAAAAGGTCCCGACGGTAGCAGCTGCCAATACCGATTCCGCCTGAGAATCCATATAAGCATCCACATTGATGTTCCCAGTGGCAGTTACCGGCATTTTATTAATGGCGGCATAGGCCACGGTATTGTTGAATACCAGCAGGGCATTGCCGTTGACACCCAGTCCTCCTGCGGCGACCGACAAAACGGTGCTGGCAGCAGTGGTGGTGATGTTGTTTTCCACGTTAACATGAACCGCGGTTATACTCCCGGTGGTACCGGTTGCTGCGCCTGCAGTCGGGGTTTCTTCATAGGGGGTGATGCCTATATAGGTTAAAACGGTTGGATCCAGAATGGCTATAGCCGCCGAAAGCCCTACCGCTGCACCGCCCACAGCTACGCCCACGATATAGGTGTCGGCATCGGCATCTACATCAGCTTTAACATTTACCGTACCTTCAGACTTAAGTCTGACACCCTGCCCGATCAAGGTCTCTACCCGGGTGAGGTTAACAGCCAGGGAAATGGCGCCATTGACGGCTACACCACCAGCGGAAATGGCTGCGGCCAGGGTAGTGGCATCGGTAATGGCTTCAGATCGCACATTTACGTTGCCTACGGTGTTGCCGGGACCATCGGACATGCCGATCTGAGCATCGCCAACGATGCCGGCAAACACATTGCCGTTAAAAGCCGCGGTGGCAATGGAAGCGCTCACCCCTACCACACCGCCGGATCCACCCAGGGTGGCGGCGATGACCTGCGGGTAATCGCTTTCCGCTTTGACGGTCAAAGTGTTGGCTTTAACCACGTCGCCCTCGATATAGGCCTTGATGTTGGAATTCAGTACTACCACCCCGGCGGCTACTCCTACACCCACAAAGCCTCCCCCGGCGGTGAATGATACCGCCCGGATGGTCAGGTCTGCTATGGTTACGCCGTTTTCACTCTCGCCTTTAATAGCTTTTTCCAGAGCTGCATTTTTATCGGGATCAGCGGTTACGGGTGTGGACCCTCCGCGGGCATAAACAGTGATATCTCCTGCAGCGGACAGAACAGCATCGTCTTCCACATAGGCCATTACATTGCTGAACAGGATACCCACTGCCATGCCTACGCCAACCCCCGCATAAGCACCGCCGGATATCGTGGCAGTTACCATGTCCGCAGTTAGATTGTCATAGGCGGTGACAGTGATATCTCCGGCACTGGTCACCACCGCATTCTTGCCGATAAAGGCCTGGGTGGAATCCTTGGGATCATAATCGGGCTGGGTGGGACCCAATGAGCCTGCGTTGGTTAAATCTTCATTGGCGTCTTCATCGGGCTGGAAATTCGCGCCGGGCTGGTCCTCATCATTATATTCTTTATCAAAGGAGTCGTCCCGGTAACCGGTCGTTCCGTCGAATACCATCTCATAAATGGGATTGCCCTGTTCATCGTACATCAGATTGCCGTCTTTATCCTTCTTATGTACTTTGTGCCCGACGGTATTGTCGCTGACCCTGGTGCCGTCGCCCTCCAGGTTTTGAGCCAGCCGCTGGCCATCATATTCTTCATAGTAGGCGTTGGTTATACCAGGTGATTGGGCTGCCTGATCGTTGATCAGAGCATTGGGATCGAAGGTCGTAACCGAATTACCGTTTTCATCTTTTCCAGTTTTAAGTGAGTCTGCAGCATCCTGATCAAGCATGCCGCCAATGACGGACACCATCAGGGTTACCCCTACTCCAGCGGTACCTCCGCCAGCGAGGGTACCAGCATACATCCTAATGTCCCGGTTGGACTGAGCCAGTAAGGTCACGTCACCGGTACTGGTGGTAATAATATTGTCTTCGCCAATATAAGCAGTGACTGTATTTCCCGCAATGGTGAGCAGGGCTGTTACCCCTACACCGGCTGTGCCTCCAATGGCTGCGGAAACTGCCACCCCAACAAATTCATAATCATCTGTAGCCCTAATGGTCAGGCTGCCGGCGGTTATTCTAACCCCGGCATATTCTTCCGTTTCGCTTTCCGTATAAGCCCGGGTGACCACTTCGGTGATAACTATGTCAACCGCGCCGGATACTCCTGCTGTTCCTCCTCCGGATACCCCGGCTACATCAGCGGTGATAAACTCTTTGGATTCAGCGGCAATAGTCATATCTCCGGTTGCTTGTACCTCAGCCCCGGACAGAACTCTGGCAATGGTTTGGCCGCTGAAATAAGTGATTACAGCAGCGCCACCCACTCCGGCGGTTCCGCCTATAGAAACTGAAGCTGCGATATTGAGCAAGAACTCATCGCTGGCCGCTTTGACATTGATATCGCCGCCGGCGATTACGTCTCCACCCATTTCAGCAATGACTTCATTTTGGAATATCAGAACACTGCCGCCCAGTCCCACCGAAGTGCTGCCAGTAGCACTGAACGATACTGCCACCAGGAACAGGTCATCTTCCGCCCTGGCATTCACATTGATATCGCCGGTGGCTTCCGTATTGCTGCCGGCAGCGATGCTGGCCTTAACTTCCTTGTCAAAGACCAGGTTGACGATGGTTGCGCCCACACCGGTGGACCCAGATATAGCTACGGCACCACCGAAATTATATATAACCGAATCACCTTCCGCTTCAACAACTATGTCTCCTGAAGAAGAATCTTCGTCTGCGTTCCCGTCCCCATCCTTATCATCAGATGGTTTGGTCCCCGATTTCATTCGGGCGTGATTGCCGACATGGGCGTTCACTTTATTCATGATCACCAGGGTGTCGATGACACCGGATACTGCAGTCGAGGAGGTTCCGCTGGCTCCGATCCCCAGCATGAGGACCTCTTCTGATGCCAGGGCGCTGATCACAATCCCCTTGCGCCGCTGCTGGCGGTTGGAAGTCAGGATGCCGGCTTCGCTCCCGGTCTTCAGCGCATAAGCGGTTATTTTCGCATTGTTTCCGGCACCGGCATTGATCTCATTTCTTAATACAGCGGTCACTACGGTAGCCCCTACTCCGTTCCCGCCGGAAATGGAAGCATTGGCCCCAGCCAGGTAGATATTGCTGTTATGGTCGGCAACAATACCTACTGAATCATAAGCAGTGATCTCAGCACCTTCACCTACCAAGGAGTTGGTCTTGCTTTGAGCCACTGTGGCCTGGAGGTTGCCGCTTACTGCGGTTCCCGAAGATGCGGCTCCGCCTGCTGCGGTAATGACCAGGGTCCAGTCATTGGATAAAGCCTGCACCAAAACGCTTCCGCCTGTGGACTTTATCACTGCTCTCTGGCCGATTGTGGCCTCAGTCAGGCGGTTTAGTACATTGATGCTGATGGTAGCGCCTACTGCTGCGCCTGACCCACCTGACAGAGCTACCCCGGCCAGTACAGTCACCAGTTTGGAATCGCTTTCAGCTGTAATGCTGACATCGTCCTGTGCAGTGATTATGGCATAGTCGCCTACGGAAGCCAGGCTTTGGGAGTTGCTGACCAGCACGTTTACGGTCCCTGCCACTGTATGGCTTGAACCAGTGGCGCCGGATGCTGAAGCCAGTATGCTGATCAGTTTTTCGGTATTTATGGAGGCCACCGTAACGCTGCCATCGCTGGTAATTTCCACCAAGTTGCCCAGCAAGGCCTGGGCTTTGTTGCCGGTAACGATGACCGCCACCGTGCCGCCGCCGGCAACTCCCGATCCGCCGCTGACATCGGCTGCCAGTGAAGCGGATAACAGTAAGAGGTACGCGTCGTTATCCGCTCTTACTGAAACATTTCCAGCTTCCTTGATTTTAGACTTATCATCAATAATGGCCAGGACTTCATTGGAGGAAACTATAACGGTGAACCCGCCGCCGATTGTGGCCCCGGAACCGGTCCCGCCGGCTTTGGCGGCTGCCGCAACCGTAATCGACCAGGCATCAAGATCTGATGCGGCGGTAATGTTTACATCGCCGTTAGATACGGTGATTTCTCCATCCTTGCCGATGGAGGCGGTGACTTTGTCATTATTGGTGATGACCGCCACGTTTAATCCTACACCGGCTTTGGCTGAAGAGACTGACAGGGCCCCGCCGATGATGCGGGCATTGTTGTCGGATTTGGCGTTTATGTCCAGATCCCCGGAGGTAAGGGTTATTCTGGCCCGGTTTCCGATGGAGGCTTTGGTTTCACTGTTGGCAAACAGCATGGATACCGCGCCGGCCATGGCCAGCTGGCTGTCGCCGCCGCTGGTGGATTTTCCTATAATGGTTCCGGCGGCAGCCGAAGCGTAGTAGTTGACGCTGCCCATGAAACTGGTCAGTTGGGCAATATCAACCAGGTCTTCGGCCTTAACGTTCATGGTAACCCCGAACTTGTCTTGCCCGCTGCCAGTGGTAGCGACATTGATGATGCCTTCCTCGCCAGTCTTGGCATCAACGGTAAAGAGGTCTGAAGCTTCGAAGGGCAAGCTCCAGTCTTTTATGGTAACCGGCTGTTTTTCGGCATTCAGAGTGAAAGACTTGGCGGTAACGGTAACATCATCGCCTACGATGACCAGTACTTTGTTCTGCGCATAAAGCAGGGCAAAGGCTGCACCTACACCAACGATGGTTCCTTTGGATAGCACCGCAGCCATAGCGGCGGCGGAAAGCTTGGATTTATCGGTAGCTTCCAGGTTGATATCACCTTTTTCGGCTTTCAGATTAGCCCCGTTCAAAACGGTAACACTGCTTTCCCCGTCTGCAACCACAACAGCCAATGAACCGGCAACTCCGGCTTTGCCACCGGCTCCGGAGGCACTGCCGGATATTCCCAGGGCTCCGTATTTGCCCCGGTAAACCCCGTCCATGTTTTGAGTCAGTTCCGCATCAGCGATTATATCTCCATCAGTTGCGGTAAGGTTCCCGCCAATTTCTACTCTGGCCTTGTTCTGGTTGACCGATACAGCAATGCCCACACCGATGGAGTTGCTGTTCTGCATGAGCGAGGCGGCTACTCCGGTACCTACAGTACTGAAGTTTCCGTTATTGTTGGTCAAAGCCTCTATGTTCCGGGCGTATAAGTTTCCGCTGATGCTGGTCAGGGCATCATGCCGGGTGACATTGACCCCGACCGCGGCTGCTACATGGATTGCCTGGCTTTGCTGAGCAGAAGGATCTGTATTGGCGCCGGATAGGGCATTGCCTACCGTACTGCCGATGTCGCCGTTACTGCTGCCGGCCGTGTCTTTGATAACATTGGTCAAATCTTCATTATTAGCTGTAGATGAAGCCTGGTTGGTGCTGGCAGTAGATGCGTTCTGGGCATGCAGCGCATTGGTGGAAACCGGCAGTCCCGACTCAGCCGGTAAGCCCTGTCCGCTTCCGGTATTGTTCAGCCGGCCGCTGATCAGGGATGATGTATTGTTGCCTGCGTTACTGGTGGTTGTGCCATTGGATTGATTCCTTTTCAGATTCTGGAAGGCCCGGAATTTGGAGAGATAACGGTCCAGGTCCGCGCCCATGGCTGTTGCCAGGGCATGGGCATCGTCTTCATTATAGGTGGCAGCAGCCAGTTTGGCCTTGCCGTTTATGGTGCCGTCGCCGGCAAAGAGGGCATTAACAGCAGACAGAGCAATATTTACCGCAACCGCTGCACCCACTGAGGTAGAATTGCCTACTGCAAATCCGCTGGCATTGGTCTGGGTTTTCCCGTTCTGCCTGGCATATATAAACAAGTTCACCTTTTCGTCAGGTTTATCTGTATCAACCGTATCTGTATCAGCCGTAGTTTTGATTTCAGCTCCCTGGCCTACGTAAGCCTTTACCTCATTCTGAATCAAACTTACGGCTACCGAAGCATCCACTGAAATGTCCTTGGCAGTGGTTGTGCCGGCAGCATTACCTGATCCCGAACTTCCCTGGCTGATGGCTTCGCTGCGTGCAATAGGGTCTGAACCAGATACGCTGACCGTATCCAGGTCATTTTGAGCATTGGCAGTGATTTTCAGACTGGCAGCTTTTACGCGGCGAAAGTCACCGATTCCTGCGTGAACGGCAAGGTCGGCGATGCCCAAAGCAAAAGCTGCACCAACACCTACGGTCTTGCTGCTTGAAGAGGTGCCGGTTGTACTTCCGGTTCCGGCAGTCCCGTTGTTGGTGGCAGTGCTGCCCCCGACCGCAGCTTTATTCTTGTTCGCTCTTCCCTTGCCATCCGCTGAGGAACTGGCAGTAGTGAATACTTTCTGAGCACCATCGGCGGTGATAATGATGTCACCGGCAATCTTGATGTCGTCTCCGTCAGTCAAGGCCGACCGGTCGGCAATTATGGCCTGAGTTGTGCCGTTCACTACGGAAATAGCGACACAACCGGCCACACCAACATTAGCCGCTCCAACCCCGGAAACCGCCTGGGTAGAGATCTTGTGCCCCATGCCGTCCAGTTCGTCGTTACTGCCCAGCAATGCAGCGATAGCTTTTAAGCTTAACGCGATAATCTCCTTGCGCTGCTGCGGATCTTTAAGGGCATTGATTGTTTCCTTGAAGGAACCAGAGGCCTTTTTGATAACCTCTACCACTTCTTTGGCATCATCGATGCCTTCAGATATTTTAGAAATAGTATCATTGACCAATTCCTGGAGTTCTTCGTCTACGCTGTCATTGACATCGGTTCCTTTCAGGAAGGCCTCCAGGCGAGCTATGATAGTCTGAGTCAGAAGGCTGGCAATATCATCTATATTTGTAATGCCCAGGTCTTCCAGCTTGCCTTTCAGGTATTCCTCAAGGGTTTTACCTTCCAGTTCAGTAAGCACTGTATCAGCTATATCTTTTATATCTTTAACTTTTAATTTCTCCAGCAGTTCATTGACTATATCTTCCAGAACGTTCTTGGCTTCTTTTTCATATATGTCTGCCATTATGGTCAGGCTTTCTCCGGTAAGCCGCACATCACCAACCTGGGCCATATTTTCGTAGGTAACGATATTTATGCCTACTGCTACGCCAACCCCGGTAGTAGAGTTGGTAGCAGAAGCATTAGAGGTTATGACACCATCGGTATCGTTCTTGCTTTCAACTATGATGGATCCATCGTCTTCTTCAGCATCTTCCCCGGGCCTAAAGGCTTCAACCACTATCCCGTCGGCAATCATTGCTTTAGAAATGTTCTTCTGTATGTTCAATGTAAAGGTAGCAGCTACCTGAACACTGCCTTCCGAGGTCTCAGCCCTCTGCCGATTGGCAACTAGGCTGCTGATGGCATCGCCGGTCACATTCTGGGTGCCGATTATATCAGCCAGGTTTGCTGCTGCCTGGGTGTTGGCATCAGCTACAGCATCTGCTTCTCCTTCATTAAATAATCTGGCAAAATCTTCGCTGTAATCCTCTTCATCCTGAGGCGGATCTTCGCCTTCTTCAAACAGTTTGGCTATCCCCTCATAGGGATCATCCGGGTCAGAATCACCTGACCCCGAGGAACCTTCTTCCCCCGAACCGTCGCCCGGACCGGATCCATCACTCGAACCACCGGACCCTGAGCCGCCTGATGAACCGCCGCCCCCGCTGCTTCCCGGCGGCGTCTTGCTGGTGGCGCCGGCAGCTCCCGCTTTGCCATTTGCTGTGAGCCTGCTGACTGAATCGGCTTTGACTCTCACCTTCTTCGCCCTTACGCTGCGTCCCAGGGTGGAATTGGCGCTATCATTGATAATATCTATGATGAATGTGCCTCCGGCTCCAACCCCGCCGCCCACCGCGGCCGCATCGGCCAGAATGCTGCGGGTGATCTGGTTGCTTGCCAGAATATTGACATCGCCGCTAAACCTGAGTTTGGCATCATTGCTGTTAATCCCGCTGCTGGCATCAACAGATATACCCGATATATCCAGGGCCAGAACCGGCACAATGGCTGTTCCGCCTGATGCACCGGCTTTGGCTATCATTTCCTCGCTGCCTTTGTAGGAGGCGGTCACATTCATGGAGTCCAAAATTGTATCATCAGAAGCCCGGCTGATGGAGACTCCGTCAGCAATCCTGGCGTAACTGTCCACACCGATAACACCTATGGCTATGCCTGCACCTATGCCCACTGAATCGGAAGCCGGGCTGCCGGTGGGGGTAGTTCCGGACGCTTCACCTGCTGAGGTGCCGGCTGCATCCGCTACGGTAACAAACTTGCTCTTTGACACGTTGGCCTTAAGATCAAGGCTGCCGCCGCTTAATATTAGATCATGGTTCAGTTCGGCGCTGTTTTTGGCCTTGACCACATGAACCGTCAGGGCTCCGGCCAACCCCAGATCTGCTGCCGTAAAGCCGCTTCTGGAAATAGCCGCGGAAGAAATATTGCTGCTTTCCGCAGAGATGTCCAGACCGCCGGCTTCCACAGGCCCGGAAGCTGCATTGACATAGGCCTGGTTGTCATGATTGACTACCGCCACACTTACACCCACACCCAGAGCGATGCTGCCGGTGCGCCCGGTAGTAGAGGCAGTGGGGGTACCTTGCTCAAATATGGCCCCCAAACCGATCCGGTCGGAAACTGTGGTCGGCATGGTAAACTGGTATACGCCGGATGCGTTGGGCAGTATGACCTTGTCACCGATTTTCAGAGTGTTGGCTTTTAGCCGGTATCCCTGCGCCGGTGTCACTTCCACAGTCAGCACTGTTCCCACCTGTACATCTGCTTCCATTTCTGAACCGCTGGCATTGGAAACAATCACATTGCCGGTGGAATCTTTAACGGTAATCGTGCCGTAGCTGATCCCGGAATCAATGTACAGTTTCTTGCTGACTCCCTGGAAGCTGACGGTAACCGTGACATTGGCAGCTGGCATGGTGAACTGGTACTGGTTGGGCTGCCCGGTCACCTGCTGCGGTGCAAGAGTGACCTGTGATCCTGTCGCTCCAGTATAGGTAACCAAAACTTCATTTATGGTATAGCCGTCGTTGGGGGTGACATGAATGATGATGCTGTCTCCTTCATCTCCGTATCTGGGACTGGTATAGAAGGTACCGGCTGCTGCATTCTCATTGCTGCTGGTGACGGTATAGCTTTTGGGAACGAAGGTGGCTCCCAGGGTAACCGGACTTCCATCGGCAGGCATGGTGAAAGTAAGTACTCCGGCCGCCAAAGCTGTACCGTTAACCGTAATTCTGTCCAGCTTATACCCATCGTTAGCGTGCACCGTTATGGTGATTACGTCTCCCGGATTCTGATTTTCGGTTTGATCTATAGTCAGGAAGCCGTTTTGAGTGGTGGCAAAGGTAACCTTGCCCTGAGTACGACCTTCATAGGTCATGCCGGGTTCTGGAGTACCTGCTCCAGGGTTGGCGGCCCCGGTGGCACCGGTACTGGTTCTCTTAATAGGTGACCCATCAGCCAGGGTTTCATTTACGGTAGAGCTGTTGGCATGAACCGCAAGAGTTCCTGCCGATTTAATGATGCCGGTGGTATCGATGAAGGCTTTGTTGATATTCTCGGCATAGGTTACCGCCAAGGCTCCCACCAGCTGAGTACTGCTGGTGGTTCCGGCTTGTCCGGTGCCAGTGGCACCGGCAGTTCCTGTATTGACCAGATCGGTGATGCCGGTTGAGGTGCCGCCACCTAAACCTGAACCGCTCAGCCGGGAAACAATGCTGGTCAGGCCAGAGCTGCCGCGACTTCCGGTGTTGCCAGAGTTGGTTTGAGTCGCGGACTTGGTTAAAAGGCTGTTGACCTTATTGATCAGATTGGTGAGCGTAAAAGAGGTGCCGCCATCATCAGGGCTGGAAGTGGCCTCATTTTTCACCCGCTCACGGGCCATTGAACTCAAAGTCAGATTGCCTCCGCTATTTGCACTGGCATTTTCCCTTATAGAGGCAAACACGTTCTGTACCGCCACGGATACGGCAAAGAATCCACCCGAATTACCGGCCGGCTTGGGGCCAGTTGAACCGCCCCCGGTCGAACCGGTGGTTGCTTTCGGTCCGGAGGCCGATGTGGAGATATTAGTCCATCCGTATGCTGAAGCCGTAGTATCACCCTGGGAATTCACCTGGGTATTGCCCCTGATGTCCACATAAGCATCGTTGACCACAGCAGATACTGCCAAAACGAAAGGCAGCACTCCGGATACGGCATGGGTTTCCAGTGTAACATCTGAATCGGCTTTCAAGAATATTCCGCCCGCTGTAGACTTCAGTTGAGCATCACCGCTTGCAGTTATGCCCGCCTGGGAAACTACCACTCCAACTGCCAGAGGCATGCCGAAAGCAGCCAGGTTATCGTTCATGGCGGAAACATTGACCAGGGAATTGGCCTTAGCGCGGATAGCAGCTGCCTCTATGGCCCCCTGAATATCTATCACTGCGCTGCCAACCTTAACGGCTACGAAGTTGATGTTGAGAGCTTGGGCCCATTCCTCGCCAAACTTGGCAGTTAGCTCTTCCAGGGTGGGGATAAGCGGTTTGGTCTGTTTGCTGAGGGCTTCCAGCGTAACTGTTTGATCGGCAATCAATTGACCACCGGAACCTATATTAATGGAAACATCGCTGACAATATCAAAGAGGCTGCCCTCCAGCTCATAATCGTCTTCATCATCGGTGAGATCGTTGTCAACGATTTCCAGGGCGTGGCTGTCGGTGTTCACTACCCTGACCAATATATTTTTTCCTGTAACGCTTCCTATTATATTTATACTGCCGGACTGATTCAGATCGCTGTCTTCTGCCGCAAGTATGATATTTATATAGGGAGTATTGACTGTCCCTATCTGTATATCGCTGCCCTTGATAACAAGATTGGTCAGAAAGGTTCCGCTGCCGGTGTTATTGGTGTAATTGATCGGGCCGTTGTCGCCATTGATGACATAATTGGTAAAGCTGGCAAACTCAGGTACAGTCTGCAGATCATCAATATTGACGGTACGCTTGCCGATCAATTCATCGGTGACCGCCTCAATCCCGCTCATATTGATGGAAAGCAAGCTCTTTAACCTGGAGATAGCCGCCAGATCATTTAAAATATTGATTTCAGCCAGAGTACTCATCTCTACCCGGTCAGCATCCCCGCTTATATTGTTATTATTGTCTTCATAATCCTGAAGCTTACCGGTCAGGTTGGTGCGATCATAAGCTGCCCCGCCGTCAACCGTAACATCCACTCCCCGGAAACTGCTGAAAGAAGCGGTGGTATGTACATTAATCAAATCGTCTCCGGCCCCGCCATTGATCTTGATTTCCGTGCCGGGTATATTGAGAGCATCCGCTGCTACAGGAGTATAATCCAACATGGCCTGCAGGATGGGGTTGAGGATCACGGTGGTGAGTCCCAGTTCCATACCCCCGTTAACTGTAATGGTATCTGTGCCGGCTCCGCCGTTGACGGTGAGATCAGTTGCGGAAAGATCCAGATCAAACTCGACTCCAGTTGGTGCGGTGTTGGGCGTTTCATCCTGAGTGGTAGTTATGTCGGTGCTGTTGATCAGGGTAATGGTGATCTCATCATCCCCAGCGCCTCCACTGATCACTGCCTTCAGGCGGGTGTCACTGCTGGTTCCTCCAGATCCGCCCAGCTCGGATAATCCCGCGTTGATCAAACCTTTGACCAGGTTCTGGCCCGTCTCTGTTAATTCACCGGTATCAGCGTCAAAACCTTCCCCCTTGGTAAGGGAAATACTCACTGATGGACTTTGTCGTATCGAAATATCGAGTACATCATCACCGCCTCCGGAATCGATGGTGATGCTGTCATCAATATTGTCCAGGTTGATCTTGACTTCATCATCCAGGGCAGTGCCATAATAGGTAACCTTATCGGCATTTTTTACATTAATGGTGTTTCTGAGAGAAAGATAGAGTCCTGCCAGCAGCACATCTATACCCTCGAAGTTCAGATCCCCTTCAACTTCTACCCCACCGGCGGAATTGGTATTAGGAGTAATGTCGCCGGTGGTCTCATCGGTGGTATAGGCGTCCGCCGCGATGATCTGCAGCAGCATTTTGCTGGCGGGTTCAGATGATCCTTCCCCCTCCTCCCCGGCAGGTGCCGGAACGATTAACTGTATTCCTCCGGTATAGACACCGTTATTAACGATAATGGTAACCTGGCTGGCCGCAGTGGCTTTGGCGGCTTCAATCGCCTGTTGAATGGCATTCTGAGTGGCTGTATTGTAGTAAACGGTATCTTCACTGCCAATTATGTAGGCTGAGCCGTCGGGAATCTGATATTCAGGAACAGTGACTTCTTCTGGTGTTGGTGTCCCCGTCGGGGGTTCTGTTTGGCCAGGCAAGCTCATGGTCATCATGGGGCCGTCATCGTCCCCTGCATCTCCTGAATCCCCTGACCTGCCGGTACTGCCTGATCCGTCTTCAGAACCAATATCTCCGCTGCCTGGAGTTTCAGTATTGCCAGAGGCATCCTGGTTATTGGAAATATCATCGCTGTTATCGCTGGAAGAAGTGCTGTCATCAGAAGTGTCGTGTCCTCCGGAAGTATCGACACCGGACACATCACCGGAATCATTGCTGCTGCTATCGGGGCTGCCGGCTTCCCGGCTACCTGAACTATCACCGTTACTGGATGGGTCACTGGGCGTATCACTGTCACCAGCAGTGTCGCCTCCAGTAGTATCACCGCCGGATACATCACCGCTATCGGTGTTGCTGCT
The DNA here is from genome assembly GCA_001512785.1 of Syntrophomonas sp. DTU019. Lineage (GTDB taxonomy): Bacteria > Bacillota > Syntrophomonadia > Syntrophomonadales > Syntrophomonadaceae > DTU019. The sequence continues at coordinate 14,314 of LFSQ01000035.1, forward strand.
ACCGGAGCTGCCAGTATCCCCGCCGCCTGAATTATCGCTATTGCCGGAAGAATCGCTGGAATTACCGCTGTCACCGGCAGTGTCGCCTCCTCCTGAAGTATCACCGCCGGAGCTACCGCTATCACTGGACGTTACCGCCGAAGGGGCAGACTCCTCCCCTTCGCCCGCCAGAGCAAACGAAGAAAATCCGAAAACCAACAGCCCAATCAAAAGCAGGCTGGCTAAGATTCCCCATTTTACAGTAGCTTTCTTTCCGGCAATACCTCGCATAGCAACACCTCATTTTTTCAGAATAAATATCTTCATCTCAATTATGGATTCGATGATATTACTGAGTGCTATCTGTACTCTCTGTAGTCGTATTCGTCTCAGCCGGCACAACTGGTGCAGGTTGCGGCTGGTCAACCTGCTCCATGTCCTCCGTATCGGGTAAGTCCACGGACTGTGCTGCCTGCAGTTCAGCGATGAGCTGCTCGACCAGCTTGGTCACTTCGGGATCATCGTTTCTTTGAGCAGCTGAGTTGATGTCAGCCAGTCCCTCTGCGTACTGCTCAGTCATGAAGAAACATAATCCCCGGGTATAATAGCTGGCCTGCAGCATGTCCTCTCTTTCAATAGAAACGGTCAGATCCTCGATGGCCCCGCTATAATTACCCAGTGACATCCTGCTTACCCCTCGATAATAATAAATGCCGTCAAAGCTGTCGTCCTTTGTTATAGCCCTGGTCAGGGCTTCCTCGGCCGCTGCAAAGTCGGAATGCTTCACGGCATTCAATCCAAACAGGTATTCAGTTTGAGCATCAGTACCGGCATCCTTTATCGCCGCATATTGCTCGGCACCGGCCTGGTAATCCCCCTGGATTAGCTGAGTCTGAGCCAACAAGGCCCGCACCGCGGTATCGTCAGGCTTGAGTTTAAGATAGCTGCGCAGGCATTCAGTTAAAGCCTCCATGTTTTCCCGCTGGGCGTAAATCTGCGCTTTGACCAGATAAATGTCGGCTTCAGCCGGCGCTTCTTTCAAGGCTTTGTCCAGGCTCTTCAGCGCTGCATCGTACTGGCCCAGCATCACTTGCAAACACCCGCGTTTCATTAAAAGATCCACATAAAGCCCGTGGTCTTCATTGTTATACAGGCTGAGGCATTTTTCTATGTTCACCAGGGCCTTGTCATATTCGCCCCGGGCGATCTGCATGCTGGCCAGGGTGTAATAGTCAGCAATAGTCTGCTCACTGCCCAGGGTACCGAGATAATCGATCACCCTCTGGGGGGTGTCTTTGTTTACATACTCGGTATTGTCCACCAGGTAATTGACCGCCGCTTCAAATCTATTATCGCTGCGGCTGATGGCGACCATTGTAGCCGATTGCAGGACCATTGTAACAAATACTGTAACAACTAATATGCATGCAATAACTTTATAAGGTCTAGTGAAATAAAATTTCTTAGTTGAGTCCATATAATTGTGTAAAATGAAGAGCCAAGACAAGGCCTCTGGTTTAGAATGGTAAGTGAAGTTGAGTCCATATAATTGTGTAAAATGAAGAGCCAAGACAAGGCCTCTGGTTTAGAAT
>LFSQ01000080.1 GCA_001512785.1 Syntrophomonas sp. DTU019
AGTGGTTTTTAAAGCGCGTAAAGGTTTCGTTCAATACGCGTTCGCCGTCTTTTAAGACTTTGTTTACGATAGTGGCAGGGTTGTCAAACCAGATCCGATACGGCACACCACCGATGTGGTTAAAGATGTTTATGAGGCCTTCCACCAGTCATTCCCGGTTTTGACCCTTGAAAAGCTGAAGATAGCCGCCGTTACTGTGCGGAAAAGAAATGCTCAGGCAGTAGCCTTTATACCTGGTGAGTTTTTCATATAACTCGGCCGCGCCGAAACCCCAGGACATATTGTTTAAAATCCTATCCATCTACATGTTTGTTGCATAATCATTTTACCGGGAATTGCAGAATGGAATTCCCTGAAGTTGCAAAGTGAAATTCCCTGTTATTGCAGATAAGCCATTGCAGCGCTCCCCATACCAACTTACCCTTGAGTTGACAGACTATAGGGGAAGGAGATCGGAGGATGCTGACAATGGCTCAAGTAAATCGTATCAGAGAACTGTTCTTTGAAAAAGGGCTGAAATATGCCGAAATATCCAGAGTTACGGGTTTTGATGTTAAAACCGTGAAAAAGTACATCGAGCAGGAAGACTTTAACCAGGCGCCCAAGATACCAAAGCCGCGTTCTTCCAAGCTGAATCTGTATAAGAAAGACATTGATACGTGGTTGGAAGAGGACAAGGTTGTCCGGAAGAAACAGCGCCATACGGCCCGCCGAATCTATGATCGTTTAGTCGAGAATTATCCCGAATTTGACTGTTCGTACCGTTTGGTAGCGAGTTACGTGGCCGAAAAGAGACAGGAGCTGTATGGGGAAAGCCGTTTTTACGTGCCGCTTAAGCATATCCCCAGGGAAGCCCAGGTGGTGTTTTACCGATACATAACAGAGAAACTAGCTTCTTATGTCAATGCCGGGGTGCTGATGCCGAAATCCAAAGACGACCTAGCTTTTATCATGCACAGCCTATTCTGGCTAGCCACCAATGGCACAGCAGCTATCGTCTGCTTTCCCGGGGCAATGGTATCGCGGAAGGTAGAGCAGAAGATCAGGAAGTATCTCATCGACGTTAAGTTTTATCTGAATACTAACGGAGTAATGGAAGACCATAAAAGGAATTGGCTTACTGATAATATAGACTTTGTAACCATCTCCTGGGATGGCTTCGAAGCAATACAAAATCGCTCGTGCCCTCATTTAACTTCTTCAACACATTCTGGAAGAATTACTTCCAAATATACCAAAAGCAGGAATATGTCAGATTGAGCAGAAGTAAATATTATGCTTTATTATTAAATTAACGGTAGCTAAGACAGGATATCAGTCAGATATATTATATTTTTATTGGCATCCCCTTATTAATAGAGATAAATGCACTAAGAAATCTGTAAAGATTACTTCAAACGGAATAGCCATTTTTCAGCTCTTATTCTCAATAACCCGATAGCCCGATGCATAACAAACATTCTATGGAATGGAGGTTAGTAATGAAACCAATTTATATGGGAGTAGATATAGCAGGAGCCCAGAATACTTGGGCGTGTGGAATTTCAACTTCAACAGACAACCTTGAAATATGTCTACCTCCAGCAATATATACATTATCGCAGATTGTGAACTATGCTGAAGATAACTCGGTATGTGCAGTCGCAATTGATGCACAACTTACTTGTTCAATTGAAGAGGAAAATGGAGTTAGATCTAGTGATTTGCAGTTGAAAGCAATGCTTCCTTCGGACTGTAAATCATGGGTTGCTTCACAGAATTCATTAGCGGCTGTACCAACAAGGGGTAGGCAACTATCCGAAGCATTAGGGCCAGTTATTGGAACTATAATCGAAACCCATCCTCGTGCCTGTTTATATTTAGCTGATCCAGCAGGCAATTTAAGTGCCACTAAATATTAAAAGAAACCAAATTATGATTATTTCCTAAGAGAATTATTTACTTGGTGGCTCGAACATTTCAAATTTAGGTGGGATTCAATTCGATTTAGCGAAGGGTCACTTGATGCCATTGTTTGTGCAACAGTTGCTTATTTATATCATCATGATTTTGATAAACTAATAAGACTCGATCATACTGCCACGAATAAAACTGGTAGGGGCCCTTTCTATGTTATAAAACCTGGAGCCTTTAGCACTTAGAATAGTGCATCATGCTCGCCACATATCATCTTGTATTTTTATTTAAACGGATAAGTTCCACAAAAACGCAGGGTATTTTCTTTAGAACAAGCATAGGAGTTTAATACAACAAACTGTGGAAGCTGTTGGCAAATAAAAGATGAGTCAAGCAACTCTGCGAAAGACAGCTGGAATTGCTCCCAATACGATGAATCTGCAGGAAAGTGCCACAGGATTGGGACGTTCCGGTGAACGGGTAGCAAAGGTACCGAGGACAGAAGGACAGTGGGTATATGGCCTTTTTGTACGAGATACATCATTATCACAGCTGCTGAACCCCCAGTAAACTTGGATATGGCTAAAGCCTTCTAAGCCCTCTAAAGCAGGTAGATACTGGTTATCTAGAGCAATATACAGCTTACCTTGAAATAGGAATTGGTACTGAGCATTGACCATTAGAATTAAACTGCCCAATAACTAGATTCGAAACATTTAGGATATTTTTTAGGCGGGAAATCAGATTGTTGGGCAGCAGGCTGTGTCATCGAGACTATATCAAAACGGAATAAGAGACTTGCTGAAGGATGCGGTGACACAAAGAATAAAAATTAGCGATTACAAGTCGATTAAAGGATTTTGACCATATTTTGCCCGTGTGTACCAGAGGTTGACCAAACAAAAAAGAGCCACCTGCAGATGCCTATAGGTGACTATATTTCTCACCTTATTAAAAAACCTAATGAGAGCACCTCGTTCGCAACGAGGGGGTCAGGGGTTCGAATCCCCTCGTCTCCACCATTGAAGTTCACAACCGACTGAGCTTTTGCTTAAGTAGGTTATGTATAGAATATAAAAACAAAGAATGGCTCTAAGAAGAGGTATACATTTCTTGGAGCTTTTTGTGCAAAGGCTAACCTCGCCAGAGAATCTCCCACAACTCCGAATCACCTGATCTATATTAGACTCAACTGCAAAGGCGATCTGGTAATGGGAGCAGTTTAACCCATGCTAGTTTTCACTTTCTAAAGTCCAGCCAAAGTCACCGTGGTAAATCATCTGCCTGGTCATTCCCCCATCAATACAAATATTCTCGCCGGTTATAAATCCCGCTTTTTCACTGCAAAGATAAAGTACCATGTGGGCAATATCCAGCGGATGGCCCACCCGGCCTGCGGGATGCTGTAAGGCATCCGAACCGCTGTACACTGTGAAATCAGTATCGATCCAACCAGGTGAGATGGAATTGACCCTCACTTTACCTGCCAGGCTTACCGCCATGGCATGGGTCAGGGCAGCGATTCCTCCCTTGGCGGCCGAATAGCTTTCTGTGTTGGGCTGGCTCATTCTATCCCGCGTAGAAGATATATTGACGATGCTTGCCCCTGGGCCGAAATACTCCATAAACAGCTTGGTCAGCAGGTAAGGCGCACTGATGCCCACCCGCAACACATAATTGAAGTCCTCGTAGCTGCAGTCCTTCAATCCCCCCTTGCTGAGCATGCCATTATTGATCAAACAGTCTACCCGACCGTGCTCAGCAATCACTTTATGGGCAAAGGCCCGGAGTGCGTCTTCGTCGGCTAAATCACCGATAAAATAGGGATTCTCTTTTTTATCGATGATGCAAACCCTGGCTCCGGCTTTGAGAAATTCACTTACAATACATTTTCCGATCCCGGAAGCACCGCCTGTCACCACCACAATTTTGTCTTTAAACTCCATAAGCTTCACTCCTCGTTTATTTGTTTGTATATGGATTTATTAACTTTCGGATATTCATGCTATTGGGCAGCCAGTTTATAAGTAACAAGCGGACGACAGACTGTATGAAAATGCCCCCTGGTACACGACAAAATAACAAATGCTTTCATACGGTGGTTTACCTATATTCTTCGGCTCCGCTTTATGGGACCCCAGTTCCTTCATATCCAGCGTATTAACGAATGCTTCAATTACTCTAGCTGGATTGTCAGTCACTATATAGTCATCCATATAGTCATCCATCACTTCAGGAAGAATAGTGATTTGTTGCGGTCTTCGCCCTGTATATAGGCCATTATTCCACTTCGCTATCACCCCATTTATTCGTCTTCTCCAAGTTTTTCCCTTTTCTGTGAATTAGTTTTCACACAGTCTGCCGTCCCCTTGTCATTTTTAGAACCAACCGGAATTGGAGATAATAATACTTACGAGGTGAGTTAATATCCATAAATACGTGCTTCTTTTTGATGAAATAGAAAAAGCGCATTTGCCTTTAGTTGGCGGTAAAGGGGCTAACCTTGGAGAAATGTTCAATGCCGGTTTTCCGGTTCCTCCAGGATTTTGTATCACCACAGAGGCTTACCGCACATTTCTTCAAGCCAGCAGTGAGATGGAAGAAATGCTCTCGCGGCTTGACCGGTTAAAAGCTGATCAGCTGCAGGAAATCAGCAATATAGGCAAGCTGATCCGGCATCATATAGAGTCAATTACCATGCCCGAAGAAATCAAAACTGCCATTATCGATGGCTGGAAAAAGTCGGGTGAAGAATGGGCCTATGCAGTTCGTTCCAGTGCTACCGCTGAGGACCTGCCATCAGCTTCCTTCGCCGGGCAACAGGATACCTATTTAAATGTAATAGGTGCGGACCAGATTCTCCAGGCGGTCAAGAAATGCTGGGCTTCCCTGTTCACCGACCGGGCCATTATTTACCGCATGCAGAACGGATTTGTTCATCGTTCGGTTTTTTTATCGGTAGTGGTACAGCGCATGGTTTTTCCCCAGGTGTCCGGAATCATGTTTACAGCCGATCCGGTAACTGGTAACCGAAAGATCATATCTATTGACGCAAGCTATGGCATCGGAGAAGCGCTGGTAGCAGGTATGGTTTCGCCTGATTTGTACCAGGTAAGGGCGGGCAAATTAATCAAAAAGCAAATCGCCAAGAAGGAAGTTGCCATCTATGCCCTGCCTGGAGGTGGCACAAACAAAGTAAAGATTGCAGAAGAAAGACAGACAACCTCGTCTTTAACAGATGAACAGGCGGTTAAGCTGGCCTCAATAGGACGAAGCATAGAAAAGCACTTCGGAAGTCCTCAGGATATTGAGTGGTGTTTAGTCAATGACGAAATATTTATTGTGCAAAGCCGTCCGATTACAACACTCTTTCCCGTTCCTGCAGTAAATGATGATAAACTTCATCTTTTTATATCATTTGGTCATGTGCAAATGATGACGGAAGCTATGAAGCCTTTAGGAATATCCGTGCTCAGAACTTTATTCCCTCTTGGAAAAAGTTCGCCACTGGGCGAAAGCTCTCTTCTGCTGGAAGCCGGCGGGAGGTTGTATGTGGATTTTACTAAAGTGCTGGAGTATCCGCAGTTAAGGAAACGAGTCCCCCAAATATTGATGAATGTAGATGAACTAATCGGTCAGACCGTGCAAAGTTTCCTGAGCCGAGAAGAATTTCTGTCATCAATGAATCCCGGTAAAAAACTGGAGCCCAGGCTGATAAATAATGTCCTTCCAACTGTTTTTGCAGTTATTAAGAATATCTTGTTTCGTGAGCATGACCATGCTATTGCTGAGATGAACCAGTATATATCAAAATATGTCCACGAGGCCAGAAGAAAACTACAGGGAGTATCTGGAGCGGACAGAATTATCAAGATTCAAAAAATGCTGCCTGCCGTGCTATCCACATTATTCCCAAGGCTAGGGCCCTATTTGGGAGCAGCAGTGATTGCTTACAAGCTAATCGAGAGTTGGTCAAGAAAGTGGCTCGGAGACGTTGCCGAGTTGGCTGGCATTACTAAATCCCCAACGGGCAATGTAACCACTGAAATGGGTTTGGCTCTGGGTGATGTAGCCGATGTGGTGCGAAACCATCCGGCAGTAATCGAATACCTGAAGCATGCCAGGAACGCAACCTTTTTTGAAGAACTTAGGGAAACACCCGGCGGAGAAGCCGTTATGCCTGTTTTATTAAGTTTCTTAGAACGATATGGTATGCGGGGCACAGGTGAAATCGATATAACCAGACCGCGTTGGCGTGAGGCTCCAACCCAATTGGTTCCAGGCATTCTGGGTCACATAAAAGGTGTAAATCCGGGGCAGCATCGTCTTGACTTTATGGCAGGCAAAGTGGAAGCTGAACATGCTGCCGCAAGGCTGCTTGATCGCCTGTGGGAAACACCGGGAGGGTCCTTTAAAGTCAAGCGAATGCAGCGATTGATAAAAGTGTACCGCTCATTGATCGGGATTAGGGAACATCCCAAATACTTATTAGTACAGATTCTTGATATAATCAAACAGGCAATTTTGGAGGAAGCTAACCGACTGGTTGCCAATGGTGTCTTAGAACATCTCGAAGATGTTTTTTGGTTTTCCCTGCAGGAAATCAAAGAAATGATTGAAACCCAACGGATAGACCGCAATATTATTACTGCGCGCCAAGAACAGTTTCAACGTGATGAGAAACTGGCTCCTCCCAGAGCCATGACCAGTGAAGGTGAAATAATTCTAGCCAAACCGGGAGCTAATGTACCGCCGGGTGCTCTAGCCGGCAGTCCGGTATCTGGCGGAACGGCAGAAGGCCGTGCCCGGGTCATCATAAAACTGGAAGAGGCAAAAATGGAGAAGGGAGATATACTGGTGGCGCCATATACCGACCCGGCTTGGACAATGCTGTTCCCGCTGGCGGCCGGTCTGGTTACGGAAGTTGGCGGCCTAATGACCCATGGTGCCGTAGTAGCCAGGGAATATGGGATTCCTGCAGTGGTGGGAGTAGATAATGCTACTCGTAAAATCCTGGATGGGCAAAAGATACGTGTAGATGGAACCCACGGATATGTAGAAATTTTAGGACCTGACAGTGACAAGGGGATGGTTCTCCTGTCAGTATGCAATACTGATTATTAATATGAAGCAGATTACTATCAGCGGTACAGTCACAAATAGGAATGCCCTGATCAGGTTGATGATCCCCATACGCTTTGCGTCGCGTGACAGGCTCAAAACCATGACAAATCCTATTAGTAAACCTATTAATATGCCTGGGACAGATAGATATCGGGTAAAGGGGATAAAAACGCAAATATACAATATAAATAGTTTGATACCTGCAGAAATGTAAGATGTGAATGGAATCTTTTTCTTAGGTATCTCCCAGACACCCGAAGTGGCTACAATGTCTACGGCACTCGCAAAGATAAATCCGAGCACCTCTTCGAGCGTCTTGGAGGCATACTCGTGTGCCCGTTGTCTGGCCTGTTGCTGATCCTGATAGAAGGTTTCCTGTTGCTCTCTATAGTATTGATAGTTGCTATAATCACTGTCGCTTGCTACAGCATATTTGCGTAAATAATCATATCTTTGCCTGATCTCGGGGTTCCCTATTATTTGGTACGCAAGCGATATCTCCACGAACCTGTCATGTGCAAAAGGTTCTTTACAAACATCCGGGTGCCACTTCAGCGCCAGTTTTCTATAAGCTGACTTGATGTCCTCGGACGTTGCTTTGTCGGATACTCCCAGAACCTCATAATAGTTTTTGGTTGTATCGATTTTGACTGTCATTCCGCTCTCTCTTCGCAGTATTTCTGCAAGCCCCTGCAAGATCAAAAGCTGGCGGGTCTCGGCTTAGAATCCCTGTTATGGATAATTCTAGGTATGCCAACATTCTCCTCCATAAATATGCCTTTACGTTATTCTGTCAGGCACTGGCTTCCTTTTTTGAACCAATTCGCCGGGTTAAAAGAAACCTGAAATACCCCTGCCAACCATTGAAGGGCAAATCGCTTTTGGGACACATCCTGATAAACAATCATCATCCCCGCAGTGTTGCCCGAAGCCGTAAAGGATGAAGGAGCAAATTCAGCGCATCAATAATATTAGTTACCGCAATATCTGCATGGAGCAATGATGCTACCGAACATCCCTCCTGACCAATAACCGCAATAGACAAGTCAGCCTGCTTAAACATTTCCAGATCGTTATTTCCATTCCCGATGGCTGCAGTCCCTGCCGGATTAAGGGCAGCTATGAAATTCGCCTTATCAGCTCTTTCATGATCAGAA
>LFSQ01000134.1 GCA_001512785.1 Syntrophomonas sp. DTU019
GGAATCCTTGGCATCCGACAAAAATAGATGCTGAAGTAATTCTGAGTCGATGGTAACATGGTATTGAGCCATTGCAAGGTCACCTCCGGTTGTGGTTTGTTTTGGTCACTTACCATTCTAAACCAGGGGCCTTGTCTTGGCTCTTCATTTTACACAATTATATGGACTTAACTTCCTGCAGCGGAGACAAAAAAGGCGGCAACCATATGGTCCCGCCAGCAAAACAGCACATATCTTTAGTGATTTAAAATATCTATCAACAGGTGGTTTCCCTTAATTAGATAAGCTTATGTTCCATGGTTTTTCTCACCGCCGCTGCCCGGCTGCTCACTCCCAGCTTTCGATATATGGAGCTAGGAGCCTTTTTCACGGTGATTTCTGCTATATAAAGCCGGCCTGCTATCTCCTTATTGTGATGCCCTTCTGACAGCAGTTTCAGTATTTCCTTTTCCCGCTCGGTCAGGTGGAATGCAGGCGTTTTATCTACCGATTCCAGATTGCGACTGTATTGTGATGCTTCGGCTACCAGCTTGTTCAGGTATTGATCTTTATTACTTTCCCCTGCCAGGGCGGTAAGAATCTCGAGAATGTATTGCCCGTACTCGGCAAATGGCAGTACAATGCCATCAGCCCTCCGATAGCCACAGCCTGCTGCATGGCTACTTTTGCTCTAACCGGGCCATATAACCGGTGTTTGGCTATGGCATCAAGCACATGGGCATGCAGATGGCCCAGGAGGTTGTTAAAGATGGAAAAAAGCCGGTGCATTTCCTCGCACAGCACTTCCAGTTTAAGATATTCCCCTTCCAGCAGTAAGTACTTGGCGTGGACCAGGTAGTTGAAGGCCAGGCCCTGGTAAAACATTTCAGTGGGTTTCATATCCCCGTATTTAAGCCATTTTGCAAAGCTGTGGGGTTGACCGGTTATGCCTCCCAGGTAACCGTAACATAAATCCAGGCAATCCATGAAAATGGGGTTGTTATATGGGGATAATCTTTCGGTCAGTTTGTCAAGAAGACGGGCAGCTTCCTGAAATGCGTCCCTGGCTGCGTAAAGCCGGGCCAGGGTGAAGCTGGCACATATGATAATGGACACCTGCTCCAGGGTCTCTGCTTTGTAAATAGCCTTGTTAGCATTGAGTTCAGCCTGCTCAAGGTCTCCTTGTTCCAGCTGGTATTCAGCCCTGATCAGGTATTCAAAGCCTTTGCCGCATCCGCCGGATAATTCTTCGTAGTAACGGTAGTTGTTTTCCGCAAATTCTACTAACCCCAGCATATCTCCCTTCTTCCGGTAATAAAGATAAAGCTGGCTGGGGCAGCCGAAGTTGAACATCATGTCTTTGTTGGCGATGCAAGAGCTTCCATTTAGCATGGCATGAGCCTTCATTGCGGATGTCATCATCTTACTCATATCGTTAAAGTAAAGGAACATCCTTATCAATTCGGCCTCTCCGGCTATCTGCTTTTTCATGGAGGACGGGGTGAGGCGGTTGTTTTGATAGTACCTTTCTATTTCTGAGAGCAGCCTGTTGCCGCCTTCCATATCTACCCGGGGAAGGTAAAAATTCGCGTAAGTCAGGTAACCGATGGGATAGCGGTATTTTACCTCAAGAGGGATTTGCTCAAAAAGTTCCACTATATCTTGAACGGCGGTATCAAGCACCCGGGCAATACCCCGTTTCTCAAACACTTTTAGGATAAGGTCGTATTCCTTGGCTTTCAGTAATAATTTCATTCCTGTTAGAGTAAACCCGTTGGCGATGTTCCATTCCCCAGAGCGTTTGTATAAGTTGAGGATCTCAGTTTGGTCGGCTTTATTTTCTAGCAGCTCTCGTAAATAACCAACCAAAGTGTTGTGCATGGCATATTTTTGGGAGCGCTCATCAAAGCGAATGAAAGAACTGTCACGGCTCAGCTTTTTAATCATTGTCGCAGCCGCTTGGTTTTCCGTCACGTATACTGCCTGCGGCAAGGTGAAGCTGTCCAGGATGGAAAGCTTGATCAGCATTTCTCGTTCATCTTCTGTATAGCGATCCATTATGGTTGTACTGATCAGTTCATTAAGGTCTAACCCTGCATCTAGCCTTCCGGTTTCCAGGTATCCCCAGCAAAGCAGATAAACCGCCGCGATCCAGCCCTCGGTTATGTCCTGCACCTGTTGGGCTGCAGCATCGGGTATTTCCCGGCCAAATAGCTGGAAATACTCCTTTATTTCATGTTGTGACAGTTCAAAAAGCGAGCTTTTAAGCTGGTGGCAGTATCCTTTCAGTTTAAGCTCTTCGACATTAATCGCCGGTCTGGTTCTGGGTATGATTAAAATATGCAGGCCGGGTATACTCTTCCTCACCAGCCTGTCAATCAGACTATCCAACTCCGGTAAGTTGGCAAAATGGTAATCGTCAATCACCAGTATTTTGCTGCTTAGAGATGCCCATTCCTCCAATAAATCAATTACCCTTTCCCTGTAAGCCGCGTTGAGGGGAAAACCCAGAGAGCTCAAACGGTGCCCGATTTCCGGATGGTCTTGCGTCAATTGCCGGCTAAAAGAGTCCCATATAATATGGACGGATGTTTCATAACTCTCTATATTCAGCCACACATAATCTGCTTGTGTCTCCTCGAGAAAATCCCTTACTGCCACAGTTTTACCATAACCCATGGCTGCTACCACCAGTGTCAGCGGATAGTCAAAGGTATGATCAAGCTGATCTCTGATCATTTTTCGTTTTAAGATGCGATGCAGATGGGAAGGCTCTTTCACCAAACCTGTGCCTCCCTTGTTCCGAAGTCCTCAACAGCGGTTTTGCGTTAGCAGCGGTAAAGTCATCAAATCAGGTTTGGTATAAAGTGCTGTTCTGACCAGGTTCGCGCGGAGCGGTGGGGGTAATAAACGGCATTGGCATGAACTTGGAGCTAATATAGTTCTACTATGGTAGTACCTCATTAATAACTGGTGGTTGTTGGTTTTACTTTAATATGCTTTTGTTCTAGTGCTGCTGCCAAACAAATTGCCATGACCACATTAGCGTTACCCGGGGATTGTAGCAATAGGTCAATACTACCTGCTTCCTGGCTCTAAGACTGCTATTAACATATTATACCATGGCTTGTTGGTGTTTTAATCAGTGACAAAGGCCTGCAATAATAATGCTACATAGGACACCTGAACCAGTCAGTCGGGGTAATAGTCGGATGAAAGACCATTTAGTCAATCGTATCAGTAAAAAGTAAACGATACCCCAATTAGGTATCGTGATATACGATTAATGCACAGTAGCTTGTCATTAAAATCGATAATCTATGTTTAACATGTTTTATTGTCAAAAATGCTGTTGTTGCAGTTATTCTCGATATTACCCCCCTTATTGTCAATGACAATATTCCCCTGCACGATATTTTCGTAACCAGAGATCACGATGCCGTTTCCGTAGTTTTTCTTTACAAGGTTGGCGAATGCAATGTTTTGATCGCTGGAGATGTCTACACCGTCGCTTCTGTTTCCGGTAATGGTGTTGTTCAGCACGTTGGAGTTGTTTCCCAACTGAAGCTTAACGCCATTGGTGGAATTGTTTTCAACCCGGTTGCCATATAATAACGTATTTTGACCCTTGGTAAATATGCCTTCACCGTTGTTGCAATAAATACGGTTATTGATAACGGCATTGCCGGCAGCGGCAGGGGTCCAGATTTCCACACCGTGTCCGCCATTGTTGTTGATCACGTTCTCAATTATCCAGTTGCTGGTGGAACCAGGGGTTGACCAACCAAGCAGAACACCCACCGAGAAATTGTGGCGGATGGTGTTTTGGTAGAGAAGATTACCGGTAGAGTCCTCAAAGATAATGCCGTCGGCATTGTGGTTTTGGAAAATATTGCCGATGATACGATGATAACCGCCTCTATAAATCCATATCGAGCGGTGAGAGTTCTGAATGATAAAACCAAAGATCTCTACGTTGTATATGTTGTCAAGTTTGATGGCGTTCTCGGAACTGTTGCTGGACTCCAGTATTACGCCATGCTTTACCCTGGCTACAATGCGGATGGAGTTTGTGCTCACTGCCACTGATTCTTTATAACTCCCTTTGTCCACCAGTACAATGTCACCGGGGTTTGCGATATTGACGCCTGATTGAATGGTATCCTGGTCCTGCGGGACCCGAATTATTGCCATATTATCACTCCTTTTTTGGATCAATTAATTACTGGGTTTTTATAGCATATGATTATTGGCAGTCTATGGTGATGATTCCACTGTAAACCATTATGCTAAGCTATGGATTTACGGTGCTTTTATTGTTGCATTAGGTAGATTAAACCAAAATAAAGGTGATCATGGGGGATAAAAGTAGGACTGCAGAGAACAGCAGGCCAAAGAAAAAGCGTACTGCTGCGAAGGAGATCACAGTAGTACGCTTGGCTTTGCAGAAACACTCGGTGCGATAAACACAGCACATGCCGGTTTTTCCTGGCTGGGGGAGGTTGATCTCCAGATTTTAAACCAGGTATTAGAAGCCGGTGCGAAGATATTGGGGCAGTATAATCGGTTTGTCAGGTTTTATTTGATATACAGCCGGGATCACCGGTTTACTCAGGGTTATTTTTGCGCCTGGCACAAATGCACTGCTTGGCAAAACCCTGCGCACTTCGATTAGACTCGAGCCATACCAGTAGGCAAAGCTGTCAATTATACCTATAGCCGTGGGGCGGCCGCTGCAGGTATTGATGATGCAGGGTTTGCCGTTAATTTTCCCCATGTATATGGCTACATGACCTATATGCGTCCGGGCCGGGGCATCAGAGTTCCAGAAGGTGAATATATCACCGGGCTTCAGCTTTTCTACGCCTTTCAGGGTGTATTTGGATGAGCCCGGGATTTTCTCGGCATAAACCCCCTCGACTTTAACCCCTACCTTGTCATAGTTTTTGGCTGCTGAGGTAATGGAGTATCCAAAATCCTTATAAACCAGGGAAACAAAATTGGAGCAGTCTATATACCCGCTGGAGGCATATTTGCTGTGCCCGTACTTCATGAAACCGTACTCCATATACCATATGGCCCGGCCTACCAAAGCCTCGGCGAGGCTTCCCTTATAGTTAGCCCGGAAAGCGTCAACTATTGGTTTTTCATGGCGGTTATATTGATTTATGCTGTCCGCAGTGGGCGGCTTGGCACCAGACGCTATGGATGACGGCACCATCCCGGTTACGGCCTCCTTTAGTTTGGCCTTGGTTTTTGCAGCCACCAGGCCGTCAGTTTTAAGGCCTTGAGATTTTTGAAAGGCCACTACCGCATCATGAGTTTTCTGCCCAAACCGTCCATCAATACTGTTGGTATAAAAGCCTAATGTGGAAAGATCGGTCTGCAATTGAGTGACGGCTTGCCCCTGGCTGCCCATTTTGAGATCTTGTGTACCATAATTACCCGGCTTAGAGGATAAGGCAACTTTCAATGCAGCTTTAGTCTGCTGGCCGACGATGCCATCCGCTTTTAATCCCCGGGATTTTTGAAAAGCAACTACCGCATCATGGGTTTTTTGCCCAAACCGTCCATCAATACTATATGCATAGAAGCTTAAACTGCTAAGATCTTGCTGCAACTGAGTGACGGCTTGCCCCTGACTGCCCATTTTAAGATCCTTGGTACCATAATCACCGGCCTGGGCAGGCCACGCCATTATGGAGACCATCAGCAGGGCCAATATGCCCCAAGAAATCAAGTGCTTGCGACGAAATGTTAACATGGCTTGCGATCATCCTTTCTTTAGCAAGTGTTCTGGTAGCGATACATGTGCCAGCTTGAAACCGGTTTTACCGGTATATTTGCTTCTGGAGGTTTCTGCTAAGGTCTCTTAATTAAAAATAATTCTCGCTTAAACTGTTACTACCTTTTGGTAAATATGGGTAATTAAATCTGCGTTAGGTTTTTGAAGGGCACTCTGGTAAAATATAACATAAATGTGTAACCGCGAATTGATAACTGGAATAAATACCATCGGGGCCAAAAATGAACCAGATAGTTTTTATAGCCAGCGATTGATGAGTAAGATTGCTCTGCAGATAATGGCTGAACAGTGATGTGGCAGCAATCCCAGCAGTAAGTGGGTTTTAAGATAGATTTATTCTTCGCCAGGCCGGAAATGCTGGCAGCAATCAGCACAGCAAGGCCTGTGCAGGCTTGCTTAAATATCAAAGCATAGCAATTGACAAAATACTGCCAAGTGGGTATATTTATTTAATAAATTCAATAATTCAAAATGCAAAGGCAATGATGGAGAGAGTAGGTTTCAGTTGAACGTTGCAGCGAGCCGGGGATGGTGCAAGCCGGTACCAGTAGCCTGAATCTGAAAATCACTCCTGAGCTGCGGACCGAACGAGTAATCCAGTAGGCTCCGACGGTTTTCCCCCGTCACCGGGAACGCATATGATGGTATGTCGTAAAAATGGGTGGTATAGCGAATGTCTTTTAAGGCTTTCGTCCCTTTACGGGACGAAAGCCTTTTTAAGTTTACACCCCCTGCTTCTTTAGAGGTAGGAGGAGGGTACAATCACTATGACTGGAGGAAATAGCATGGCAACCACGGGTATAGTAGAATTTCGCTGGCATGGCCGGGGCGGTCAGGGCGCGAAAACCGCCTGCCTGCTCCTGGCAGAAGCAGCAGGTTTACAGGGCAAATTCGTGCAGGGCTTCCCTGAGTACGGCCCTGAACGTATGGGTGCCCCTATTACCGCCTACAATCGCATCAGTGACCAACGCTGCAACATACATTCCAACATATACAATCCTGATTATGTGATCGTTGTTGATGAAACCCTGCTGGGAAGTGTTGACGTTACCGGGGGACTGAAAAAGGATGGTGCGGTAATCATCAATACCCCCAGTTCTCCGCAGGAGATGCGCGCCAGGCTCAACGGCTGGGGCGGTAAAATCTGTACCATAGATGCCCGCCGCATTGCGGAACAGTATCTGGGCAGCAATCTGCCGAACACCCCTATGCTGGCCGCAGCGGTTAAGGTGAGCGGCGTTTTGCAAATCGAGCCGTTTTTCGCCAACATCGAAGCATCCTTTAAACATAAATTCGCCGCCCGGCCCCGGTTGATAGAGGGCAATATGGCAACACTGAAAAAATCCATGGAAGAGGTGCAAATAGGGTGATACGCGCGAAGGATATCAATGAGCATACCCCCTGGCAGGATCTGACCCCCGGTGGGGAGATTTACGAGCCGGGAACCGCGCGGGCTTTTAATACCGGCACCTGGAGAACTCATACGCCGGTTTTCCATGCCGATGCCTGCAAACACTGCATGCTCTGTGTCCCCTTCTGTCCGGATAGCGCTATCCCGGTCAAGGATGGAAAACGCCTGGATTTCGATTACATGCACTGTAAAGGCTGTGGGATTTGCGAGGATGTATGCCCTTTCCCGGCGATTACTATGGTAGCAGGAGGTGTGCCCAAATGAAGAGCCGCCTTTCGGGTAACGAGGCTGTGGCTTATGCCATGAAGCAGGTAAATCCCGATGTCATGGGGGCATTTCCCATTACCCCCTCCACCGAAATAGCCGAATACTTCGCTGCATATGTAGCCAACGGTGAGGTAAACACGGAATTCGTGACCGTGGAATCCGAGCACAGTTCTATGTCGGTATGTATTGCCGCCCAGGCTGCTGGAGCCAGGTCTGTCTGTGCCACCTCATCCTGTGGACTGGCATTGATGTACGAGCTTCTGTACGTGGCAGCTTCCTGCCGTCTGCCCATTACCCTGGCCTGCGTCAACCGGGCCCTTTCCGGGCCAATCAATATAAACCACGATTACTCTGACTCTATGGGAGCCAGGGACTCGGGCTGGATTCAAATCTATGCGGAGAACAATCAGGAAGCCTATGATAATTTCATCATGGCCATACCTATCGGTGAAGCACCTGAGGTGCGCCTTCCGGTGATGACTTGTATGGACGGCTTCATCACCAGCCATGCGGTTGAAAATATTGAGCTGTTGGATACCGGGGTGGTGCGCCAATTTGTGGGGGAATACAGTCCCCAGCACTACCTGCTGAAAAAAGAGAATCCCCTGGCGGTTGGGCCGTACGATATAAGCGCATATTATATGGAACATAAAGTACAGGAAGCGGAGGCCATGAAGGCGGCCAAAGCCCGTATCCTGGAAGTGGCAAAAGAGTTCGAGAAGATATCAGGCCGGCGTTATGGGCTGTTTGAAGAATACAGGATGGAGGATGCTGATTTGGCTCTGGTTATTATGGGATCCAGTGCCGGAACCGGCAAAACCGCGGTTGACAAGCTGCGCGAGGCAGGAATAAAAGCCGGTCTGGTCAAAATCAGGGTTTTCCGCCCTTTCCCCGGGGAAGAACTGGCCCAGACCCTGGCAGGGACCAGGGCGGTAGCGGTCATGGACAAATCCGAGGGTTTCTCCGCCAATGGGGGTCCTTTATTTGCTGAAACCCGCAGCGCCCTGTACGATCTCAAGCAACGCCCCTATTTGATAAATATCGTCTATGGGCTGGGCGGCCGGGACATAAAGGTTGAGGATTTCGAACAGGTGTTTAAACGCCTGGCGAGTATTGCTGAAAGCGGCGATATCCATCCGGTGTACAGCCATATGGGGCACAGAACGAAGGGAGCGATAGCATGAGCAAGGTTTATAACCTCAAAAGGGAAGTGGAAAAGCCGCCCCGCCTCACCGGAGGGCACAGGCTGTGTGCCGGTTGCGGGGCCGGGGTGGTAGTAGCCGGGGTTCTGCGCGCTCTGAACAAAGAGGATCGTGCAGTGGTGGTCAACGCCACCGGCTGCGTGGAGGTCTCTACCTTCATGTATCCTTATACTGCTTATACGGACAGTTTTATCCATTCCGCTTTTGAAAACGCAGCCGCTACCTGCAGCGGGGTGGAAGCAGCCTATAAGGCTTTGCAGCGCCGCGGCAAGGTGAACGGAGTGGTCAAGTTCATCACTTTCGCCGGTGACGGCGGCACCTATGATATTGGCTTTCAATCCCTGTCAGGAGCCATGGAACGCGGTCATGACATGGTCTACGTCTGTTATGACAATGAGGCCTATATGAACACCGGGATCCAGCGTTCCTCTTCGACGCCTCGCTTTGCCCGCACCACCACCTCGCCCGTAGGCTCAGCGGGGCAGGGCAAGCCACAGAACAAAAAAGATATCACTGAGATTATGGTTGCTCACCACATCCCCTATGTGGCTCAAACCGCCCCTTTGGGGAACTTCAAGGATCTGCACATCAAGTCGCACAAAGCCATTTATACCGAAGGCCCGTGCTTTTTGAACATATTATCCCCCTGCCCCCGGGGTTGGGACTACCCTGCGTCCAAGCTGGCTGAGATCACCAGGCTGGCTGTGGAAACCTGTGTCTGGCCGCTTTTTGAAGTGGAGGAAGGGATATGGCGCTTGAGCTATATACCCAAAAAAAAGCTGCCGGTAGAGGAGTTTCTCCGCCCGCAGGGCAGATTCCGCCATATGTTCCTTAAGGGCAATGAGTGGATGATCGAAACTGCGCAGGCTTACGTGGATGAGAAATGGGAACGCTTGCTGGAGCGCACCGGCGCATAAATCTTGCGCAAAGCATCATTTGATATGGTATGATACCTGTTAATAAGGGGGTTTTGGCTGTGGAACCGACTTTATTCACCAATGAGGTTATTCTCTCCTGGCTCCAGTATTTTTCCCAAAATGTGGACATCAACCTGGCACAGCTGAAGATGCTGGACATCACAGGAAAGAACAAGAACCTGATCCCGACCGTGATGTGCAACCGCGCTGTCCTGGTGTTTACGGATGCCGGTCATCCGGATATCTTTTATGACATGTGGAACGCGGAGCTGGGCGATTGTGTTATCTGGTACAATGAGGGCTCCGACCCGGTAGGCCCGATCAAGCATAACAAGGTCTCAGAAATGATAAACCGGGGGATCAATGCCTCTGCAGCTATGCTGGTCTTAAATCCCAATGCCGCCACCAATTATCAGATAGGCATTGAAAACAGTCGTTTCTCTCCCGGCTCGGTACAGTATGTGTGCCGGGAAGTGCGTGCCGTTATAATGAATAAGCTCAACCTGGGCGACCAGGATAATGTGTGTATAATCTCGGGTGAGAGCATTGCCGTGGAGGCAGCCATTATTGCGGCGGAAGGCAGCGTCATCGCGGTGGAATACGACCCCCGGGATCGCACTACCATGCAGTGCAATGTGGATAAATTTGGCCTCAACAACGTGATAATTGTCGATTCCCTGGACAACGGCATTTTGGAGCAATTGCCGGTGCCGGATATCGCATTTATAGTCGGATCCCCGCGTATCGGCCGTGAAATCCAGCAGCTACTGGCTGTCAATCCCCACATGAATTTTGTTATTTATACCCTGGATTTCGATATTCTGACCTCTCTTCCCGCGTTGTTCAAGGAGAACGCCCTGAAACGCACTGAAGCCATACGGGTGGAGGTATCGCGGGTTAACAGCAAAGGCCTGATGGAACCGTTTCCATCACCCTGGTTGATATCTGCCCGAAGAGCATGAGAGCACAGCAATTATTGCTGTTTATCTTCGGGAATATGTTCCAGGATATAGGATGATACATTATCCGGGGAGATATTCAAAGCTACCGCCAATTCCTGATTAAGGAGTTTTTCTGCGGTATTCATCAAGCCTTCTTCTGTTTTGCCTATTTTTTTGCCGACCCTGGCTCGGGCTTCCTTTTCCAGATATACGGACTTAATCAGTCTCACCCAATCCTCAGGTTTCCCCGATCTGAGGGCATTCTTAAAAACGGCATTTCTTTGCTTCTCATCATCGGTCCACGCAGTTTCCTGTTCCGGCAGGGATGCAATCAATGCCAAGGCGGCTTCTCGGCTGATGACTGGCCTCATGGCGAGCCTGGGGCTGTCTACTGGAATCTTTATGGTCATATTGTCATCAAAAACAGGCCGCAGCACATAATAGCTGGTCTGCTTATCCCTGGCATACTCGTCTTTCCCGATATCAGTAATCTGGCATGCCCCGACTAAACCGTACATAACATAATCATTGATTTTAAACATAAGCATTTCCCTTATAAAAACCTGAAAAAACTAACCATCATTTGCCCGGCGGTGTATACGAAAAAGCAGTTTCGACAGCGGAATTGAGGCCATCGAAACCACCCGTCACAATAAAATTATACCAATAATAAGAATTTGATGTAATAGCCAATATTGGTTGTAGTGTAAATATTATGTATTACCACTATTTGCCTTTTAAAATAATAGAATTGGAGATATTTCCCCAAAATGCTGCTGATTTTGAATGTGGATTTAGGACAGGAGTGTTGATAAACTGAAAAGTAGATATCATTATTTCGCCAGTCTCAGCATGTTTTTTCCACGGCAAGTATTGGTATGATTTCAGATGAAAGAGGTGTTATTATGGATTTCAAGCTCACCGAAGAACAGGAACTCATCAAGTCAAACATTCGCGAGTTCGTCCTGCAGCACGTTGAGCCCGTAGCTGCGGAGATCGATGCCAGCTGTCGCCAGCCTGTGGAAATATTCGAGAAGTTAGGGGAACTGGGCATGATGGGCATCTCCTATCCGGTTGAGTATGGCGGCGGTGGGGAGAAGTTTGTAACCACCATGATGGTTACCGAAGAATTGGCCCGCGGTTGTGCCACCACCAGTTTCCTCCATTCCTACAGCTATGGCCTGGTAGGACATCCCATACTCACTTTCGGCAATGAGGAGCAGAAAAAGCAGTATATGCCCGGCCTGGCTCAAGGCAAGATCGTAGGTGCTTTTGCCTTGACCGAACCTGGAGCGGGTACTGATGTCAGTTCCGCCACCACCACAGCGGTCAAAAACGGGGACGAATACATAATCAACGGAACCAAGACTTTCATCACTAACGCCATTATTGCCGATGTCTTTGTGGTATTCGCCTATACCGACCGTTCTGCCGGCTCCAAGGGCATGACCGCCTTTTTAATCCCCAAAGGAACCCCGGGAATCACAGTGAGCAAAACATTTAACAAGTTAGGTGTCAGGGGATCTCAGACTTCGGAAGTTGTGTTTAAGGATTGCGCCGTTCCGGCATCCTGCGTATTGGGTCAGGAAGGACAGGGTTTCAGAATTGCCATGAGCGCTCTCGATGTCGGCCGCATCGGCATAGCCGCCATGGCTACCGGCATTACTCAGGCCTGCCTGGATGAATCAGTACGCTATTCCAAGCTGCGGGTGCAGTTTAACAAGCCTATCGCCAAACAGCAGGCCATTCAGTGGTTTATAGCCAATATGTCCACCGATGTCGATGCCTCACGTTTTCTCTACATGTATGCCGCCTGGCTGAAAGATGAGGGCAAACCGTTCAGCCTGGCAGCATCCAAGGCCAAGCTGTTCTGTTCGGAATGCGCGGCCAGACACACTACCAAGGCGGTTCAGATCCAGGGTGGTTATGGCTTCATGACCGGGGCCAAGGTCGAACGCCTCTACCGCGATGTCAAGCTGACGGAGATCGGTGAAGGCACTTCCGAAGCCCAGCGCATGATCATCGCTGGTGCGGCCTTGCGCTAATTCCGTTTTAATCGCTGCAATTTACAGATCTGCAACAGACAAGCAAGCTGCATTCCACTCAACCAACATTTTTAGCAGCTGTAAATCTAGAAGCAACATTAGCTGGAAACGAATGATGAATTATTCTTTCACTATTTACGTGATATCCGGGTTATTTTATCTTTATGGCTTGCATATATTTTCACAGAAGCCATGGGTACGGCAAATATATGGGCACAAAAATATTTTGCCCAGCCCAAGAATAGCCTGGGGGTGCAAAACTCATAGGCCGGTTTTTAGACCTGATCCTGATATAATTGCTTCCAATTCGGAGCTCAGTTACAACATTATCATAGGTCGGTTTTATATCTTTGCTCAATGCTGTTGAACAGGGATATGCTGTAAAGGGGTTTGGATTAGTTACCAGTTGGGATAGAGTCAAAGGCTCTGCTTTGGGAACACCCTGTTCCCTGATATAGAGATCATATGTCAATTATCATTTAAGCCGTTCACCGGCTCTTTTTTTTGCTAAAATAGCCTGGCTTTTTCCTGCCGTTGCCGGGCTGCTTCTTCTTAATCACCTGGGTACTGTAAAGATTTTTACAAGCTTGAATCCAGCCGCTGGGAAAAGAACCTGATCGACTACCTTCTTACAGGTACCTATTGGCCAGCCCGTATAGAGCGCGCATTTAATGATGAAAAGTATATAAACACAGCAAGCAGCCTATAGTTTCTTCCCAACCAGTATGGCTTTCTCCGCGTCACAGTAACCCTGGCCCTGTTCATAAGGGGAGAGGTTCCAGTTTTCAGCAGCCTCCAAGAGGCAATGTTTCACTTGATCCGGGGAAAGCTGGGGTTGGGATTCAAGTATAAGAGCCACCACACCCGCGCAAATGGGAGTAGCCATCGAAGTGCCGGACAGACTGAAGTAATCTTTATCCACCCGGGCGCTTTTATATTGTTTATCCAGATACGAATTGGGGGAGCGCAGGGATATTATATTTACCCCTGGGCTGAGGATATCGGGCTTGGCGAGTCCATCGATGGTCGGTCCCCGGCTGGAAAAGTCGGCTACCTGATCATCGGAGCGCAGCGGGGTATCCCGGTCATTCATAGCCCCCACGGTTATGACTTTGGGGCTTATTCCGGGACTGGATATGGTTTTTTCTTCCGGACCTTCGTTGCCGGCGGCTACAACAACCACCATGCCCTCATCCCAGGCCTTCTCCACAATTTTGACCATTGGGTCCTCATTGGCAGGGGATATGGCACTGCTGCCCAGCGACATGGAGATAATGTTGATGGTATATTTCTCTTTATTGTCGATACACCATTGTACTCCCGCCATGACTGTTGAAAGCGAGCCTGAACCCATCTTGTTCAGCACCTTGACGCCGATCAAAGCCGCATCCGGGGCAATGCCCTTGAACTTGCCGTTTGATGCCTTGCCATTTCCCGCTGCGTCCCCGGCGCAATGAGTTCCATGCCCATTGTCATCATAAGCTGCGGTTTTGTTGTTGATTACGTCCTTAAAAGCCTTAATTCTTCCAGCCAGATCCTGGTGCTCGTAAATGCCGGTATCAACCACCGCAATGGTGATGCCTTTGCCGGTCAGGTTTTGTATCGCTGGGGTATTGGCTTTTACCGAGGCTCTGGCTACATCCAGCAAAGCCCGCACTTCTCTGTCGAGATGGATGGTTTTGATGGAAGGGTCGCCATCCAGCAGTTTTTCCAGAGCGGCAGGGGTCAGGATGGCTGAACAGCTGCGCACACTTGGATAGTGATGTTTGATGCGGGAGAGGAAATGTTTGCCCAGCAGGGAGTCGGCCCTTTTCACCTGAACGGTGAATTCTTCCTGCTCATCTTGAAATTCAATGATAACCGCATATTTCTTGGTTCGCTTGAGCAGGCTCTCAAGTGCGGAATGCAAAAAGCAGGGTACCCAGCGCATGGGCTGGTACAAATCAAACATGGCGTTTCGGAGCGCTTTATCCATTTTTTTGGGATGCCGGCGCGCCAGGTTAGCCATTGAGAGACCGAACACAGTAATTCCCCCATATTGTTCGTATAACGTATCATATGAGGGGAATCAGATAAGTGTACCCTGGTGTGGTTAATACCTGATAATACCATTAAAAAGGCCACATTTGCCGGCATGCAAAAGCCCGACCCCATGGCAGCAGGTGAACCCCTGCCGGCTGGCTAGAGGTTAAGCGCAGTCCCCGGCTTGCTCATATAAGCTAGCAGCATTAACAACAGCACTATATCTAAAAAAAGACAGCAATCAGACTAAAAAGAAGCCCCCTGGTGAGCTATATACTATTTACTGAAAAGCGTTATATTCGAGCAAGCAGCCCGGCTTATACCATGGTGTTGCTTTACAGCACTGCCTGCCTGCGGATAAGTTGCTTTAAGCCGAGATTGCTTACCCCATCAGCCCAGCAAGAATTATAACGCTGTTCCACTGGCGTGAAAGGGTGAAAGAATGACATTAAAGGAGATGAGATATGTTGGTACCATTGCGCAAAACCTTATTTAGCATCTTCATGATACTGGTATTGGGCCTTCTTGCTCCTGCCTGCGCCTGGGGTGCGGTAAATCCCGGTGTGATTCCCGGGACAAGCCCTTATATCGATAAGGAGATCGATAAAAACACTGTGCCTTATATCAATGCAGCGCCCAAAGCACCCAGCGATCTTAAAGCTACAAGCACGCCCGGAAAGATTGTCCTGACCTGGACCGATAATTCCACCAATGAAGAGGGCTTTGTCATTGAACGCAAAGCCGGCACTGGAGAGTTCTATCCGATAGATGCGGTTAAGGCCAATGTTACTACTTACACTGATACGGCACAGACCAGTTATCCCCTTCATCCCAATGAAGTGTACTACTACCGGGTCAAAGCGGTCAAAGGCAGCATATTCTCGGCAAGCTCCAATGAAACCCCGGGCACATATTATTACACCTATGAGCCTCAACCGGCCTATGACCTGCAGGTATTGCCAATCGTATACAATGATACAAGCTTCAAGTTGCAATGGAAATATTCCCACAATTTAAATACGGCCAATTACCTGGAAGTATCCAAAAACGGCAGTGCTTTTATGCAGGTTGCCTCTCTGGCTTCATCACAATCCACCTACAGTGTGAGCAAGTCTGACCTGGTAGTCGATGTAAACTATACCTACCGCATCAAATCTCAGAATCAATACGGCACAAGTTATTCCAATCAGGTGGTGGTTAAAATCCCGCATCTGCCTGCTGACCCCACCGACTTTATTTCGCCTAGATCTGGAAGCACTTTTGTTCATATGCAATGGAAGGATAATTCCGATAATGAGCAAGGGTTTTTGATATTCCGCAAAAAGCGGAGCGATAACAGCTTTGATTTTACCAGGCCCATAGCGGTTACAGGTCCTAATGTACAGGAATACACTGATACCGGTCTTGAGCCTCTTACATTTTATGACTACCGGCTGTACCCCTTCAACGAAAACGGTATGAAAGTGGTTAATCTGGAAACTACTCAAGCCACAGGGCCACTTGCCCCGCAAAACCTGAGTGCTGCAGCTCTCTCAGCCTCGAAAGTAAAACTGGAATGGTATGATCCCAATGATAGCGTGGTGATAGTACGGTATCGTATTGAGCGTAAAACCGAGGGAGAGGATTGGAGATTTGTAACGTGGCATTCTTCTGAAGCTGCACCTGGATTTAACAGCTGGATCGACGAATCCCTGGCGGACAATACCACTTATTATTATCGCTGCTATGCTTATACCGGGGTTTATATTTCCGACCCTTCTCAGGAGGTGTCGGTAACTACCAGAGGTGCTTTAACCCTTCCGCAAAACGGGCCGATTGTGCTGGGTAAAAAGGTTATCAGCCTGAGCCTGGGCAGCAAGCAGATCAACGTTGACAATCAGGTTTTCGACATGGACACTGCGCCGGTAAGTACGCAGGGGAGAACCATGCTGCCCATCAGATACATCACCGAGGCCCTGGACGCAAGCCTGGCCTGGGATGATGCTACTCAGAAGGTTACCATTGTAAAAGGGGATAAAACCATCGAATTATGGATAGGCAACAATACCGCCAGGGTTAATGGCCAAGAGCGCCTGATCGATCCTGATAATCCCGAGGTGCGGCCATTTATAGCCCCTCCTGGCCGGACTATGCTGCCCCTGCGTTTCATAACAGAAAACCTGGGCTGTGAAGTGGAATGGGATCCGGTTCTGCAAACGGTCAAAATACTTTATGAAGCCGGGTAAAAGCAACAATTGGGTTGTGGAAAAGCAGGTTTAAAAAACCGGCTTCATATGGCCACCAATCTATGACGATTTAAGAACAAGGCCCGGAGCGACATGCTCCGGCTTTGTTATTGGCCGGTCAAAAGCTGAGTGATCGCTTGGTGAAAAAACTGTTTCTCATTGGTGCAGCCTGTACTGGGAGGGAGAGATGCCGGTCTTTTTCTTGAATATTTGGCTGAAATAGCTGCTGCTGCTAAATCCGGACAGGTAGGAAATATCATCGATTGAGTAATTGGTCTTCTTAAGCAGATGCTTGGCCTTTTCAATCTTTACATGCAGCAGGTATTCGAATGGGGTTCTGCCAGTATACTGTTTGAACAATCGTAAGAAATGAAAGGTACTGTAATGGGTTTGTGCGGCTAAATCATTAAGCGACAGCTTGTGTTGATAATTGTCGGTGATATACTCTACAGCCCTGGCAATGCAGTTATTCTCCCGGTTTTCAGGGGCTTGTACAGGCAGAGCAGGCGGTTTGTAATGAATCTCGCGCAAAAGCAGCACCGCGGTCTCTACCGCCAGGCTTTCGAGCATCAAAGAGCAGCCGGGCTGATCAGCCTGGCACTCGTTCATGAATAGGTGAAGCATTTCCTTAAGCCTGGGGCTGAATAGAAAACAATCATTCTTTAGTTCCGGATTTTCATGGCCAAACATCTCCTCAGCAACCGATTGGAGAAGCTTCTTATCCATATAGATGATTATAGCCTTGAAATCATCGATCCCGGTATCTTCTGCTTGATGAGCGTCTGTGTCAAGGTTTAGTAGGAGAAACTCCTGGTCTTAGTTAATAAATATCTATCTTAA
>LFSQ01000061.1:0-1722 GCA_001512785.1 Syntrophomonas sp. DTU019
TGAGGTCTCTTTTCTATCTCTGACCCCTTTTTACCTACTAAAACTTTACACTACCTTATTCCGCATCATCTTCCGCAGTACACCCTGCTTCCAGTTCCCCATGCCCGGTAATGATCTGGCGCGGTATTTTTTCGATCGTTGTCGCGGCAGGAAGGGATTTGGCAGCGGATATGCCCAGATCCTTCAAACGGCGCGCGGTAACTAAAACCCGGCTTTCCAGCGACCCAACCGCCTGATTGTATGCTTCTACACTGCGTTCCAGACCTTTGCGCAAATCATCGAAATGCCTGGCCAGGACATGGATGCGGTCATAGAGGTTTTGCCCCAGATTGCTTATCTCCCGGGCGTTCTCAGCGATAGCTTCCTGTTTCCAGCCGTAGGCCACCGCCTTGAGCATGGCGATCAAGGTGGTAGGTGTGGCCAGCATGACCTGCTGATTGAAGCCGTACTCAATCAGTTCAGGGTCATATTCTAAAGCCGCACTGAAAAACGCTTCCCCAGGGACAAACAAAACCGCAAACTCCGGGGTGGGCTGAAACTGCTCCCAATACTTTTTGCTCCCCAGCTGGCTGATATGTACCCGCAGCTGCCTGGCATGATCGGACAACCTGGCTCGCTGCTGGGCAGGATCTTCACTCTCCAATGCCTCCAAGTAGGCCTGCAGAGGGGTTTTGGAATCAACTACCACATAACGCCCCCCGGGGAGCTTCACGATCAAATCCGGACGCAAGCGTGAATCGGAGGAATCACTGCTGTGCTGCTCCACGAAGTCGCAGAAAGCCGCCATTCCCGCCATCTCCACCACGCGGCGCAGCTGCAGTTCGCCCCAGCGCCCCCGAACCTCAGGCCGCCTCAGGGCTTTGACCAGGTTAGCGGTTTCTTTTTGCAGCCGGGCCTGGGTCTGGGACATATTCCCTACCTCTGCCATCAAGCTGGCATAAGCGCTGGTGCGCTCCTTTTCCAGCTCCTGAACCTTTTGATCCACCTGTTTTAAGGCCGTCAATACCGGTTCAACCAGGGATTGAATGGCTTTGTACCTGGTTTCCATATCGCTTTTGGCTGATTCCTGGTATTTCTCCAGAGAAGTGGTGGCGAGCTCCAAAAACGACTGATTATTACTGCGCAGGGCTTCAGCAGACAGCGCGGCAAAGGCCTCCGTCAGTTTTTCCCGGGCCTGTTCCAGCAACTGCTTCTGCTCGGCCAAGCGCTTCTCCCCCTCCTCAAGGCGCTGCTCCAAAGCTGCCTGGGTCATGTGCAGCTGGTTAAGCTCGTTTCGCAATTGGCTGATTAAGTTCTCCTTTTCCCCCAGGCTGTTTTCCAGTTCAGCAATGCGAAGACATCTCTCTTCAGCCGCTGAGCGCTTCTGCTGCTGATCCTGCAATTCGCTGTATAAAGCGGCGATTTGCTCCCCGAGCTGAGCTTCTCTCTGGCGCAGCTCCTCCAGGTGCTTTTCCTGCAGCCTGAGATTTTCCTGGTACATAGCCCGCTCGGCTTCCATACTTTGCTGGTATAACAGCCTTTGGCCATCCAGTCGCCCGCGCATAAATATGTATGTGCCTAAACCGCCCATCACCAGGCCAGCTGCTAAAGCCAATAGTATAAACCAATCGCTCATTCTTGGTCAGCCTCTCTTTCGCCTTCTCCCTGCATCTCAGTATAGCTTAACAATACCCTGCCTTAAATCCCATTTTCCGCTGCCAGGGTGACAAATGGGGACGGTCC
>LFSQ01000061.1:1735-8151 GCA_001512785.1 Syntrophomonas sp. DTU019
CTGTCACCGGGCACAGAAAGAGTCCGGGATGTTCCCGGACTCGCTGCTTATCTTATTTAGCTTGATTGCTATTCCAGCTTCTCCAACATATCCAAAACCATATCGAAGAAGTAGCTTATATCTTCACGATCATTGATTCCGGCTTTAAAGCCCACTTCAGGAAACCGCCCGCCACTGTTGATCTTGACATCTACAGTGTAGTTGGCCTGTTCCATATCGGATTCTATATTATCAACCTCGATGTCACCCCATTCTTCCTCAATGCCCAATTCTTCTTCATTGAGCAGCTTAGCATAGGCTTTGGTATCAATCTCATCGCCATGATCAATGATCTGGGTTACTATCCAGAGGATATCTGCTACGTTTATGTCCAACTCTTCCGCTAACTGCATAATCTCATTGGCAACCGGAGTAATCTTAAGTAGATCGGATAAGTTCACTGGATCGCCTTTACCCCATCTCTTACTCACAGCCTCACCTCCGCATCTTGCTGCATTCCCCATAAATCTACATGCAAACCGTTTTGCACTGTTCCCTTCACGCCTTGTGCATTTTGACATTATCTGCCGTCTTTTCTGGTCTCTGTTTATTTGATTATATGTGAACTGCACAAAAAAAAACAGTGCAATAAAAGGAAATACAATATTATTATTCTCTTGTCACAGAACACCGCCCGGATGAGAAGGTTATTAGGCCTCTCCCCGGTTAAGCAGGAATCAGGCTTCCAAAAGACCTTAAAACTTAATAAACCCTTCTCTATAACTATATGTCGTATAAATCAGCCGGATACCTAAATATTATTTCGAAACCTGCAATGGGCATGAGCATGCTCAATGAAAGTCCCTGGTTATACTACCACTCCAATATATGATATGGCAATACTATTATTGGAAAAACCGATTTTAGTAAGAGATGCGGGCATAATGTTAACCTGCCACAGGTCAAGGTCGGACTGAATTCTGCTCAAGACCGCCTTGATCACTCCGCCATGGGTTACTGCTGCCACTGTTCCGCGGTGTTTCTGTTTGATGTCCGCAATAGCCTCCAGACTTCGATTGGCTACATCACTGAAGGATTCACCCCCGGGCACACAAAACTCTGCCAGGCTATTATACCACTGTTCAAATTCTGCCCGATAAATAGCATAGACCTGATTAAAAGTCAAGCCTTCCCATTTGCCGAAGCAGAGCTCGCGCAGCCGGGGATCGATCAATGGCTTGAGATTAAAGGCCTGAGCTATTATTTCCGCTGTCTCTCGTGCACGCACCAGGTCGCTCGCATACACCGCCTCGACCTTTTCAAGCTGCAGCAGGTGCTCAGCCAGACGCCGGGCCTGCTGCCTTCCGGTATCGTCAAGCGGAATATCGGTATGGCCCTGATACTTCTGGCTGGCATTCCACTCGGTTTGCCCGTGCCTGATGAGAATTAATTGCATGGCTTTTCACCCTTTCGCTGGATGTTGCTCAACTCACCAGAAGTGCTGCGGTGATGATAAAAATGGTTTCACTGCTTTCGCAAACCGCCCCGAAAGTATCCCCGGTTACGCCGCCCAGCTGTTTTGCTATCCAGGCTGCTATCAAAGCGCCCAGGGCAATGGTGATAACAGCTGCGGTAAGGGCCGTCCAGGCCTGAGCCAGCCAGGCACCGGCCAGCAGCAGCAATAAAGCCCCCATCAACTTGGGGTATCCTGCCTCTCCGCCAAAGGCTGCTCCCAGCCCACCGCCAGGCCGGGCATAGGGATAACGGCATATGGTGTACACCATCATAAAGCGCCCCACGGCGGGCGCAACCAGCAAAACCCAGGACTGGTCCGCAATGGCCAGGCTATCCAAAAAGGCCACTTTCAGCAGGATGACTATCACCAGGGTTATGGCTCCCATGGCCCCAATCCGGCTGTCCTTCATGATTTCCAATTTCTGTTCTTTGGCCCGTCCGCTGAACAAACCATCAGCAGAATCCATCAGCCCATCGAGGTGCAGAGCCCCGGTAATCAACACCCAGACCGAGAGGATGAGAACCTCAGCCGCAATCCCCGGTCCGAGCGGTTCACAGAGGCGCACAACGGCAAACAGTATCATACCAATGATAAATCCAACTAATGGGTAATAGTACAGTGAATTGGCGAATTCCCTTTCATCAGCAACCCGGTTGCCGTAAACCGGGGCTATGGTGAGAAAGCTGATCGCCAGCAGCATGCTTCGCATACGATTCCTCCTAAAAACCTTGCTGTAATTGATATAAGAGCTTTAATTGGCTGTTTTCGACCTCACGATTATATGAGTCCTGAGCGCATATCGACATATTTTGCTCCTGCGCTCAAGAGGCAGGACTAAAGCATTCATTCTCATATAAATTGCTTATTGACATATTGTGCGCCTGTGCCCGGGACCAATATCAGCTATAAAGCCCCGGCATCTCTGCTGCTTATCGACATATTATGTCCCTGTGCCGGTTTGGAAGGCCTACCATGAAAATCCTGTGTATTTGCCGCTTGAGCGAGTTTTAATATCGCTTTTAAGTGGGCAAATTATAAAAAAATGAGGATGGCCGGGTATGGAATTCAAAAAGGATTTGACTTCATTTGACAGAAGCTTACGAGTCACAATGGGATTGTTTCTTATTGGCCTGGTTATCTTGCAGCCCGTACTCTTAAACAGTACCTGGCAAATTGTCCTGGCGGTAATGGGCCTGGGTATGCTGGCCGAGGGCTTCAATACCAGGTATTAATCCTTGCTGTCAGCACCTTTCAAACACTGCTTACTGGAACAAGGCAGCTTCCTGTCTTGTTTATTTAATATACCCGAATATACCCGCATTGCATCTACAACCACCTTCCCATGAGAAATCCGAATATTAATGCCAATACGCTGATTAGCAACAGCTTTACCATTTCCGCGGGAGGGGTGTTTACGGTATCGCGTACCGCAATATCCCAAAAGGAGCGCCTCTCCAATCTATGCCCAATCTCGATTCTTTCCCCCATGGCCGAAGCCATTCTGGCACAGCTATCGGCAATGTGCTCCTGAACTGCCAGGGCTTCCTCCCCCCATAACTCCAGGCAGCGTTTAAAAAGCCAATCACCCTGTTCATTGATGAAATCGGCAACCAAATCCAGTGCCTCAGACCACTGTTGATTCCATAAGGCTTCATCTGGTATGGAATCAATCAATTCAGTGGCGCAGGCTCTGATAGTATCCAACACCTGGTTCACAAATTCCTCTAATCTGCCCATCCCATCTGCTTTATAGAGCTTTTCGCCCGATTTGGCGGCCTGTCTGACCCGTTTCAGCAAGGCTGGTTTTCTACGCTGGACTATTCCGGCAATATCAATTTTACGTCGATTTTCTATTTGCGCCATACCAAAACAATCACCTCGCTATCTGAGCTATTCTCCCTGGGCAAAAGAGTTTCCTCCATAATTAACAAAGCTGCCCGCATATTGACCGTAGATTAGCCATCTTCCCCCATGCTTCCTGGCTCAATGCCAACACCTGCAATTGACCGGCAGCATCGATATAATTTAATTTTATGTTGGAAAAAATTTACGGGTACCTGCTTCAGGTACCCGTTTGGCTCGATTTATCTTTTCACTACAATTTGGCCTGGACGTTTTTGACCAGCAATTTCATAGTGCTGTACATTATGTCCGGCGGGTAATAGCCCATGCCGCCTTTATAGTATCGCTCAAATACCTTTTGCCCCACCTGTTCCTCGTCCTCTCCGGCCTCCAAAGCGGTCTTGATGAAGGCAAAGGCCTCTTCCGCAGCCTTGATGGT
This sequence comes from Syntrophomonas sp. DTU019, assembly GCA_001512785.1. GTDB lineage: Bacteria > Bacillota > Syntrophomonadia > Syntrophomonadales > Syntrophomonadaceae > DTU019. The sequence continues at coordinate 5,512 of LFSQ01000061.1, forward strand.
CTCATCTAAAAACTGCGCGACCTCATCACCTTGAATAATATCGCCATGTGCCATGGCCAGGGTTTTTATGGGCAGGCCTTTAAAACGGTTTAAGGTCGCGATATAGCTGTCATAGTCCTGGAAAAAGACCGGGGATATCTCCCCCGGGCCGGTTTTGTACCCGGCGGCATCCGAAGCGAACAGAATCTGCTCGGTTTCCAGATATACCGCCAGCGAACAGGGACTGTGCCCCGGGGCTTCCAGTATGTCAAGCTTGAGAGTGTCCCCTAAAAGCAGCTGGTCGCCTTCCCCTACCACCACATCAACCGGAATTGTATTGCAGGCTGGCGCCTCAGGCTCTTCGGAGATAAATCCGGCCTGCAGGTAGGATTTACTTACATAGAGATCGCTGTTAAATGCGCTTGCCATGGCCTTCTCTTTGGAAAGAACCTTTTGCGCAGTGCTGCTGCCTACTACCAGAGCGTCGGGGAACAGCTCTTTAAGCATGGGAATGCCGCACACATGGTCGAAATGGGAGTGCAGCACCACTATGTATTTGATGTCAGGCTTATCCTCCAGAGCCGCCCACTGCCCGGCAAAAATCTGTGCTCCCGCACTGGTTCCGCATTCTATCAAAGCGGCTTCTTCCTGGCCAACCACATAATAATTGAAAAACCCATTCCCGAACAACTTGACATTTTCCGTCAGCTGCTGCATATTGTTATTCCCTCCTTCAAAAACGTTTACAAATCAACCTGATACCCCTGGTTGGCCCGGCTTCATTTATTAAAAAACGGCTTTCCAAAGGCATTGTGATGCACCTTGTGGTAAGGCAGCTGGCTGTCTTCGATAGGGGCTTTTTGTTCAGCCGGATACCCGACAGCGACAATGGCCAGCACCTGGTAGTTGTCAGGTAAGTTGACCAGCTGTTTGACATAATTTGAAGAAGTCATGTGATCCTTGTGCCAGCGCTCTCTCACCTGTATCCAACATGAACCCAGGCCCATAGCCGTAGCCTGCAGGTGCAGGAGCAGGGTGCATATGGATGAGTCTTCCACCCAAACATCACATTTGCCTGGATCGGCGGCCACAATAATCCCCAGGGGTGCCCCGGCCAAAAACGAAGCGCTGTGTTCCTTGCACAGAGCCAGCTTGTTAAGCAGCTCCGGGTCTTCCACCACTATAAATTCCCAGGGGCGCCGGGTGCGCGACGATGGGGCCATCAAGGCGGCTTTCACTAATTCCTCAATCTGCCACGGCTCTAACTTTTTGTCTTCGAATTTGCGTATACTGCGTCTTTTTCGTAACAGGTTCAGCATCATAATTCTCCTCCTCCGAAAAAATCTAATCTATATTGTTAAATGTATTACAGCCATCAATCAGCATCCACCATTGCCATCTCAGTAAGAATCCGCTCACACATGGCCGGATTGCCAGCCACCAGTGAAACCCCGCGTTTTTTGGGCAGGTAAACCACTTTGCCGCCGGCTTCCTCCACCAGCAGGGCACCGGCAGCCACATCCCAGATACTGAGGTTCAATTCCCAGTATCCGTCCAAAGCACCTGAGGCTACATTGGCCAGGTCATAGGCGGCTGAACCCATGCGGCGGATTCCCCTTACCCTGGGGGTAAAGTGGGCAAAATAGTTAACATTGTTATCCGGGTGAGTGGCCCGATCATAAGGGAAGCCAGTGGCCAATACACACTGTCCCAATTCAGTCTTCTTTGACACAGCTATCGGCTTGCCGTTGAGAAAAGCGCCCTTTCCCCGAATTGCGGTAAAAATCTGATCCACAACCGGAGCATACACCACTCCCATTACAGTCTGGCCCCGATACTGCAGGGCTATAGAAATCGAAAAAATAGGCAATCCCTGCGCGTAGTTGGTGGTTCCATCCAGGGGGTCGATAATCCACAGATACTCAGAATGGCCGATTTGCTGGCCCTGCTCTTCGGATAAAATGGCATGCTGGGGATAGGTATGACGCAGTGCGGTTATCAAATACTGTTCAGAATAGTGATCAACCTCTGTCACCAGGTCAACACCTGAGGATTTTGTGGCTATTCCCAGGTTTCTGCCGCTCAGGTTGGCTTTTTGAATTTCGCCTACCGACCTGGCCAGGCTGCAGGTTTGATCGAGGATTTGGTCAAGGTCCAAAATGTCAGCTACTTCACTGATCGATGTCACCAGACAGTTTCTCTCCTTCCTGAATACCAGACACCGGGTTTTCCCTGTAAGCAATCGCTACTGGCAATTTATGCGGGAATGATGCTATTCAAGAACCAGCACCGGTTTTCAGACATCACTATCATTATTTGCAGTTCCGGCACTCTAATGCAATACGGGGCCGTTTTCTGCTGTCATATATCAAAAACATCTTACGCAAACAGTTTTTGGTATATTCTCTCCAGATGAGCCTTGTGGCCTCGCTCCATAAGGGCCAGGCGCTCAAACAGGGCTTTTTCCTCATCACGCTTGCTGAGCTGGGCCAAAACGGAGTAATCTTTTATAGCCTGCTCTTCCCTTTTAATGGCCAAAAGCAGCGCCTCAGCAGGCTTCATCTCCGGGGTCAGGCTGGGAGTGGGTACGTGTTCGGTCAGCTTCAAATCCCCGGGGATCACGAACAGGCCTGATAATCCCTGGTCAAGCAGGACCTGTAA
>LFSQ01000032.1 GCA_001512785.1 Syntrophomonas sp. DTU019
CAAAGAAGGGATTCTCTTTTTTGTTTTCCTTATTCATTCTCCCAGGGTAATTTTACGCTAACAAGCGGCAGCCAGCAGAGGGACGGTTGTGACAAGGGGACGGTTCGGTTGTCACTCATCCGACAGTCAGCAGAAACGACGAAGTCCGGGGTGGGCGGCCCGGACCTCGTCGCGACGTTAGAAGCTCAAGGACTTTATTTAAGGAGGAATAGTTTTCTATTCAATTATTGGCTTCCACCATGCGGGGACGCTTGAACCCTTTCACCGGTATGTTGGCCACCAGGGCAAAGGAGGAGTCCTCATTGGCGAGGCTGACCTGCAGGGCCTCTTCATCTATTTCCAGGTATTGCCGTATCACCTTGAGCAGATCCTCTTTGATGAGATTGAGGTATTCAGGAGATATCGAGGAGCGGTCATGAACCAGCACCAAACGCAAACGCTCCTTGGCCACATCTTTGCTGGGCACATTATCCTTGGTAAAAATCCTGCTCAGTACATCTAACAATGCCATTGCCCCTCCCCCTATCTTGCCAGTTTCAGCATTTTCATGAACTTGTCAACCAGGTTGTCATTGTTCTCCATCGCTATGGGCACGGTTTCACCCATAATGCGGCGCGCAATGCGGCGATAAGCCCCACCGGCCCGCGATGAGTTCTCCAGCACAGCAGGCTCACCGCGATTGGTTGAAACCAAAATAGCATCATCCTCGGGCACTACTCCCAACAGTTCGATAGCGAGGATATCCAGAATATCCTCTATGTCCATCATATCGCCCCGTTTTACCATCTTGCTGCGCAGGCGATTGATGATCAGCTTGCTTTTGCTCAGGCCGGCTGCTTCAAGTAAACCTATGATGCGGTCAGCGTCCCTGACTGAGGAGACTTCCGGTGTAGCCACCACAATAGCATCATCGGCTCCGGCGATGGCGTTGCGGAAACCCTGCTCGATGCCCGCCGGGCAGTCCACCAGAATATAGTCGAATTCACTGCGCAGCTCGTTGGTGAGGTTTCTCATCTGATGAGGAGTAACCGCGTTTTTGTCCTTGGTCTGCGCTGCCGGCAGCAAAAACAGGTCTTCGTAGCGCTTGTCTTTAATCAAAGCCTGTTTCAATTTACAGGCGCCATTGACCGCATCGACAATATCAAATACGATGCGGTTCTCCAAACCCATTACCACATCCAGGTTTCTAAGCCCGATATCAGTATCCAGCATGACTACCTTTTTGCCCATCATAGCCAAAGCTGTTCCTATATTGGCTGTGGTCGTGGTTTTGCCCACGCCCCCTTTTCCGGACGTTATCACCATTACCCTACCTTTCATCCCCAAGCCTCCAATCATATTTTTAGCTTTTCTATGACAACCCTGTCATCCCTGATACGTGCCAGTTCGGGATTTCTGGCGGTGAACACCTCATTATCCGGAGGCCTGGTTATATGGTCGGCAATCCTGAGCTGGGTCGGGCGCAGGCGATAGGCTGAAATAACAGCGTTTTGATCGCCCAATGCACCAGCATGTGCCATTCCTCGCAAGCACCCCATCACTATAATGTTGCCACCAGCTACAACCTCCGCACCCGGATTAACATCACCCAAAATCACTATGTTACCCCGGCAGGCCAGTTTTTGGCCGGAACGTATATTTCTGCATAACAGCATGGTTTCTCGATAGTGTGGCATATTGTCTATTAATGGTTTATCCTTGCTGGGATCTTCCTCAACATCGACTATATCCAGCAGGTATACACCGTGTGACAACAAAACCAATTCCAGTTCCTTCAGCTCTCGATTGGTTAGCCGTCGCTGGCCTATGCCCAGACAGATCTGTGTACCTTGAGGGTATCGCAGTAAAGCCAGCTGCTCGTTCAGGCCCTGCTTCATCTCCTTAAAGCTGCGGTAAGGGCTCAAATCTATAGTATCCTGCACATTTGCCTGATTTGCTGCGATCAACATTCAAACACCCCCAAAATGTTGTTGCAGGTCCTATTTCCTTATCATTCTACTATTGCTATTTTATTCCTTTAGCGAAAAAACAAAAGATAGGGGTTATTTTCGCAAAATACCCCTATCCCGGTCGCTTATCGACCATTAAATTACGCCATTAATCAACAGCAATGTTCGACAGGTTTTCCGCAACTTCCTGCACGGTTTCTTCGCTGCTGAGATGATCCTTAATACCGAAATAATGCTCAAAAACATCCCGGGCCACTAATCCCGCCGATTCACTGCCATGATAGCCGTATTCCACCACCCCGGCAAAGGCTATTTCGGGATTGTCGAAAGGAGCAAAGGCCAGGAACACCCCGTTGTAATTGGCGGAAGACCCGTCCGCAGAGCGGCGGTTCTGGGCCGTTCCGGTTTTGGCGGCTACTTTGATATGGTCCGGGAAGTGGTTAAACAAAAAGTAGGCGGTTCCGCCCGGCTCGGAAACAGCCAGCATAGCCTGTTTGGTCTGGGCCAGGGTCTGCGGGGAAACCTCCACCCGGTGCACTACCCTGGGGCTGAACTGCTCGATCACCCGCCCATCGGGAGCAGTGATACGGTCAACCACATAGGGCTGCAGGAGGCGTCCCCCGTTGGCTATGGTAGCTGCGTAATTTGCCAGCTGCAGCACTGTATACTCGTTATAGCCCTCTCCGATCGACATATTAAAAGTATCATAAGGCTGCCATTTGGTGTTGAAATTATAGTCAATCTGGTACTGAGCCTCCAGGCGGGCAACATCCTGCTTTTTTTGTGCTTCCAGCGACTGGCGGGTTTTATCGTCCGGGGCTTTTTCCAGCAAATCCTGGTATTTCTGCTCGATTTCAGCCCTGCGGGCTTCATACTGGCGATCGGTCAACAATGCGTTCAATTCCCTTTTCCACTCCACCGTAGGCAGCAGGCCAGCAGTCTCATAAGGCAGATCGATGCCGGTTTTACTGCCCAGGCCGAATTCCCGGGCAATTTTGACTATGCTCTCCTGACCGGCCCTGCGGCCCATTTCCTGGAAATATACGTTGCAGGATCCGGCCATACCGGAGTAATAGTTGACATTGCCGTGCACTCCCCAGCACTTGATGTAAGGAGCCACCCAGTAAGCGCCCTTGCAGTTGACATAATCCTTGCCGGCATCGGCTACCCCGCTCTCCAGTGCAGCCATCCCGGTAACCGGCTTGAAGGTCGAACCGGGGGGATAGCTCACCTGAATGGCCCGGTTCAGAAAAGCTCCGGGATTTAAGGGATCGTAATCGTTTCCCTGCGGGAAGTAATATGCAGCCCGGGCGGAACTGATATTGCCCTTCCAATCATCAGGAAACATAGCCGGGACACTGCACATGGCCAGAACCTGACCGGTCTTTACGTTCAGCACCACCGCTGAGGCGGCCTGGGCTTTGGGATGCTTCTTCTGCAGTTCAGCAAGCATGTTTTCCATGCTTTTTTCCATTACTTCCTGCAGGTCTTTATCCAGGGTCAGATATATATTATTGCCCTGCCGGGGCTCAAGGGTCACCAGCTCGCGCACCGGTCGCCCGCGGGAATCCACTTCCACATTGCGGGCCCCATCCTGCCCGCGCAGTTCCTTTTCATACTGCTTTTCCACCCCTGATTTCCCGATCAGACTGGAAAGGCTGTATTTATAATCCTGTTCCTGATCTATCTCCTCAGTAGTGATGGAATGTATATATCCCAAAACATGGCCTGCCAGGGCCCCGTGAGGATAGTTGCGCAAAGGCTCCACCTCTACCATTACCCCGGGCAGTTCCTGGCGGCGCTCCTCCAGTTGAACCACCAGTTCCCAGGGGATATCGCGCAGCAGTATCACCGGTTCAAACAGGCGGTATTTCTGCAGATTTATCTTTTCATTGATCACTTGCTCGGTGATTTCGGGATATGAAGGCTGCAAGAGGGCAACCAGGCGCGCCACCACTTCGCTCTGATTGCTCATAGCCGTGTAGTTCAAACTCAGGGTGTAGACCAGCTCATTGGCGGCCAGAACCTGGCCAGTGCGATCATAAATCTCACCGCGGGGGGCTTTGATGGGAACCAGGCGCACCCGGTTCTCCTTGGCTTTGGCCTGGTATTCGGTGTTATGCAGCAGCTGCACTACCGCCAGCCTAAGCAGCAAAACCGACAACAACGCGATGAGCATATAAGAATACCACTTGAATCTGGGCCTTACTTCATCGGGTTTCATTTACCTCTCCCTATTTGGACGCAGCCATCCGTATTTAAAAGAATTGTAATACCATACATATAAGGGCGTAGCCAATAACAGATTAAATATGGCCTGATAAAACAGGGTGGCAAAAAGCGCTTGGTGGAGATCGATCGTCACCATCGCCATCAAGCTGAGGATAAACAGAAAAAAGTAGTTCAACAGTGTTCCCAAGAGAACCGACAGCATGCCTACAGCCAGGTTCTCTTTAAACACGCTGCCCTGCAAAACACCGATGATATATGCGGTAAGTCCCTTAGACAGGGCATTCATGCCTATGAAACGCCCCAGCAGAAGGTCCTCCAATAGGCCACAAAAAAACCCGTATTTGGCTGCATTGCGGGCATCACTCAGCAGAGCATAGAAAATCACAAAAACCAGTAGCAGATCCGGCAAAGTGTTCTTTATGCTGTAGACGCCGAATAATGTGGATTGTAAAAACAATGCCATGACCGGCAGAAAAAACAGCATCAGGTAACGCACGCTTTACTCCCCTGCTTCAGCAGTGCCCCGGTAGGCAGTTACCAACAGCACTTCCTCCAGCTGATCGAACTGCACCGCCGGCTTAACCACGGCCGATTTTAGTAAGCCTCCGGCTTCCTGGGTTATTTCCTGTACAGTCCCGATTAAAATACCTTTGGGATAAATCTGGGAAAGGCCTGAGGTCAGGACTTTCTCATTGACACTGATAGTAGAGTAATAAGGGATGTTGGCCATGCGCAGCAGATTGTCATCCCCCACCCCGGCAACGATGCCTCTGGTTTCGCGGTTGCCCTCAGCAACCACCCCTACTGCCATCTCCCGATCCGTCAACAGGTTGACCTGCGCGGTGTGCTGGGTGGTGCTGACTACCCGGCCTACCAAACCTTCAGGGCTGATCACCGCCATATCGCGTCTTACCCCTTCGGCTTCACCGCGGTCAATTACGATGTACTTGTACCAGGTGCTCGGGCTGCGGGCGATTACGCGCGCCGGGGTCAGTTCATAGGTCTCCAGATTCTCATTGGCGAATGCGAGCAACTGCTGCAAGCGCAGGGCTTCGGCGCGGTATTCCTGCAGGGCCTGGTTTTCCAGGCTCAAGGCCTTGTTCTGGCTTTCCAGGACCTCGATCTTCTGCAGCAGTTCGCGTTTGCTGGCAAATATGGAGGTAAAGTCGGTAAAGCGCATGCCAAAACCGGCAAAACCCTTCTGCAGGGAGGCAAAGCCTTCTCTGGCCACTGCTTCCGGGTAGGTTATGGTTTCCCGTTCGGTGGCGGTAAAGCGCATAGAAACGAAGGCTACCGCAAACACCGCCAACAGTAGCCACAGGTATTTATTCTTCAAAATGCTCAGCAAAGCACTCACCCAGCTTTATAGGGTGTGTTTAGGTTTAACCAGCACCCTTTTCAGTACTTCGATATTTTCCAGTACCCTGCCGGTACCCAACCCTACCGCCGACAAGGGGTTTTCACATACATATACCGGCATATTGGTTTCCATGCTGATTAATCTATCCAGTCCTCTAAGCAAGCTTCCTCCCCCTGCCATTATGATGCCGCGATCCATGATGTCAGCGGCCAATTCCGGGGGGGTTTTTTCCAGGCAGGCTTTGATCCCGTCCACAATCTGCTGCACCGTTTCTTTCAAGGCCTGGTGAATCTCCCGGGATGAAACACTGATGGTTTTGGGAAGGCCGGTCACCAAATCGCGTCCCCGGACCTCGTAATCCTCCTCTTCCCCCTCCAAGAGTGCTGACCCAATCGATATTTTAATATCCTCGGCAGTGCGTTCCCCTATGAGCAGGTTGTAATTCTTGCGCAGATGCTGAATGATGGCATCATCCATATTGTCCCCGGCAATGCGTACCGATTTGGAAGTGACGATGCCTCCCAGGGAAATCACCGCTACTTCTGTGGTTCCCCCGCCGATGTCGACGATCATATTGCCGGTAGGTTCGTGAACCGGCATACCGGCTCCGATGGCGGCTGCCATAGGCTCTTCTATCAGATAGGCCTCTTTGGCGCCGGCCGCCAGAGCAGCCTCCCTGACGGCTCTTTCCTCAACCGTGGTGCATCCGGTGGGAATGCTGACAATAACCCGCGGTCTTATAAAAGGGGTTTTCTTCCCCAGGGCTTTGCTGATAAAGTATTTCAACATGGCCTGAGTAACGTCAAAATCAGCGATCACCCCGTCTTTCATCGGGCGAATGGCTACTATATTCCCTGGGGTTCTGCCGATCATCCGCTTGGCCTCTTCTCCCACGGCCAAAACCCGCCCGCTGTCATTCTGTATAGCCACTACGGAGGGCTCCGTTAAAACAATGCCTTTTCCTTTTACATGTACCAGGGTATTCGCGGTACCCAGATCTATTCCCATGTCTCTACTAAAAACCAAAATCGTGTTTCCTCCTTAAAGCTAGATTAAACCCCTGGATTTCAGACTACAGTACCTGTTATCGCCGATTATCACATGGTCAAGGACTTCTATGCCCATTATCTGCCCGGCTTCAACCAGTCTGCGGGTAGTTTCTATGTCTTCCTGGCTGGGATTGGGGTCCCCGCTGGGATGATTATATACCAGTATTACCGAAGCTGCGCTGCGCTTCACTGCGTTCTTGAAAACCTCGCGGGGATGAGCTATGGAGCTGTGCAGCCCGCCTACCGATATATCCTCGATAAATATGATGCCGCCTTTGCGGTTGAGGTAAATCACCTTGAAATGCTCCCGGTCCAGGTAGCGCATATCCTCCATGACCAGGGTTTTGACATCCTCAGGCGAGGTTATCACCGCTGCGCTTTCCTGGCACAAGGCCAGTCTGCGCCCCAATTCAATGGCGGCTTTAATGCTGACCGCCTTGGCCAGGCCAATGCCGTGTTCGTTCATCAGCTCTTCCAGACTGGCTTCTTTAAGACGGCGCAGGGTTCTGTACTTTATCATCAACTGCCGGGCTATGTCCAGGGCATTGAACTTGCTGGTGCCCATGCCCAGGATGATAGCGATTAGTTCATGGTCATCCAAACGGTTTTCACCAAGTTTGGCCAGTTTTTCCCGGGGACGCATATCCTCGGGCAAATCCTTTATGCCTACCGCCTGATAGCTCATCTTTTGAACCCCCTAATAGTTGCAGGCCCTGTTCTTGCAGCATCATATAGAGGGTGTGAAGTGGCAATCCTACTACATTGTAAAAACAGCCTTCAATATGCTCCACAAATACCGCGCCCAATCCCTGGACGCCGTAAGCGCCGGCTTTGTCCAAAGGCTCACCGCTGTCTATATAAGCCCAAATCTCTTCCTCCTGAATATTACGAAACCTGACCCGAGTTATTTCACTGCGAGTTTGTATACATCCGTTGCTGGTATTTAGAACACACAGGCCGGTGATCACCTGGTGTTCCCGGCCGCTCAACATTGACAGCATATGAAACGCTTCCGCTTTATCGCGGGGCTTTCCCAGAATCTGGCGGTCCACCACTACGATGGTATCAGCCGCGATTATCAGGGCTTCTGGCTCCATAGCGGCTACTGCTCTGGCTTTTGCAGCCGCCAGTTCTGTACAGATCGAAGCCGGGTCTCCATCGGGGTTATCCACATTTTCCTCAACATCAGCGGGGTTACAGGTAAACTGCACGCCGATCTGCTTTAGAAGAGTTTCGCGCCGGGGGGATTTTGATGCCAAGACCACACGCATGACCACTTATCCTCTCATTTACAGCTTTCTATATAAGGCATAAGCAACCAAAAAGCCCAGGAGGGTAAATATGCTCACATGAAACATCAGTCCCAGGGTGAGGGAAAACACCTTCAAATCCAGTGTAAAAGGGGCAAATCCCAGGTTTTGCATTCTCCCCAGAACCTGCCCGGCAGGCCAAGTTTTAACTATAGCGTCCCCGATGTAAGTCCCGATAATTCCGCCTAATATCAGCAAGAGGACGAGGATCTGCCATCCCGGTTGTGTCCTGCTGCGACCAGCCACCATATCCTCCCCATAAACTTCTTTACAAGTGTAACATTACCCTAAGGCAAATACAACCCAGCCAAAAAAGGAGAACACCCCGCGCCGGTACAGCATTCTCCTGCATTTTTGTCTATATAGAAACTGGCAACAGACTAACGGTTAAAGGCCAGGTTGAAGCTCAAAACCTCCAGATTGACAGACAGGTCCACGTTCCTGAGAATGATGTCCGGCGGGACCTTCAATACCCGCGGCGAAAAATTAAGAATAGCCTTTACCCCGGCTTCCAGCAGCTGATCGGTAACATCCTGAGCATGCGCTGCCGGCACTGCGATAACCCCAATTTGAATATCATACTGCTTGACCAGCTCTTTGAGCATATCCAGCGACTGGATCTCAAGCGAGCCCAGCTGATTTCCGATAATATCCGGGTTGACATCCAATATGGCACATATGTTGAAACCGCGTTCGGCAAAACCTTGATATAAAGCCAGGGCTGAACCGAGCTTGCCTGCACCGACTATAATGGTATTCCAGCGGTGGTCCAATCCCAGGATCTTCATTAATTGCGAGTACAAATCCGAGACCTTGTATCCCACCCCACGGGTGCCGAATTCGCCGAAATAGGCCAGGTCTTTTCTCACTTGAGCCGAGCTGACCCCTACACCTTTGGCTATATCCCCTGACGATATGGTTTCTTCGCCTTCTTCCATCAACTGGTGCAGGTATCTGGAGTAAATCGATAAACGCATGACAGTAGCTTCAGGTATCTTGAATACTTTCAAGAGTTCCAACTCCTTTAGCTGGCAGGGGTGTATATGTAATATGATATAAACCAGCAAAAATGAAATCTTTCACTATTTATGAAAGAATTTGCCTCATTATATCAAAAATCTTGATAAGATTGTATACCAATATTGAGACCAGGGCAGATGAAGGGATGGTCACAAACCAGGCGATGATAATCTGGCGGGCTATGTTCCAGCGCACCCCTTTGAGGCGTTTGGCAGCCCCCACCCCCATGATGGAAGATGACACCACATGAGTGGTGCTGACCGGGGCCCCTAATAAGCTGGCTCCATAGATGACTGCGGCGGAAGTGGCATCAGCGGCAAAGCCATTGATGGGTTCAATGCGAAAGATCTTACCCCCCATGGTGCGGATGATTTTCCACCCTCCAAAGGCGGTTCCGGCTGACATGGCCAAAGCACAGGCTACCTTGACCCACAGCGGTACATAGAATTCCGGCAATATGCTGGCACTGACCAGCACCATGGCGATTATGCCCATGGATTTCTGGGCGTCATTGCTGCCATGAGCAAAGGAGGCCATACAAGCGGACAGGATTTGCATTTTGCGGAACTGATTGTTTATGCGGGCCGGAGAGGCCTGCCGGAATACCCAAAACAATACCGTCATGACCAGACTGCCGGCTACCAGGCCAACCACCGGCGCGGTCAACAGCCCCGCCAGAATCTTGATGAACCCTGCCCACAAGACCTTGTCGGTCCCTACTGCACCGATGACCGCTCCTACCAGGCCGCCGATCAAGGCATGCGAGGAACTGCTGGGTATGCCGAAATACCAGGTAAACAGATTCCAGAATATGGCCCCGATCAACGCACACATCAATACCAGAGGTGTGATCAAATCAGGAGGTACTATGCTTTTACCGATAGTATTGGCGACTGCGGTGCCGCTTAGAGCGCCGACAAAATTGAGGGTCGCGGCTATAAGAATAGCCGTCCGCGGAGAAATGGCTTTGGTGGACACTGAAGTTGCTATGGCATTGGCGGTGTCATGAAAACCGTTGATAAAGTCGAATATCAAGGCCAGCAGTACCACCAGGCCGATTAAAACCAAGCTAGACATATTTTACCGCTATTCCCTTAAGGATATTACTTACATTCTCACAATAATCCAGGGTTGTTTCAAGATGCTCGTAGATTTCCTTCCATTTGATGATATCGATCACGTTCCGGTTGTTCTCAAAAAGAAGGGCAATGCCTGCTCTGTACAGGTAATCACCCTCATGTTCATACGATCTGATCTTTTCGCTGGCTTCAATAATGCCGTTATGATTGCCTCTGACATCAGGCAGCTGAGCTACTGCCGATTTTATCTCCTGGGCTGCTGCCTGCAAAACATAAGCCAGTTTAAGAACATAGTTCTCCTTCGGTTTGCCTGCTTTGTAAATCACGATTTTTTCCATCGTCCCCTGAATGTGATCCAAAACATTGGTCATTTCCCGGGTCAATTCCAGGATATCCTCACGGTCAAAAGGGGTGACAAATGAATTGTTGATTTGATCCATGACTTTGCTCATGGTTTCATTGCCCCGCTCTTCAACCGCGCTGATCAGCTCCAGGTTATCGACCGGATCGGTTTGATGCTGCAAAAAATCCTTTAATATATCAGCTGCTTCCGAGATGGCATCAGCAATTTCTTCAAAGTAGCTAAAGAATTTGTCTTCCCGAGGTTTTAACTTGATGGCCACAGTGTATACCTCCTCGTATACATTATGGTTTAATTATATCAATTTGCAGGTTAAATCTCTGTTAACAATGTGTTAAGGATATTTGCCCCCTGTTAACACAGGGGTGCATCGAGTTAAAAGTCAACCTTGATTAAGGCTGGGCCAGAATATGCTGCCGGGCCCTGTCAAGCACATAGAAAGAGCCAGTCACCAGCAGATAATCCTCAAGGCCAAGCAACGAACGGCTGAAATCCACCGCCTTTGCTATGTCTTTCTCCAGCCGGCAGGGTATGTCGGGGAACAACCCCTGCCAGACTTCAGCACAGCGCGCCCACTGCTGGCTGCGCTGGCCTTCAGGCCGGGTAATGACGCAGTAGCGGCAGCCCTGCCCCAGATGCTGCAGTACTGCCCCGGCATCTTTGTCATCGACGATTCCTATCAACAGCACGCGCTTTCTTCCCGGCAGCAGTTCTGCCAGAGCTGTCTGCAGGGCCTGGGCGCCCTGGCGGTTGTGAGCCACATCAGCTATGATCAGGGGATCGGACTTGAGCATTTCCAACCGGCCTGCTAAATGCAATTTCCCCAGGGCTGTTCTAATATATTCGTCAGTGATGACAAAGGACATTTTTTCTAATTCTGACAGAGCCGTTAAGGCCACGGCCAGATTGTGCAGCTGAAAAAGGCCGGGCAGCGAAAACCAAACCTCTTTCATGGCATGGGATTCAGCCTGAATATTTATCAATTGCCCTGATAGATCCTTATGCCCGACAGGTTTAATGGCATCCTGTAAATAGGGCACTACCGGGCTTTGCAGCCTGGCTGCTCTAGCTTCAATGACCTGCCGGGCGGTTTGCTGCATCGGCCCGATTACTACCGGGATGCCCGGTTTGATGATGCCGGCTTTGTTGGCGGCGATCTCCGGCAATGAATCGCCCAGGTAGGCGGTGTGATCATAATCCACACCGGTTATGACGCATAAACAGGGAAAAGCTATGGTAGTCGCATCATAGCTCCCTCCCATGCCGGTTTCAAGCACAGCGATATCCACCCCCTCCTCCCGGAAAAAAAGGAAGGCGATGGCGGTGAGGATCTCAAACTCACTGGGAAAATCTGCAGACAGGCTTTGTGCTGCGTTCAATACCTTTTGCAGATAAACATGGAGTTGACCGGGTGAAATCACCCGGTCGTCGATCTCGAAGCGCTCACAATAGGAGTGCATATGCGGGGAACTGTATCGCCCGGTGCGATAACCGGCCGCCGCCAGAACCCTGGCAATAATCAACGCAGTAGATCCCTTGCCGTTAGTGCCGGCCACATGCACTGCTCTTAGATGCTTATGCGGGTTGCCCAAGGCCTCCAACAGCGCGGTAATCCGCTCCAAACCGGGCTTAATGCCCAGCCGGCACAAACCGTTGAGCTTTTCCCGGATTAACCCTTCAATACCTGCAGACGTTCTAAAATCCCCTCTCTCTTGATACGGGCTTCCTGTAGTTTTTCCTGTTCCTTGGCAACTACCTGCGGCGGCGCCTTGGTCATAAACTGCGGGTTGTTGAGTTTGGCCTCGGCTTTTTCCATCTCCGCTTCAGCAGCCCTGGCTTCCTTCTGCAGGCGCTGTATTTCCTTATCCACATCGATAGCCCCGCCCAGCGGCACGTATACCTCGGTCCCGGCCAGAACACTGGCAGCAGCCTGCTTGGGCTTGTGCTCCAATTGGGCTACAATCTGCACCTGGCTCAGATTGGCCATTTCGGTTATTAAACTGCTGTTATCCTGGAGCATATTCCTCAAATCATCATCGGCAACTACCAGAATGGCCTCAAGCGGCGTACCCGGGTTGACCGTAAACTCAGCCCGGATGTTGCGTATCGACCGGATTACCTGCATAATCTGCTGCATATTCTTGACCGCTTCAGGCCAGTAGCGGTTTTCAGCCGGCCAGGGATCCAGCATGATGGTTTTGCTGTGCCCGGGTAGATGCTGGTAGATCTCTTCGGTGATAAAGGGCATGAAAGGATGCAGAGCCCGCAGTATGTCGGTCAGCACCTTTACCAGCACATTTTGCGATATCAGCCGGGATGTTGCGCTGTCACGGTTGAACAGGCGCGGTTTGGACAATTCGATATACCAATCGCAGAACTCATCCCAGATAAACTCATAAAGCTCGCGGGCCGCCTCGCCGAAATCATATTTTTCCATATAGGCGGTGATGGCTGTCAGGCGGGTGTTCAGCTGGGAAATGATCCAGCGATCCGCCAGGCTGAGTTCATGTTCGGCGGGCTCGCTTTCCTCATAGCCCTCCAGATTCATCAAAACAAAGCGCGCCGCGTTCCAGATCTTATTGGCGAAGTTCCTGGTGTTTTCGACCTTCTCCCAGTGGAAGCGCAGATCATTGCCCGGTGTAACCCCGGTGGTCAAAGAAAAGCGCAGGGTGTCGGCTCCGTATTTTTCAATCACCTCTATGGGATCGATGCCGTTGTCCAGGGATTTGCTCATCTTGCGTCCCAGGGCATCGAGGACCAGACCGTGGATATACACTATTGCAAAAGGCGTCTTTCCGGTATGCTCAATCCCGGAAAAGATCATTCTGGCCACCCAGAAGAAGATTATGTCCCTTCCGCTGACCAGAACGCTGGTCGGATAGTAATAATCCAGGTCCTCGGTTTTATCCGGCCAGCCCAGGGTGGAAAACGGCCATAAGGCGCTGCTGAACCAGGTGTCCAGCACATCCTCGTCCTGTACCAGATCGGATGACTGGCAGTTGGTGCAGGCCTCGGGATCGGTTCGGCTGCATATCATCTCACCGCAATCCTGGCAGTACCACACCGGGATGCGGTGACCCCACCACAACTGCCGGCTGATGCACCAGTCGCGGATATTTTCCATCCAATTGGTGTAAATGCGGGTAAAGCGCTCCGGCACAAAGCGGGTTTCACCATTCAGAACCCTCTCTATAGCCGGTTCGGCCAGCGGCTTCATCTTCACAAACCACTGTGTGGAGATGAGCGGCTCAATAATGGTATCACAGCGCTGGCAGTGACCGACCGCGTGCTGGTGGTCCTCAACCTTCAGCAGATAGCCCCCTTTGGTGAGGTCTTCCACTACCCGCTGCCGGCATTCCTCACGGCTTAAGCCCTGATATACCCCGGCATTCTCAGTCATCATGCCATGCTCGTCTATAACCACTATCTGTTCCAGATCATGGCGCAAGCCCATTTCAAAATCATTGGGGTCATGAGCCGGGGTCACCTTAACCGCCCCGGTTCCGAACTCGCGATCGACATAACTGTCTGCGATCACAGGAATTATGCGGTTCATCAGCGGCAATACCACCTTGCGCCCCACCAGGTGCTGATAGCGGCTGTCTTCGGGATGCACCGCCACCCCGCTGTCACCCAGCATGGTCTCCGGTCTGGTAGTAGCTACCACCAGGTATTCATCACTGCCTTCCAGGGGATATTTGATGTACCACAGCTTGCCGGCAGTATCCTCATGCTCAACCTCTATATCGGAAATAGCCGTATGACACCGCGGGCACCAGTTGACTATATAATCCCCTTTGTAGATCAAACCCTTTTCAAAAAGCCGCACAAAGACCTCGCGCACCGCCCGGGAGCAGCCTTCATCCATAGTGAAGCGTTCCCGGCTCCAGTCGCAGGAAGCCCCCATCAGCCTCAACTGGCTGGTGATGCGGCTGCCGTACAAGTTCTTCCATTCCCACACCTTTTCCAGAAAGCCCTCACGGCCCAGGTCATGCTTGGAAATCCCCTGCCGGGCCAGGGATTCTTCCACCCTGGCCTGAGTAGCGATACCGGCATGGTCGGTACCCGGTACCCAGAGGGCGTTGTAGCCCTGCATACGGCGCCAGCGGGTCAGGATATCCTGAGGAGTGATATCCATGGCATGGCCCAGGTGCAGGGCACCGGTTACGTTAGGAGGCGGCATTACGATGGAAAATGGCTTTTGGCCAGGATCAGGCTGAGGGGTAAAAAAGCCATTTTCTTCCCAATATTTATACCATTTCTTCTCAACCGCATCAGGATTGTACACGCTTGGCAAATCATTACCGGTCGACATAAGATTGACCTCCTCCATATACCACCAGGCTAAAGCCTTTTAATATAATTGTATAATGTCAATTTTACTGAATATTCCCCCTATGGCGCAAGTTATACCGGTAAAACCAATTTTTTGCAAATATAGGCCTTTTGTTGTGGGCAGCCTCGTGCACAGCTCGCCTTCACCCCGCCTGTCAACAAGGGCTCTGGAATATATCTGACGGTGCCGGCAATTGTTAAGCACGCCTCCGATGTGATAAGCTAAACGGTGTAAAATCCTTAAGGGGGAACTGCCATTGGCAAAGCATAAAATCGGCCGCAATGCCCCCTGCCCCTGCGGCAGCGGTAAGAAATACAAGCATTGCTGTGGTCCATTAGCAGAAATCACCAGCATTTCGATTGATCCCTTTATACGCTACAACGATATCATGACCGCCTTAAAGCTAAAGCTGGATCATGCCAACCGCGACTATATCCGCAAGCAGCGCCGCAGCCTGCAGAGCCGTTTTATCCGTTTTGCCACCGAGCAATACCTGCCGCCCGAGCACGAAACCCTGTTTTCTGACTGGCTGTGGTTTGATGTGGAAGGAGAGTCCGGCTGCAGCATCGGAGAACTATATTTACAGGAAAACGGGCCATATCTCGATACAGCCTCGCGCAACTGTCTGGAAGCCTTGAGTAGATCGAGATTGGGGATTTATGAGGCCATTGGTTCATCCTATATGCACCTCTTGGTCAGGGATTTGGCCACCGGATTGGAGCAGGCCGTGCTGCTTAAAGAACCGCTGGAATTCGATAACAGCGCGACTATACTGCTGCTGGGAAGGTTGGCTCAGCTGCCCGAGGACAACATGTTTTCCGGAATGGTTTTAATGGTTGAGGATAAAGCCCTGGAAAAGGCTTTTTTGACCGAGCATATCCAATACTTGTTGAATCTTTACGATGATGATGCAGAAAAGGTCTTCAAACAGAACGGGGAAGTGGTTTACGGTTTATTCAATCACGCCCAGAACAAAACCGTATTCAAGCTCAACGACATCAGAATGCTTTACCACCATACCACACAGGAAGAGGCGGTTCAGCGGATATTGGCTGCTTTTAGCGGCTATCGTCTGCTCCATGCCAGTCAGGGGTGGTCATGGCTGGCCACCGGCGACGGCTCGGGTACTTATGCCCGCCTGGCGATTGGCCCGGAAATCATCCTGAGCTGTGCCGATTTGCTGGATGAGGTTGACAGCCAGGCCAAACACTTAAGCCAGCTCTGGCCCGGTGAGCCCCAGCAGCTGGTTAGCAGCGTGCTGTATCCCTATCCCCCCGCTGCGGAAATGGTCCCGCTGTGGCTCATGGTCATCAAGGATAAGGAAACCGAACGCTGGCTGGATATGTCACACTCCGAAGAAGGCCTTACTTTTAGACAGCTGCTGGCAGAGGAAGGCGGGAAAGAATCGCTTGAAGCCATCTTGACCAGATTTGAAAGCACACGCGACAGCGAGGAAGAAAAGGAGCTGGCGGCTTATATAAGGGAGCGCCTCTCCACCGCCACTCAATAAGTGAATAAGTGTGGTGCCTGCACCACACTTATTATATTGCAAGATTGCAAGCAACAATAACTGTGGTGCCAGGCACCACAGTTATTGTTGCAGGATTTCGTCTATGGCCTGGCGCAGTTCTTCCACACCGGCACCGGTTACGGCTGAGAAGCACAGGGGCTCTACCCCTGGGGGCAGATTGAGCTCTCGCTTGACTGCCGCCAGGTGTTTGCTGCGCGCCCCATAGGATATCTTGTCGGCCTTGGTAGCCACACATAATACCGGCAGTTGCTGCTGAAACAGCCAGCTCTGAACCAAAATGTCATCTTTGCTGGGGGGATGCCTGATATCCACCAGCTGCAATACGCCTCTGAGCTGCTGGCGTTTGCTGAGGTATTCCTCTATGAACCTGGCCCATTTGGCCTGTTCCTTTTTGCTGACCCGGGCATACCCATACCCCGGCAGGTCCACTATATACCAGCTGTCGTTGATCAGGTAATAGTTTATGGTCCGGGTCTTTCCCGGGGTAGAGCTGGAATGGGCCAGATTTTTGCGGTTGACCAGTTTGTTGATCAGTGATGATTTGCCCACATTGGAACGGCCTACAATGGCAATCTCCGGCAGGTCTCCTTTGGGCAGATCTTTTAAATTCACATAAATGCCCTGCAGTTCGGCTTTTTTGATCTTCATAGCAAATATCCTCTTTGACAAAACTAAGGCATGAGCGAAAAAAGTTGTCAACCGCTTTCCTCACTCATGCCTTGGCTTCTCGCTGTACTGCCTTAATTTGGCTGAACCTGTTCCTGTGCCGGCCTGATCAGGGTTTGGGCCAGAACATCATCCATATGGGACACGGTAACAAAGTTCAATTTGCGCCGTACATTGCCGGGAATATCTTCCAAGTCCTTTTTGTTTTCCGCTGGCAGGATCACCGTGCGTATCCCGGCGCGATGAGCGGCCAGAACCTTTTCTTTGAGTCCCCCGATGGGCAACACCCGCCCCCTTAAGGTTATTTCGCCGGTCATAGCCACGTCGCTGCGGGCCGGGTTTCCTGACAGGGCCGAAGCCAGAGCGGTGGCGATGGCGATTCCTGCTGATGGCCCGTCTTTGGGAATGGCCCCTTCAGGCACATGCAGGTGCAGGTCATATTCCGCATGATCTTCCGGTTTTATGCCCAGTTCCTCCGCCCTGGACTTAACATAGGTCAAAGCCGCCTGGGCTGATTCTTTCATCACATCGCCCAGTTTGCCGGTGAGGATCAGTTTGCCTTTGCCTTTGAGCAGGGCTACTTCCACCGACAGAATATCGCCGCCGGTCTCGGTCCAGGCCAGGCCGGTTGCAACCCCCACCTGATCCTCTTTCTCGGCTACACCGTAGCGGTATCTCTCCCTGCCCAAATACTTGCTGACATTGCTGCCGGTTACGCTCACCGAGGTCTTGGGATCCTCCACCACCATGCGCGCTACTTTGCGGCAAATCGAGGCTATCTGCCTCTCCAGATTGCGCACCCCGGCTTCGCGGGTGTATTCGCGAATGATTTTGCGCACCGCGCCTTCGGAAAACTCAATGTGCTTTTCTTTCAGCCCGTGTTCTTTGATCTGTTTGGGTATCAGGTAACCCAGGGCGATCTGCACTTTGTCTTCTTCGGTATAGCTGCTGATCTCGATTATCTCCATACGGTCTAAAAGCGGCCGGGGAATGTTGTAAGTCGAATTGGCCGTAGTTATGAACATCACCTTGGACAGATCAAAGGGGATCTCCAGGTAATGGTCGCTGAAGCTGAAATTCTGCTCCGGGTCCAGTACCTCCAACAGGGCCGAAGCCGGATCGCCCCGGAAATCCATGGTCATCTTATCGATCTCATCCAGCAGGAATACCGGGTTTCTTGAACCGGCCTGTTTGATGCCCTGCAAGACCCTTCCTGGCATGGAGCCCACATAGGTGCGGCGATGGCCCCTGATTTCGGCCTCATCGCGTATGCCCCCCAAGGACATGCGCACAAACTTGCGGCCCAGGGAACGAGCCACCGATTTGCCCAGTGAGGTCTTGCCGACCCCGGGGGGGCCGACCAGGCAGAGGATCGGGCCTTTCATCTTCTTGGCCAGCTTGCGGATGGCCAGGTATTCGAGTATGCGCTCTTTGGGCTTTTCCAGGCCGTAATGATCTGCTTCCAATATGCCGGCGGCTACTTTAAGGTCGAGCCTATCCCTGGTTTCCACCGACCAGGGCAGGGACAGGATCCAATCCAGGTAATTGCGCACCACTACGGCTTCCGCAACCATCGGGGGCATTTTCTCCAGTCTTTCCAGCTCTTTATAGGCCTTTTCACGCGCATCTTTGGGCAGATTGGCCTCTTCGATGCGCTCCCGCAGCTCTTCCACCTCGCTGGTGCGGTCGTCTTTCTCGCCCAGTTCCTTTTGAATGGCCTTTATCTGCTCGCGCAGGTAGTATTCTTTCTGCGTCTTTTCCATCTGCTTGCGCACGCGGATATTGATCTTTCTTTCCAGTTCCAGGACTTCCATCTCTTTGGCCAAAATTTCGCAGAGATACTCCAGACGCGGCTCAACTTTAAGCGACTCCAATATCTGCTGCTTTTCCTGAATGCGCAGGGTCAGATGCGAAGCGATAACATCAGCCAGCCGGCCCGGTTCATCTATGGCCACCACTGATACCACGGTTTCCGGAGGTATCTTCTTGCTCATGCGCACATACTGTTCAAACTGCGCGATCAGGGTGCGCATCAGGGCCTCGACCTTGGGGTCCTTTTGATTGACATCGTCATGGTACTCGGCTATAGCCACTTTAATATACGGTTCATGGGAGGTATAGCCCTTTATTTCGGCGCGATGCAAACCCTCCACCAGAACCCGCATTGTTCCCCCGGGCATTTTAAGGATTTGCCTGATCTCCGCCACTGTACCGATGGAAAAGATATCATCTTCATCGGGCTCGTCAGTCTGGGCTTCTTTTTGCGTAGCCAGGAATATTTCCTTATTGTCCAGCATGGCTTCTTCGATAGCCTTGATGGATTTCTTGCGTCCTACATCGAGATGAATCACTGTATATGGAAAAACCAGTATGCCACGCAGGGGGAGCATGGCTATCTGCCGATATTCTTTGTTTTGTTCAGACATAACTCACACCTCCCAGCCATTTATTCTACTATATGTGATTAAAAGGGACAACATTGCCAGGGGACTGCTCTTTTCGCGGCAAGAATGCGTCTATAGTTCCATTATATGTTTATACTCGGCGAGATTAAAGCTTTATCAAATACCTGCTGCAGGTCGTTGACCGGGATAATCTCGATGTCAGTAAAACTGGTGAAGATATTGAGCCAATTGTCCTCGGGGATAATAGCCCGTTTGATGCCGGCTTTGCGCGCAGCTTCAATCTTGCTCACCACTCCCCCTACTGGCTTGACCTTGCCGTGCACTGAAACCTCACCCGTCATGGCCAGCAAATGGTCTACCGGCACGCCTTTGTAGGCAGAATAGATCGCGGTGGCTATGCTGACTCCGGCAGAAGGGCCGTCGACCGGAACCCCGCCGGGAAAATTGAGGTGAATGTTGTAATCCCTGAGTTTAAGCCCATACCGGGCCTGCAAAACCGTCAATACGTTCTCCACCGCACCGCGGGCCATGCTCTTGCGGCTGTATTTTCGCTCCGCTCCCCCGGTCTCTTCCTGCTCGATCACACCGGTAGCGGTCCACTGCCCCTGGCCGCCATCCACCGCTATGCAGTTGCATTCCACTTCTATTAAGGTTCCCACATTGGCGCCATAAACGGCCAAACCATTGACTACCCCTACGGTGGGGGCCGGTTTCAGCTTGACCTCCGGCCGGGGGGAAAAGCGCCCGTTATTTAAAACCTTTTCTACAGTGCTTAAGACGATGCGGTTGCTTTTATTCATCTGGGCAATGCCTGCGGCCAGCTGCACGATATTGACCGCTTCCCGACCGTTCCCGGCATAGCGGATGATCTCGTTAAGGGCTTCTTCATCAATCTCAAATTGTATCTTTGCCACCGCACCCAAAGCGATGCGGCGGATATCCTCTTTATCCAGCGGTTTGAAGAAAATCTCCATACAGCGGGAGCGCAGGGCCGGGGCTATCTCGCCGGGCATGCGGGTGGTAGCCCCAACCAGCCGGAAATCAGCCGGCAGTCCATTGACGAAAATATCATGGATGTGCTGTGGTATGTTGGGATCATTTTCGGTAAAATAAGCGCTTTCAAGCAGAACAATGCGGTCTTCCAGTACTTTTAAGAGCTTGTTCATCTGCGTGGGATGAAGTTCTCCAATCTCATCGATAAAGAGAATGCCGCCGTGGGCCTTGGTGCAAGCCCCCGGCTTGGGCTGCGGCACACCGGCCGAGCCCAAGGCGCCGGCCCCCTGATAGATAGGGTCATGCACCGAGCCTATCAGCGGGTCGGCTATGTTTCTCTCGTCAAAGCGGGTTATGGTTGCATCCACTTCAACAAATTTGGCATCATTGCCAAAGGGGGAAACCGGGTTTTTTTTGGCCTCTTCCAGCACCAGGCGAGCCGCTGCGGTTTTACCCACCCCTGGCGGGCCGTAGATGATCACATGCTGCGGATTGGGGCCGCACAAAGCCGAGCGCAAAAGATCAATGCCTTCCTCCTGGCCGACCACGTCGGATAAGTCAGTGGGGCGGGTCAGGCTGGAGAGCGGCTCAGTGAGCTTGATCTTGCGCAGGTGCTTGAGTTTGTTGATCTCTTTTTCCGCTTCGCGGACAATCACTGTTCTCCGGCTCTGCTGGTTCTTTAACAGGTTCCAAAAATACATGCCGATGATGATGGCGAAAACCAATTGTATCAAATATAATATCGCACCATATTTTATAAAGAAGTCACTCAACTGCTGTTTTCCCTTTCTCCGCGTTTTGTAGTATTATTCCCGCCGGCGTATCTTTGGTATAAGGAAAATCAGCAAGAAAAAAAAGGCAGCTTTCGCTGCCTTTTCCTTAATGTCCAGCAGTATTCTCAGTTGACTTTGCGCTTGGCCTCAACCGTCACCAGGAGGGGCTTTTCCTTCTTCTCCACCACATCTTTGGTGACGACCACTTTGGTGATATCGATGCGGGAGGGAACCTCATACATCACATCCAGCATGATATCTTCTATTATGGCGCGAAGTCCCCGGGCTCCGGTATTGCGGCGCAGGGCTTCCTGGGCAATGGCCTCCATGGCATCTTCCTTGAATTCCAGGTCCACCCCGTCGAGCTCGAGCAGCTTTTTGTACTGCTTGACCAGCGCATTCTTGGGCTCTTTGAGTATTCTCACCAGAGCCTCGGCATCCAGGGCTTCCAGGGTTACGATTATGGGAACGCGACCGACAAATTCAGGAATCAGGCCGTACTTGAGCAAATCCTGGGGAAGGATCATTTCCAGGATCTCGCCGATCTTCTTTTCCTCGCGAACCTTGATATCGGCTGCGAACCCCATTACCTGCTGTCCGATGCGGTTCTGGATAATCTTATCGATGCCTTCAAAAGCACCGCCGCAGATAAACAGTATATTGCTGGTGTCAATCTGTATGAATTCCTGATGAGGATGCTTGCGTCCCCCCTGTGGCGGCACAGAGGCTACGGTGCCTTCCAGTATCTTAAGCAGGGCCTGTTGGACCCCCTCGCCGGATACATCCCGGGTTATACTGGGATTGTCAGTCTTGCGCGCGATCTTGTCGATCTCGTCAATATAGACTATGCCCTTTTCCGCCTTTTCAATGTCATAATCGGCTGCCTGGATGAGCTTGAGCAGTATATTCTCAACGTCTTCACCGACGTAACCCGCTTCAGTTAGAGAGGTGGCATCTGCTATAGCAAAGGGGACATTAAGAATCCTCGCCAGGGTTTGGGCCAGCAGGGTTTTGCCGCTTCCAGTGGGTCCCAGCATCATGATATTGCTTTTCTGCAGTTCCACATCGTCCAGTTTCATCCCCAGGTTGATGCGCTTGTAGTGATTGTAAACCGCCACTGCCAGCGATTTTTTAGCCTTTTCCTGGCCGATCACATAATCATCCAGTATCTCTCTGATCTCACTGGGCTTGGGTATATCCCCCATTTCAAACCCCAGATCATCAGCCAGTTCCTCTTCAATGATCTCATTGCACAGCTCGATGCATTCATCACAGATGTACACACCAGGCCCAGCTACCAGCTTTTTGACCTGATCCTGGGTCTTGCCGCAAAATGAGCATTTCAGTTGACCTTTATCATCCCCGTACTTGTGCATAAGTTCACCCCTCTTGGCGAGCTTCCCTATTTCTTGCGGGATTCTCTCTTGAACACCTCGTCGATGATGCCGTAAGCCTTGGCTTCTTCAGAAGTCATGAAATAATCCCTTTCAGTATCCGCCTGCACTTTTTCCAAACTCTGACCGGTCATCTCCGCCAGGAGCCGGTTCAAAGTAGCTTTGGTCTTCAATATCTGCCGGGTACGGATCTCAATATCAGTGGCCTGCCCCTGCGTTCCACCCCAGGGTTGGTGAATCATGATCTCGGCGTGGGGCAGGGCAAACCGTTTGCCTTTGGCCCCGGCAGCGAGCAAGAATGCCCCCATGCTGGCCGCCATGCCCACGCATATAGTGGAGACATCGGGGCGAACATGCTGCATGGTATCGTAAATCGCCATGCCGGCCGTAGTCGAGCCGCCAGGGCTGTTGATATACAGCGAAATATCCTTGTCAGGGGCCTCTGCTTCCAAAAATAACAACTGGGCGATTACCAGGTTGGCAACATTATCGTCTATCGGGCTGCCCAGAAAAATAATCCGGTCTTTTAATAAACGGGAGTAGATGTCATACGACCTCTCACCCCGATTAGTCTGTTCTACTACAATCGGTATCAGGTATGACATGATTATTCACCTCTTAGTATAAAGATTATTCAAATCTTTACTGTTCAGTTTCTCCATCGGCTGAATCTTCTGCAGGTGCTTCTGTAACCGGTGCTTTTTCTCTGACTATGGCTTTATCTATTAAATAGTCTATTGCTTTATCAACCTTAAGCTGCATGGTAACGCTTTCTATTATTTCTTCAAGCTGTTCTTTGGCAGCTTCGATCGGTAAGCCGGTATTATTAGCCACATCTTCTATATGCTTGTTTATTTCTTCGTCGCTGACTTCAATCCCTTTTTCCTCAACCAGTTTTTCCAGGAGGAAATCGCATTTAACCTTGGTCTCAGCCTCAGGATACAGCGCTTCGCGGATTCTATCAATGTTGCTGCCGGTAAGCTCCAGATACCTGTCCAAATCCATTCCCTGAGTATTCAGGCGATATTCAAACTGGCGCAGCATCATATCGGCGTGTTCCCGGATAACCGCTTCCGCCACCGGGATTTCACAGCGCTTAAGGGCTTCACTCAACACTTCCTGGCGCATCAGGTTGCGTTTTCTGGCCTCATTCTGCTCCACCAGGTTTTTCCTGACATTTTCCCGCAATTCTTCAACAGTATCGAATTCGCTGACCTCCTGGACAAAGCTGTCGTCCAGATCCCTGATCCGCTTGGTCTCAATCTTATTCACCTTTGTCTTGAAAACCGCCTCTTTGCCGGCCAATTCCTGGGACTGATAATCCTCGGGGAAATTGACGGTTATATCCCTTTCCTCGCCGGTTTTAACACCCACCAGCTGATCTTCATAACCGGGGATAAAGGTATTGGAGCCCAATTCCAAAGCATAGTTTTCCCCTTTGCCGCCGGCAAAAGGCACACCATCGATGAAACCTTCAAAATCATGGTAAACCGTGTCTCCTATTGCCGCCGACTCATCCTCAGCTTTTACCACCAGCTGGGCGTAGCGGGCCTGCATGTCCTTGATGCGGTTTTCCACATCCTCATCGGTAACCTCAAACGAGGGTATTTCAATTTCAATGCCTTCCAGATCACCCAGAACAACCTCGGGCTTGATGGGTATGCGGGCCTTAAAAGTAAAGGCCTCGCCGCTCTTGATCTCGTCGATATCAAAGGTTGGCTGTGCGATGGGCTTGATATTGAGCTGCTTGATAGCCTCCTCATAAGCCCCGGGTACGATGTATTCTATAGCATCCTGGTAGAGAATCTCGGGTCCGAAGCGGGCTTCCAACAGTTGACGAGGAACACGTCCCTTGCGGAATCCAGGCAAGGATACCTCTTTTACCACCTTTAGATAAGCCTTCTGCAGACCTTCTTCCAATTGCTCGGGATCGACCTCTACCGCTATGTAGGCTTCACTGTGTTCTATTTTTTCTAACCTGGCTTCCATTTATGCTCCTCCTAACTGCTCACTAATTATGTCATGGCTCATCATTGCCACAATGTTATTAGATTATCCCTGTTTTCGCGATTTGTAAATACGAAAAATACTTGTTAACCTTTAAAAGAATTTACCCTAAATTTGTTTAAAATACAACACCCCGGCAGGGGCCGAGGTATAGTATGCAAATGGAGCGGAAGACGAGATTCGAACTCGCGACCCTCGCCTTGGCAAGGCGATGCTCTACCACTGAGCCACTTCCGCATTGGCTTTTCTATAGTATAAAGTATATACTCCTTTATTCACAAGTCAAGTCAGATGGCTACTTTTTTCACAGATCCCCTTGTGTGTAGTTGCAGCAGTAGTTGCGTCAGCTCGACCACAGATCAGAAGGCTATTCCGGGCGCGGTAATTTGAGCATCGATGATTTTGTTTGAGCCATACGCAGAACACCCCGCCTGCATATACATGCTTACAGCATATATCGTAACAAGAGGGGTGCGGCTTTAATCGGCTAATTGGCAGTCTAAGTCCTGATCATGAATTCATGATGCGCTGATACAGCGCTGTGGTTTGATAGCCCACCGGCTGCTCGAGGTCTTTTAAACGCTGGAAACACTCGCGGGTTTTGTCCACCTGCCCCATCTCGTAGTAAACCCAGCCCAGGTAAAACAGGGAATCATCATAATAATTGCTGTTTGGGAACAGATTTAAATAATCATTATACAAACGTTCCGCTCGCTGATAATCCTTTTGCAGAAACGCAATCCTGGCCAGGTAATACTGGGCTTCGCGGTGCAGGTAGTCCTGGCTGCCCATGGCCACCACCATCCCCAGATTGTTGGCCGCAGTCTTGAAATCGGACCGCAAATAGGCGTTTAAGCCCTTCTCATAATAGAATCTTTCCTGCTCTTGATCATAAAAGGAACCGCCCATCTCATCTTCCCCAACAGCCGGTGGGCCGGATAGCTTTGCTGCCGCCATCTCCTGCTCCACCTGAGCTGCCGGGCTGATATCTTCATTGCCAAACAGGCCTTCGGCCGGCACTTTCACCTGCTGCCGGCTAAAAGCTGGAAGCGCATTATTATACCAGGCAACTCCCCCCAAAAGCAGCATCAAGCAGGCTGCCCCGGCAATCAGCTGCCATGGCTTGCGGTCTTTTTTCTGCTTGCTTCCAAACCTGAACGACTCGGGGGCTTGAGGAAGGGTTGAGCGTTCAAACGAGGTGGTAGCTGCCAGATAGCCCAAAAGCTTCTCATTGCTGCTGTCTATGGCCAGTCCCTTGTTCCAGGCTTGCTGGGCGCGGACGCGGTCCCCATTGGCCAGATAGCATAAGCCCAGGAGCTGGTACAGGCTCACAAAGCCATCGCGCTCCAGCTTGAGCTCCTGCAGTATGTCCAGTGCGGCCGCGTAGTTTTTGCGTTCCATTTGATCAATGGCTTCATCAAAGCGCTTGATCCAGAACTGAAAGGAGGGTTTCTTTACTTCCGCCAATCGTTTTAAAACCGCACTGCTGGCTGTTTTGCTCTCCCTGGCCTGCTCCCACCAGGTGACGGCCTGCTCAAAGTCCCCCAACAGAAAACAGCACTCTCCCGCCATCTCCAGCCATTTTACATCAGCCTCATCGGCATGATCGTTCAGGACTGCCAAAGCGGCGGAAATCTCATGGGCTTCCATTTTGGCTGCTGCCAGTTCCAGAAAATCAATATGCTTATCATCAGCTTTCAATCAAGACCACCCCCTTAGCGCTTAATTCCACACCAGTGCATAAAAACCTTCCATTTTTTGTAAGTCAAATTCCC
This sequence comes from Syntrophomonas sp. DTU019, assembly GCA_001512785.1. Lineage (GTDB taxonomy): Bacteria > Bacillota > Syntrophomonadia > Syntrophomonadales > Syntrophomonadaceae > DTU019. The sequence continues at coordinate 26,241 of LFSQ01000032.1, forward strand.
CTAAATTACGGCTTCTATAGTTGTCATTAGCCAGGGTTTGAGCAAATAAGCATGTAAAAACAGATTCAAAGAGGGGAGCGATCGAATTTATGTATATGTCGCGATTCCTGCGCCTCACCCAGCCAAACATGCAGGGCCCAGACGTTTTTAGCATCAACCAGGCGCTGCACAATCTGGGCTACTTGCGCAGTAAGGTGGACGACATTTTTCATGCCGGGACTGATCAAGCCCTGCGCCAATGGCAGGAAAATGCCGGCATAAATCCGGATGGGGTGGTTGATCCTGATGTATGGTGCCGCCTGGGCAGCCAGGGCATGATGACCCTGGAGCACACTGTACTGGCCCAGCGTTATCCGGCCATCACCATCGACCTGCAGAGCCGCCGGCTGTTTTTCTTCCACAGCCTCGAGGCATCGCGCACCTACCCGGTAGCTATAGGCAAAAGAAGCACCCCCAGCCCTCCCGGCAACTGGACCATTGTGCAGAAGGCCGTGAACCCGGGCGGGCCTTTCGGCGCCCGCTGGATGTGCCTGAGTGTTCCCTGGGGAGGATACGGCATTCATGGCACCAATAATCCCCGCTCCATCGGCAGGATGGCCAGCCACGGCTGCATCCGCATGTATAACCGGGATGTGATCGCAATTTATGACCAAACCCCCTTGGGAACCCCGGTATATATAATCGGGGAGAGCCTGACCGGACGGCTCCTGCAGCAGGGAGCGCGGGGAGAGGACGTTTCCATAGTACAGCGCCGATTACGCACTCTGGGATACTATAGATATAGAATTGACAGGTATTTTGGACCGAGAATGCATGAAAGCGTGGTCCGCTTCCAGCAAGCCAACAACCTTGCCGCTGACGGGATAGTCGGCCCCGATACTTATGTGGCCATACAAAAAGCCCTGGATATGCGCAGCAACGACACTGAGCCCTAATTGCTTCCCTTTATATACACAGTAGGGTATATTATGAGTATGCTGGGCGGGATCATTAAACAGCCCAGCTCAGCTGCCAGCCAAACCGGGTTTTAGCCGGGGCATTGATCAATTGCCTACAGGGCAGCATTTAGAGCACTGCCGGTGACGCACGGCCGCCTGAGGCCAAATTGACACTGTCCATTGAGGGATGATAATATATAAGAGTTCGGGGCGTGGCGCAGCTTGGTAGCGCGTCTGATTTGGGATCAGAAGGTCGCAGGTTCAAATCCTGTCGCCCCGACCATTGAAGAGCCAGTAAAACCCCGCTATATTCCGGGGTTTAATATTATTATGCTCGAGCTGTCCCCATATAGTTTTGCCGTTTAATATCGTGACTTATCAGTAAATATCACAAAACAGGGGGTCAGTTAGGGGGTCAAAATAGAGGACCAGAAAACAAAGAGCTGGGGCACCACACCCAGGGTTTTTCATGTCCAGGTATTACCCTCCAATTCCCTACATATTAGACTTTCCTCTATTACCATAAGACACTTGACCGCCCCTTGCCTCTTACTGCACATCATCCTTGGAATGCGCACTAGCTTATCATCCATTCGTGATGAATAACCCCGGGTAATGACAACAATCCGTTTTTTATGTATTCTACTATCAGACTCAATCCTTAGTTTAATAGTGTTACCAAATTAAATCCCAGAAATGGGGTGGAATGATGGATAAAAACAAGATTTACAAAAAGTTCGGTGGTCACTATTTAGCAGATGACCAAACATTTTTAATGGGTATTGACATACGTTTTACTGATCACCTGGCTTATCGGATGAAGGATTTGATAGTGTTAGAAACCTGCACTGGTGGGGGTTTTAGCACAATATCATTAGCTAAATATGCAAAACATGTCTATACTGTAGAAATCGACCGCAAACGTATCAGCGATGCCCAAAAAAACCTCCAATTAGCCGGACTGGAGACAAAAGTAACCTTTATTAATCAAGACGTTCTTTCCGACGAAGTTGACAAACTAATACCCCAAATAGATGCTGCTTTTCTGGATCCTGATTGGGCAGTATCGGGGCCTGAACATGAATACCGGTTTATAAATTCCAACACTCGCCCACCCTCTGATAAATTGTTGAATATGATTTTCTTAAAAACACCTAATGTAACTCTTATTCAGCCTTCGTTTATTAGTTATCAAGAGTTTCGGCACTTGCCTCCTCACGAATGTGAAAACCTATACCTTGATGGACAACTTGAATTAATTTGCCTTCACTTTGGAAAACTGGCACATTTTATTGGCAATAGTGAATTTAAGATATAGGTTTCCTACATTTGCAAAAGATCATTTTAATTCAATGGCCACGCCCCTCTTTTATTGCACATTCTTAAGATTCCCCGCCCCCGGGAAGGGACGGATTTCCTTGTACTGTGCACCATCTTTGACACATCCCGGGACGATCAGCCTTTTTCTGCATAATTGTTATAATATGGTGTAAACGAGTATTAAGCCAACAATGAAATAGAAAAGGATGATACGTTGTGCAGGATTATAAAAGCAAGCAAGCTCTGATTACGGAGATTGAAAAGACAGCCAAGCTTTTTATCAATGAGTTTGTAGATGTTGAAGAGGTTGATAAGGATAAGCTAATTGACGGTGTAGACCGAACGCCCGCGCAAATGATAGCTTATCAGCTGGGATGGCTCGATTTGGTCATGAAATGGGACAGGGACGAAGCGGAAGGAAAACAGGTTGTTACCCCTTGTGAGGGTTACAAATGGAACAAATTAGGAGGGCTATATCAAAGCTTTTATGACAGGTTTTCTACATACTCCTTGGCTGAATTACAAGACTTATTTAAAGAAAAAGTCCTTGATTTTGTTCAGTGGCTTGACGGATTTACGGAAGAAGATGTTTTCACCGCAGGCAGTCGCAAATGGGCGTCTTCTACACCATCTAATTGGCCGGTGTGAAAATGGGTACACATTAACACGGTTGCTCCGTTCAAGTCCTTCCGCAGTAAAATCAGGAAGTGGAAGAAGTTAAGATAGAAGAGATTAGTGAACCCCCGCGTGTGGCGAGGGTTTTGTTTTTACTCTCTCTTATGCAAGTCCAACTTCTCCAGTTTGTTACCCGCTTAACGGGCAAAAAAGCGCATAGGAGCAGAGCCTGGATACCTCCGTACGGACCAAAAATGGGTCGGCTTAAGACATAGGCTGCTCAAGCTGCGGATTAAAGCGAACGCGGAAACAGGTGCCGTGAGAACCCGACTCAACCTCTATAGAGGCCTGATGACGTTTGACAATGTTGTGGCAAACCGATAAACCGAGTCCTGTGCCATTGTCTTTGGTGGTGAAAAAAGGAACCCCGATCTTATCCATGATCTCTCCGGGTATTCCGGCACCCTGATCGATAACCTCCAAAACCACCTGGCCGCTGCGCTCAGCGGAGCGAATGGTCAGGACGCCGCCGCAGTGCATACTCTCCAGGCCATTTCGCGCCAGGTTAAGCACCAGCTGGCGGATCTCCTTTTCGTCCAACATCAGCATCGGCACTTCGCCCAACTCAAGCTGCAGCTCTTTGTCCTGTGAACGGACATCGGCATTTAACAACGGATAGATGCTCTCAAGAATGTGATTGAGGCAGGCAGGTTTAAGATCGGCCTTTTTTTCCCGGGCCATCAACAAGTATTCGGTGATGATCATATTGACCCGGTCAATTTCATCAATCATGAGGTCGAAATAGTCGCGTTCCGCCGCATAGCGCTGATTCTGTCCCATCATCTGCAAAAACCCGCGTATGCTGGTTATGGGATTTCTCACTTCGTGGCCGATACAGGCAGCGAATTCCCCTACCAGGTTGAGCCGATTGAGGCGCAGCAGTTTCTCCTGCATCTGCTTTCGTTCCGTTATGTCCACTATAGAGGCTACACGGTGGCTTTTGCCCGGTATCAGGGTTATGCTCACCATGACATCTCTTGTTAGTCCGTGTCGATTCCTGACCCTGCTCTCAAACCTGAGCGGAGGAGTTTCTACATTTAATGACAGCAGCTGTTCACAGCGTTTAATTTGCTTCAAATCATTGCAGAGGAGGAACTCCGTCCACGGACGCCCTTCTATTTCATCCTTGCTGCAGCCGCACAGATGCTCAAATTCTGCATTGGCCAGGATAATCAGCCCGTCTTCCCCAAACATTATCATGGCTGCGCCGGTATTTTCAAAAATGGTTCGACAGCAGGCCTTATACTCACGCAACGCTTCCTGCATCTGCCATTGAGCCCCGGCATTGCGGCCTACCAGCTGCAGTTCAACCAATAGGCCCGATTTGTTATACAAAGGCTTAATGGACCAGGGCATCCAGCTAAGCTCACCCTGCATATTCACAAACCGCCAGGTGTAAGTCCCGGCAGCATTGCTGGCACGGCATGACTGGAAGATATCTTTTATGCCCTGTCGATCCATTTCCGCAGCCAGAGCCAGGAAGCTGCGCCCGATATAGTCGCCTGGGATTCCCCCGAAATAACGACAGAAGGCCTCATTGACAAAGATAATCGTTGCGTCCGGGTCGGTCCGACAAACCAGGCACTCCTGATTGGAAACCACATGCTCATAGCGAGCCTCGCTCAACTCCCATCGTTCCCGAGGATCGATATCACTGTGGATATTCGTACTGACAGCCAGCGGTTCAGTCGAATCGGCAGGTATGATTTTTTCGGCTGAATAAAGCCTAAAATTGAGAACTCGATTGGATTCGGTCCAATCCCTGCTCTTGGGTTTTGCCATGTATTCCCCTTTATCTATGTAATGTCCCATATATTGGTACTTTGATATTGATTGGGCTATCCCCTTTAGATATTTTGACTTATTTTGTCGTTTTTATACCACAAATAATGCTTAAATATGACATGATTGTTATTTATTATATTGGTATAAACTTTTTTTGCACGGCATAAAATATTAGTCAATCGCTTGCTTAGTTGAGTCCATATAATTGTGTAAAATGAAGAGCCAAGACAAGGCCTCTGGTTTAGAATGGTAAGTGACGAAACAAACCACAACCGGAGGTGACCTTGCAATGGCTCAATACCATGTTACCATCGACTCAGAATTACTTCAGC
>LFSQ01000077.1 GCA_001512785.1 Syntrophomonas sp. DTU019
CTTAAGATAGATATTTATTAACTAAGACCAGGAGTTTCTCCTACTAAACCTTGACACAGACCTGGTCGGGGTACGCAATTGCTATTGTATGATTTTCATGTTATAATTTGAACCTGCCCCACTATGTGAGGTTGTGTAGAGAAAAAGGGCTGGTTTAGTAGCCCATTTATAGAATTGCCGTGCTAGATGGGGAATTAGCGGTGCCCTGTAACCTGCAACCCGCTACAGCAGGGTCGAATTCCTGAGCCGAGGGTATATCCTGTGAGGTCTGTCTGCAGTAAGTGACGTCGAAATCTGGGTCCTGCGCAATGAGACATCTTGAACCGTGTCAGGTCCGGAAGGAAGCAGCACTAAGAGATCCATCTCATGTGACGGAGGGAAGCCTGGATGGAGTTAACTACTGTGGCAACGCTTGGAGGGTATATTCGAGGCCAGGTGCACGGCATAATTTAATGGTATTTCTTATAGATTGACGGCAGGAGGCTACCTGCTGTTTTTGATTTTACAGCAGGAAAGCCTGGTGTTTTCAAGAATCTACTTTTTAGTGGAATCATGATGATGGTAGCGGCCAGAAAGGGGTTGAAAATCGATGTCCTATATGGCCTTGTATAGAACCTGGCGCCCGCAGAGGTTTTCGGAGGTAGTCGGCCAGGAGAAAACCGTCAGGGCGCTGCAGAACGCACTGCAGCAGGGGCGCATATCTCATGCCTATCTATTCTCCGGCCCAAGAGGTACCGGCAAGACCAGTATTGCAAAAATCGTTGCCCGGGCGGTGAATTGTGCTCATCCTGATCAGGGCGAACCGTGCAACAAATGTCCTGCTTGTGTAGACATACTGCAGGGGAACTTTATGGATGTGATAGAAATAGATGCCGCCTCCAATCGCGGCATAGATGAAATACGCGATTTGCGGGAAAAAGTGCGCATGCTGCCGGCTCAGGGAAAAAAGAAGGTTTACATAATTGATGAAGTGCATATGCTGACCACAGAGGCTTTTAATGCCCTGCTAAAAACCCTGGAAGAACCCCCTGATTCGGTAATTTTCATCCTTGCTACTACTGAACTGCAGAAGATTCCGGCCACTATTCTGTCCCGCTGCCAGAGCTATCATTTCCGCCGCCTCACGGCAGAAGAGATTGTGGAACGCCTAAAGAAGGTGGCCTTGAGCAATCACATGACTGTGTCGGCAGAGGCCCTGGAATTGATTGCCCGGCGGGCTAACGGCGGACTCCGGGATGCTTTGAGCGCATTGGACCAAGTTTATTCCTACAAAGGGAGCGAGATTGATAAAAACGCGGTTCTTGATGTATTGGGATTGGTGGATGACATATATCTGAGCCGCTTGATGGAAGCGGTGTTTTCTCGTAATGTCGGCATGGTGATAGAAATGCTGGGACAGGCCCTAAAGGAGGGCAAAGAAGTCCAGCAGATCGCTCGTGAAGCAGTGTTGTATTTGCGTGATCTCCTGGTTTATTCGCTATTAGGGGCAGAGGCGGAATTCGCCGTGGTTACCGATTCAGCCCGGCCTTACCTGGATAAGCTGCGCAACAAGACCGAGCCGGCACAGATTATCAAAGCCTTGAACCTGCTGATGTCCGGGGCTGATCGCCTGCGATTTAGTGAAGGCAACCGTTTTCAATTGGAAATGGCCTTCCTGGAACTGCTCGCCCTACCAGGAGCGAAGCAGCCGGTTGAGACCAGAACCACTCAAAAAGCAACCAGAACCGAATCCCCCAGGCCTGCAAAAAAGGCACCGAGCGCAGCCGCGGAGGAAAAGGCTAAGGTCCGGAGAACTGCCGGGGGCGATGACAAATCAGTTGCCCAGGATTGGACCAGGCTGCTGGCCCTGGTAAAAGAAAAGAAGATACCTACTCATGCCCTCCTGGCTCAGGGTAAACTGCTTGGATATAAAGATCAGGTGGTCACCATTGGGTTTAAAAAGGCCTATAAATTCCATAAAGAAAAGTTGGAAGAAGAGGCCAATGCAGGCATACTGGAGGAATCAGCCAAAGAGGTCTGGGGTCGCTCAACGGCTGTAAAGCTGGTCTACCTTGAGGATGATGCGGTCCAGGATCCGTTAGTAAAGAAAGCCCTGGATGTATTTGGCGAGGATATTGTTGAAATCAAGGAATAAGGAGGAATAAAGATGAAGTTCAATCCCATGGGGGGCAACATGAACAAGATGATGAAGGAAGCCCGCAAAGTCCAGGAAAGGATTGTGCAGATGCAGGAAGAACTGCGTCAGCGGGAGCTGGAAGTCAGCTCGGGAGGCGGAGCGGTTACCGTGCGGATCAATGGGCGACAGGAGATCTTAAGCCTTAAAATTGCCCCGGAAGCTGTGGATCCTGATGATGTGGAACTGCTGGAAGATATGATTATAGCCGCTGTCAATGAAGCGATCAAACAGTCGCAGGAGATGGTATCCACAGAGATGGCCAAGATTACCGGGGGATTCAACATTCCCGGGCTGTAAAGGGTTGCTCTTACAAATAATTGACAGGATGACCGAACGGCAGTCTTGTTAATTAGCTCAGGTGCAGACTGCTCTTATAAATCATGTGACAGGATGACTTATGATGAGATTGACACGTGCTTTGGAAAACTTGATCGAACAGCTGCAAAAGCTGCCTACTATTGGCCCCAAGACTGCACAGAGATTGGCTTTGCACCTGCTAAAGGTGCCTGAAGCCCAAGCGCAGGCACTGGCCGAGGCTATCATTGAGGCGCGCACCTCGGTTCGACCCTGCAGCCAGTGCGGTTATTTGACCGAAGCCGATCCTTGCGTGATCTGCCGTGACTCCACGCGGGATAAGAGCTTGTTGTGCATAGCTGAAGAAGCCAGCGATGTAATGGCGATAGAGCGCAGCGGATACCGGGGGCAATACTATGTGATTAACAAAGCCTTTAGTCTCATGGGAGGCAACCGCCTGGAAGATATTGACCTTGCCCCATTGCTCGACAAACTGTCGGGGGGGGAGATAAGAGAGCTGATTCTGGCCTTGAATCCTGATATCGACGGAGAGGTCCTGGCCCGGTATATTGCCGGCCTGGCCGCTGCCTACCCGGTGCGCATCACCCGCCTGGCCCATGGCCTTCCGGTGGGCGGGGATATCGAGTATACTGATGAGATTACCCTGCGTAAGGCTATAGAAGGCCGCAAAGAAATCTGACCTATCTGACATATAAAACCGCCTCCTGGCATAAGATGGAAGTAAAAACGCTCTTAAGCCTTTGCCAGGAGGGATTCGGTGGGAATAGCCAGTAAAATCTGGGCCAAAACCAAAGAATTGATCTGCATGAAAGAGGAGCCTATCAGCAATCCTTACGGAGCCGAAGAGATGCTTGCACAGGCCAAAAAGGAGCTGGATTCGGCCTATAATCTGTTTTCCCGGGCTGAGGATCCGGATTTGATCGAATGTGCGGTATATAACCTCAAAGCCGCAGAGAAGCGCTATGATTTCCTGATCAAACAAGCCAAGCAGCAAGCCGGCCAAACCCGTGAAGATAAATCCCATATGGATGGCAGGGGGTAGTCATATGCCCGGTATCAATGTTTTAATTGCAGGAATCATAGTAGCGCTAATCCTCTATTTCATGCTGAGGATGTTTTTCAAGCCGATTCAACTGCTGTGGAAGCTGGTCTTAAACTCCGTGGTAGGCCTGGTATTGTTGATGATTTTTAACTATGTAGCCAGTTATTTTGCATTTTATATACCGATAAATATCATTACTATTCTGATTGCTGGCTTTTTAGGTGTTCCGGGGGTATTGTTGCTGGTCGCTTTCCAATACCTGCTCAAATGAGCGAACCCGGGTTGATGATCTTTGGAGGCTGGATCGGCCTCTTTTTTTGTGGCTTTAACCGGGGTTAGCTAAAATACAGGGATTGGGGAATAATATTACTGTTTGTTAATCAGCCTGAAACGGTGATAACATATATTGCTCAATGTGAGTAATATTTGTATAACAATTAGAAATTATTGACGCACAATTACCCCTACTTTATACTAATACTATTACTTGTTTAGGAGGTGTTCCGGTTTCAGTCCCACACCGATAGAATCATCGAGGCTTACATAGGGGAATACGCCAGCGGTAAAAGCGAGCTGGCAATCAATCGCGCACTGGAATTGAAACAGCAGGGGCACCAGGTAGTTCTCGTAGATCTGGATACGGTTGAACCATTTTATACCTTGAGGCCTTTAAAAAGGCTTCTGGAGGAAAAAGGGCTGGAAGTAATCGGGTTAGACAGTGAGGAGGCTTTCGGTCTGGGTGAGACCGGGGCGATGTTGACCCCACAGGCTCGCTGGGCTTTATGGCGCGAAGGGGATATTATTCTGGATGTGGGTTACGGCGTCATGGGAGCGCAAACCCTCAATCTGGTGGAGGGGGCTTTTGAATCTCCACATTTGAGAATCCTGGCAGTGCTTAATTCTCTGCGGCCAATGACTAACTCCCGGGATAGAATCGTAGAATACCTGCATAGCCTGGGGCGTGTTGATGCGGTCATTGCTAACAGCCATTTAGGGGATGAGACAGATGCAGAACTGGTGCTAAATGCTAACCAAATCGTTTTTGCTGCTGCTCAGCAGATGGGCTTGCCAGTAGAGTATGTAGCGGTTGAAGAAAGATTGAGGGATCAAATCCCCCAGGGATGTTTTCCTGTGCCGGTCAAGTATATCAAGAGGTATATGCCCGGCGCTATGTGGAGGTAAAAAAGCCACAACTGATATGGAATGGGAGGTGCTTACGACAACATGCAAGCAGTAATTGGAGAAAGCAAAAAAGCATTTATGACAGGTAATGAAATTGTAACCTGGGCTGCTCTGGCTGCAGGAGCCGAGATCATGTTTGGGTATCCCATTACACCGCAAAACGAGATCATGCATTACTGGACTCGCCTGGCTCCCAAATATGGCCGCGAATTCCTACAGACTGAAGACGAGATATCAGCCGGATTCACGGTGTGTGGAGCTGTTCAGGCCGGGAGAAAGGCCTTCACCGCGACGGCTGGCCCCGGTAATGTCCTCATGCAAGAGCCCTTCGGCATGGCAGAAGCCATGCGCTTGCCTCTGGTAGCAGTCATTCAACAACGTGGTGGCCCTTCATCTGGCACCGTAGTATATTCCCAACAAGAGGTTACTCTGACCACCTTCGGCGGAAACGGTGAAGGCCACCGCATAGTTTATTCCACAGCTACTCATCAGGAGATATTCGACTATGTGATAAAGGGGTTTAATTCAGCCTGGAAATACCGCTTTCCTACCTTCATCATGGGGGATGGGTACCAGGCCAAAATGAGAGAGCCCCTGACCATATATGAACCCCGGGAGCGGGGGATTGAAATGGTTGCTCCTTATCCGCTGGTTGGCAAGCCAGGACATATTGGAGAAAACCGGGACCCCGCACATTTATGCAACATCTACAGTCTGGAAGAGGAATTATATGAAGTAGTGATGCGGCATGCCGCTGATTACGAGCGCATCATCCCCGAGATAATCGAGTATGAAGAGAAGGAATGCGATGATGCCGACATAATTGTCGTCTCACATGGGGTGGTATCCAGAGCCGCCGATGATGCGGTGAAAGCCCTGCGTGCTCAGGGTATAAAAGCCGGCTATTTCAGACCCATCACCCTGCGCCCCTTCCCCCAGCAGCAGTTGCGCGATGCCATAGCTAAAAGCGGGGCTAAAAAGATGCTGGTGGCGGAATCGGCCTACGGGCAGCTGTACCGGCTGATCCGTCAGGAGATTTACGGTGAAACCATACCTATTGAAGGGTTGTTTATGCCCGGTGTTGGCATTGTAGATTACGATATTATCACTAAAGTTAAAGGCATTATATAGGAAGGGGGTTTATTTCAAAATGACCGTATCACCGGCAGTTCCAAAATCGTGGTATTTACCCTCCAAACCGCATAAGTTTTGCCCTGGATGCGGGCACGGTATCGTTTTGAAAGCCCTGGGCGAGGTAATTGACGAACTGGATATACTGGATAGAACCGTCTTTGGTTGTGATATAGGGTGCTCGCTGTTATCATGGAACTTTTTTAATTGTGACAGCACCCAGACTCATCATGGCAGAACCACACCGGTAATGGTTGGAATTAAGCGCGGCCGTCCCGATTTAATTACCATAGGATATATGGGCGATGGGGGAGGTTATTCCATTGGTTCCCAGCACCTGCTCAATTCCGCGGTGCGCAATGAAAAGGTGACATTGATACTGGTCAACAATACTAACTATGGTATGACAGGCGGGCAAATGGCTCCTACCACCCTGCCAGGCCAGAAAACGGAGACTACTCCCTACGGCAGGGATACCGAGCTTACCGGATATCCTACCAAAGGGCCGGAATTTCTGAGTGCCTTGACTCAGGATAGTGCTTATATCGCCAGGGCTACCGTATCCAACTACCGCCAGTTGAAACGCTTTATCAAAAACGCCCTGCGCAATCAGATTGAAGGTAATGGATTTTCGTTTGTTGAGGTATTATCCACCTGCCCCACCAACTGGAGGACCAATGCCCAACAGACCTTGCATTTTCTGGAAGATGAGATGGAAAAACACTTCCCGGTTGGGGAGTTAAAGAATCCTCTGGGAAAGGGGGATAAATAAATGTCCTTGATAAGAATTGCCCTGGCAGGAGAAGGCGGTCAAGGGGTTCAAGCCATCGCCGAAATAATGGCGGAAGCCGCTTACAATCAAAATATGCAAACCATATATATCCCTAACTTTGGCCTGGAGCAAAGGGGCGGTGTATCCATAGCCTTCCTGCAAGTCAGCGACCGGCGCATCGGGGCTCCCAAATTCAACAAGGCCGATGTGGTTATTGCCCTGAGTGAACGGGCTATTGGCCGTACAGCGGGATACGCTGACGAAAACACCATCTTTGTGTATGACAACAGTTATCCCGTACCCGAAGCTGAATTTCCCAAAAAAGCCAGGAAGATTATCGGCATACCTGCCGTTGAAACAGCCAATAATAAACTACATCCCCGGGTATTCAATATTATTATCATGGGGGCAGCTATTGGACTGACCAAAATAGTATCCTTTGAGGCCGCCCAAGAAGCCCTGGTACACAAGCTGGGTTACAAGTTCGAAAAAGACCCGAATTTGAAAGAGCTGAATTTTAAAGCCCTGCAAATAGGAAAAGAAATGGCTGAAGCATCATTACAGGAAGGGGTAGAGGTACATGCCTAAAGAGATAAAGCCTATTTCCACAGATATGGACAGGGCGGTCTTTCACATCTTTCCCCAGTTTTGTAAAGGATGCGGATTGTGTAAGGAGAAATGCCCCAATGATGTCCTGATCTGGTCCGAGAAACTAGGGGTATATGGTACCCCTACGGTGAAACCCAAAGATGAGGATAGCTGTATCGCCTGCATTTTATGTGAGATGATCTGTCCAGACGCAGCCATATATATCGAAAAGAAGGCCAAGAAGAAAAGAGCGGCACAATAGTGTATTTTATAGTAATATAAAGATAAAGGCTCCTCATCTGCTGTGAGGAGTATTTATTAACGGATAGGCAATTTATTTAGGTTCTTGACATCTATCAGGGACAATGATAATATATGTGTTGCGCCATAGCAGGAAAGCGGTGGGCGCGGTGCAGGAAAGCCGGATATAATTAGTAAGAAGGCTGACTGTAAGATCCCCAAGAGGGGAAAGGTTCTGATAAAACTGAACAGCAAGAAGATAAGTGCGAAAAGGTTGGAACTGTATCAAGGCGACTTGATATAAGCCAATCAGGCCCTGTAAAAAAGGGAGAACAAGCCAGAGACTATTTGGCTGGGATTAACAGAGTTCTGGCATCAGGCAAAGCCTGA
>LFSQ01000104.1 GCA_001512785.1 Syntrophomonas sp. DTU019
GGAAAGGTGAGAGAACAGATGGCAAAGGCTAAATTCGAAAGGACGAAACCCCATTTAAACATCGGGACCATCGGGCACATCGACCATGGCAAGACGACTCTGACAGCAGCCATAACCCTGGTATTGTCCAAGGTTGGGGGAGCGAAAGCGACGTCATATGCTGAAATAGACAAGGCCCCTGAAGAGAAGGAAAGAGGCATCACCATCAATACCTCCCATGTGGAGTATCAGACCGATAACCGGCATTATGCCCATGTGGACTGCCCGGGCCATGCCGACTATATCAAGAACATGATCACCGGAGCAGCGCAGATGGATGGAGCCATACTGGTAGTGTCGGGAGCAGACGGCCCCATGCCGCAGACCAGAGAGCACATCCTGCTGTCCAGGCAGGTGGAAGTGCCCTACATCGTGGTATTCATCAACAAGATCGACATGGTGGATGATGAAGAGCTCCTGGAACTGGTTGAAATGGAAGTGCGCGAGCTGTTGAGCTTCTATGAATTTCCCGGAGACGACCTGCCGGTAGTGAGAGGTTCGGCTTTAAAGGCATTAGAATGCGGATGCGGCAGCCGTGAATGCGAATGGTGCGGGCACATCTGGGAACTGATGGATGCAGTTGACAACTACATTCCGTTACCGGAGAGAGCGGTAGACAAACCCTTCCTGATGCCGATCGAAGACGTATTCACCATCACCGGACGCGGCACTGTGACCACCGGCAGGGTGGAACGCGGTACGATAAAGGTTGGAGATGAAGTAGAGATCGTAGGCATGCGCGAAGAGACCAGAAAGACAGTATGCACCGGTGTAGAGATGTTCAGGAAGCTGTTGGACTATGCTCAGGCAGGGGACAACATAGGCACATTGTTAAGGGGCGTAGACCGCAAAGAAGTGGAAAGAGGCATGGTATTGGCCAAGCCGGGCAGCATCAAGCCGTTGACCAAATTCAATGCGGAGGTATACGTATTGACCAAAGACGAAGGTGGCAGACACACCCCGTTTTTCAGCGGATACCGGCCGCAGTTCTACTTCAGGACCACTGATGTGACCGGGGTCATCCAGCTGCCCGAAGGAGTAGAGATGGTAATGCCGGGTGACAACGTGCAGATGTCGATAGAGCTGATCACCCCCATAGCCATCGAGCAGGGGTTGCGTTTCGCTATTCGTGAGGGCGGCCGCACCGTAGGTGCCGGCGTGGTCAC
>LFSQ01000002.1 GCA_001512785.1 Syntrophomonas sp. DTU019
CTCCTAAATATTGATCACTTCCTGCTCGTTCTTATATAAAGGCACCAGGCGATTTACTCCAGAAAAAAACAATATCTTTTCCACCTGTGGCCTGGCACCAACAATAAACATTCTGCCCTGCTTGGCACTAATCCTTTTGTAACGCCCGATTATCAAACCCAGGCCGGAGCTGTCCATAAAGGTCACTTTTTCCAGGTTTAGCACCAGGTTCTTAATGTTTTTATCATCTATCCTTTTATCTATTTCGGCGCGCATTTTATCCGCAATGAGCATATCCATTTCACCCGAAACCCGTACCACTAGAGTACTGCGAACTCTTTTGAATTCCAGGCCCATTCTGCTTCTCCCCCTGCTGACAGGATACTATTCAGTTCATTCTACACCATGCCCGGCATTCCTTCCACAAAATTCCAGCTTATAAGGCGGGGATTCGCCATAAAGGATAAAAAAGGCGAAGTTGGCCAGTCGAGAAGGCTCGTAAACGGAACGGGTATCAAAACCAAGGCCATAGTCTGCCGGCAGGGCGACAGAAAAGGACGGCCCAGCTATCACCAAAAGGACCGTCCTCACTGGCAAATTCCATATCAGTAAGCTATCTTATGAGGAATACCCCCTGAAGAAGCTTGAGTATTTCCTTTACTGCCCCCGCCTGAGGCACATCCTGGGCAGCTACCAGATCAACCTGCTTTATTAAGAGCTGATCCTTATAAATCTGAATTTCTCCGATTTTCTGGCCTTTTAATATGGGAGCATCGATATAGTCGGGCAGCACCTGGCTGTAGGAAAGGGACTTTTCCTCACCTTTGAGGCAGATGGTGCCAACATCAGCAGCAGCCACTACCTCAATGCTGTCCACCACACCTTTGCCCACCTTGACCGTTCCACAAACATTGCCCTTTTCAAAGAAGCTCTTATATGCATGTTTGGCAAAACCGTAGTTGAACAACACCATGCTGTCGCTGAAGTGGCCGCGCGGCTCCGGTGAAGCCATCACTACTGCGATCAGGCGCAGCCCATCTCGTTTCACGGTTGCGGCCAGGCAGTATTTGGCCTCATTGGTCCAGCCGGTCTTAAAGCCATCTGTACCCTGAAACCACCACAAGAGCTTGTTGGTATTCCACAACTTGAACTCCCCATTGCGCAGATCGTATTCTTTGATCGCGCAGTACTCCAGAATCTTAGGATACTGCAGCGCATGCCGGGCTATGACCGCCATGTCATAGGACGAGGTGTAATGGCCTTCGGCAGACAGTCCATAGGAATTGACGAAATGGGTATTCTTAAGGCCCATTTCCTGAGCGGTTTGGTTCATGCGCTCAACAAAGGCTTCATGGCTGCCTTCGAGATGTTCGGCCACAGCTACACAAGCGTCGTTGGCCGATCCCACCGCAATCGCAATCAACATCTCCTCCAGGCTCATTTTTTCACCGGGCTCCAGATAGATCTGAGAGCCTCCCATTTTCCAGGCATTCTCGCTGGTAACCACTATGTCCGTCAGTGACGCTTTCCCCGCTTCCAGATCCTGAGCGGCCAGAATCAAAGTCATCAATTTGGTCATACTGGCAGGTGCCATTCTCTCATGTTCATTGTGCGCCAAGAGCACCTGGCCGGAATCAGCATCCATCAAAACGTACGATTCGGCTTTGATATCCAGCGTTTCAGCCCTTACTGCCGCAGGGGACCACAGAAGAATGATGAAAGCGCACAACATCATCCAGGCACAATTTCTGCCTATTTTCATAGCAGGCTATACCTCCCCAGACGTTCATTATTAGATTATATTTAGGGAAAGAGGGTATTATGCTAAGGGTTGAGCGGGTAAAAAAGAGGTATGGTATACTTGAATTAATGGATATATTTAGCATTACACCATGAGCTGCAGGAAAGGCTGCCGGGCCGAGAGCCGGATCGGGCTAAAACCTCTATGAGGATCGATTTTGAGCAGAAGGCAACTGGATGGCTCAAATCAAGCCGTTTCAGCTTTTATATGGAAGGAGCAAAAATATTGAGGTATTTCACTTTTACGGTACTGGCGATCTTTGTTATACTGGCCGTTTGTCTGGGCAGGCCTGCTTTGGATGAAGAAACCCTGATCAGAAACCATGCCGACCCCATCGCCGAACAGATGCTGACGGCTCTCAGCCAGGATGATTACACCGCCTTCGCCATGCATTTCGATGAACATATGCTTGATACCTTTTCCGAAGCGGAGTTTCACCGGCTCAGCCAGAGTATCAGGGCAAGCTACGGGATCTATGAGTCAATCAGTCATTTCAGCACTACAGTGTACCCGCAGGCCACAATAGTGAAATATATAGCGCAATTCAGCCAGGACAGGACCGGTCTTGACTTTACTATCGAATTCTCCAAAACCGCCGGACCTGGTTCTGTACATGGCTTCAGCCTGGTTCAGGCCGGTTGGCTGACCAGGTAAAGCAGCTGCCCGACCTGCTTTATTCCAACTGAAAGCAAATATTTCGACCCCATCCTCATCGCAAGGCTTAACCACACGGTGGCTGGTCAGCAAGTATCCACCAGATGCTGCTGTTCTGTCAGGCTGCCTTCATGCTCCGCGAATAACATCGAGTATCAACGGTATCGGGGGCAGTGCCGAGCTGCCCAGCTGAAAGGCCTGTGTTATCAATTCCCGGGCGGTGTTCATCCGTTCAGAACGGTTGTAATGCATTATGGCCAGGGGTTCACCCTTATCTACCCTGTCCCCGCGTTTTTTCAAGAGTTCCACCCCAACCGCATGGTCGATTACATCGCTCAAACTCTCCCTCCCGGCACCCAGGTACATAGCTGCGCGGCCGATGGCAAATGCGTCGATGCCTTGAACAAATCCGCTCTCAGAGGCATATACCTCCTGTTTACAGTCAGCCTCGGGCAGCCCGTAAGCGGGCTTCTCTTCATCCCAGCTTCCGCCCTGCCAGGCCACCATCTGGCGGAGTTTGTCCGCAGCCGCTCCGGAGCTGAGCATATCCACAGCCTGGCTCATGGCGGCTTCGAAAGTGCCGGCCTTCTCGCCCAGGAGGATCATTTCTGCGGCCAGGTGCAGGGAGAGTTCCTTCAAATCCCGGGGCCCCTGCCCTCGCAGGGTATCCATGGCTTCCCTTACCTCAAGGGCATTGCCAACCATATTGCCCAGGGGCTGTTCCATGTCGGTTAAAACTGCAACCATTTTTCTGCCGGCTCCTGTGCCGATAGCCACCATCAACTCAGCCAGAGCCCGGGCGGAGGGAAGATCCTTCATGAAAGCCCCCTGCCCCACCTTCACGTCCAGCACTATGGCGGCGGCTCCGGAGGCCAGCTTCTTGCTCATTATGCTGGAGGCGATGAGAGGAATGCTGTCTACCGTAGCGGTCAAATCGCGCAGGGCATAGAGGCGTTTATCGGCCGGCACCAGATTGCCTGACTGCGAAATAACCGCGGCCTTCACCCGGTTAACCTGCCGGATGAACTCGGCATAGCTTCTTTCCACCTGAAATCCGGGAATGGACTCGAATTTGTCAATAGTGCCGCCGGTGTGGCCCAGGCCGCGCCCGGACATCTTGGCCACCGGCACCCCGGCGGCGGCAGCTATGGGAATGGCCACCAGGGTTGTCTTGTCACCCACACCGCCGGTGCTGTGTTTATCTACAGTTATGCCCTTAACAGCAGACAGGTCCATTTGTTCGCCGGAGTTGGCCATAGCCACCGCCAGCCAGGTGGTTTCTTCACTGTCCATCCCCCGGAAATACACCGCCATGGCCCAGGCAGCAACCTGGTAATCCGGCATGGAGCCATCGCTGATGCCTTTCACCACATATTCGATTTCGTCCCGGCTCATTTTTAATCCGTCGCGCTTTTTCAGGATCAAATCGTAGTAGTTCATGATGCTCCCCTCAATTCAGCATAGAAACTCTGCCCGGCCAGCCCTTCCACCGGTATGCCCAGGTGCTCGGCTATAGTCTGGCCGACATCGCTAAAACCACGGCGCCGCCCCAGGTTGACATTCCCGGGGAAAGCCGGTCCGTATACCAAAAGGGGCACACATTCGCGAGAATGGTCGGTGCTGGGGGTAGTGGGGTCATTGCCGTGGTCGGCAGTAATGAACAGCAGGTCTTCGCTGTGCATCAGCGCCAAAATCTCCCCCAGGGCTTTGTCGAAGCGGGTCAAGGCCTCTGCGTATCCCAGCACATTGTTCCTGTGTCCGTAAACCTGATCGAAGTCGAGCAGGTTGGCAAAAATCAGGCTGCCTTCCCCATCGCCTATGGCTGACAGCAGCAATTCAATGCCATGCTCATTGCCGGTAGTGGGACGATTGTCGCTTACCCCGCGGCCTCCAAACAAGTCCTTGATCTTGCCTATCCCAATTACTTTCTGGCCGGATTCGATAATAAAATCCAGTATGTTGCGGGGCGGGGCCAGAGAATAATCGTGACGGTTGCTGGTGCGTTTGAAGTCCCCGGCCTGTCCGGTGAAAGGGCGGGCAATAACCCGTCCTACGGCATGTTCGCCCTTAAGCAGTTCCCGGGCGGTCTCGCACATGGCATACAGTTCATCTAAAGGAACAACCTCCTCGTGGGCTGCGATCTGAAACACGCTGTCCGCCGAGGTATATACTATGGGGCAGCCGGTTTTCATATGGTCGCTCCCCAGTTGCTCGATAATTTCGGTGCCTGAAGCCACCACATTGCCCAGGCACTTGCGGCCGATCCGCTCTTCGAAGGTTTTTATAATCTCCTCCGGAAAGCCTTGCTCATAAGTAGGAAAAGGCTGCTTAAGTAACACCCCCATGAGTTCCCAATGCCCGGTAGTGCTGTCTTTGCCTTGAGAAGCCGGTTCCATCACGCCAAAAGCCCCAATAGGGGTTGGTTGCGCCTCTACCCCTTTAATGTCGGCCAGATGCCCCAGTCCCAGCCGGCTCAAATTGGGAAGCTGCAATCCGTTTAAAGCCGCAGCGGTATTGACCAGCGAGTTGCTGCCCTCGTCCCCGTACAGTGCGGCATCCGGAGCAGCCCCAATGCCCACCCCGTCCAGGACGATCAGTATAGCCCTTCTCTTCATCACAAACCTCCTCGGTTGGTCTAATAGTGTCAGCCCATCATATCACAGCATTGTCGCTGCCCATAGCTTGCCCCAAAACCCGCCCCGCATTGGCGGCCCGGCCTCAAGCCCGGGGATGATAGAGCTGATATACCTCCAGCAGTCGCGAGCGGGTCAAATGAGTGTATATCTGTGTGGTGGAAATGTCAGCATGTCCCAGCATCTCCTGCACAGCCCGCAAATCAGCCCCGTTTTCCAAAAGATGGGTGGCAAAGGAATGACGCAGGGTATGTGGGGTGATATCCTTGTTCAGATCAGCTTTTTGCGCATAGCCGCTCAGGATTTTGAAAAAGCCCTGCCGGCTCATACGACTGCCGCGGGCATTGAGAAACAATACTTCCTGGGCCACCTTCTTTATCAGCAGGGGACGGCCGTGCTGCAGGTAATGCTCCACCCAGCGCAAGGCACTGCCGTTTACAGGCACAATCCTCTCTTTGCGGCCTTTACCCAGACATCGCAAAAAGCCCGCGGTAAGATTGATATCATTGTTCTTTAAGGCCAGCATTTCCGACACCCTTATCCCGGTTCCGTACATCAACTCCAGCATGGCCCGATCCCGCAAACCACGCGGCGTGGTCACTTTGGGCATCTCCATTAAGCGATCCACTTCGGCCACTGTCAGGACCTGAGGCAGGTGCCTTTTTATGCGCGGGTTTTCCAAATCCAGAGCCGCATTGTCAGTAACCCGCCCCTCCAGGAGGAGGAACTTAAAAAAGCCTTTGATGCTGGAAAGGCTGCGGGCAACAGTGGAATGAGCCTGGCCTTGGTCCAATAGCCAGGTCAAAAAAGCCATGATATCCTGCTTCTTAAGCCCGGCCGGGTCAAGGCTGCGACCGGTATTCTGCAAAAAAGCGTGCAGTTTCAGCAGGTCCCGGCGATAGGCCTCCCGGCTGTTCGGTGACAGGCCTTTTTCATATTCGAGGTATTCTATAAAGGCATCAAGACAGGTTAACATGGCTCGCTTTGCTTTCATTTTTTTGTTTTATTAGACACCCTGTAAGGCTTTTCCTGCACCCCCTTTATTCCTCATAATAAAATTCCTGCAGCTTAAAAACGAACTGATCCAACAGCTGCTGGAATGTGTTCTTTTCACTGTCTTCCACCCTCATGGGATTTCCGCTGGGCTGCTCATCCTGAAACCAGGAACTTATGGCCGGAACGTGTTCATAGAGCAGACCGGTCACCAACGGCATAGCAGCGGCAAAAACTGCAATTAAGGCGATTACAGCAAGAATTTTGATCAGCTTTTTTTTCCAATTTCCAACCAGAATAACCAATCAAGACACCTCCCGTTATTTTATAAAACTATCTAAAAGCCAGGATACCAAATAGGCCTCTATAAAAGCCCCCAGCATGAATACCAGCATCAGCATCCCTACCAAGGAAGTATACCCCAGCAGGCTGACCCCCAATGGGGCCCGGTTATAGCTGCGTCCCCGCACAATATAGAGCGAGAAATCCACGGCTATTACCGACGCAATCAGCAGAACCGGAACATAGATGAGGTTTTGGGGGAGAAGCGAAATAAAGGTCAATAACACCCCCTGAGCAGCCTTTTCCTGAAACAGGAACCCGGCTGTAAATCCCAAAGAAAAGCCGCGCATGAAAACCACTGCCAGGATGAGGGGAATGCCAATCACGGTCAGTCCCAAAGCCCAGATGGCCAGTATGAAGCGGCCCTGATTGAGCAAAGCGCTGACAAAAACGGCGGGGCCGTATACCCCTTGCTGCTCCCCCAGATAGAGATCGATCATTTCCAGCAGGCGTTCTTTTACTCCCCCTTCCAGGTCACCTGCTTTCAAGGCTCCCATTATTAATCCCAATGTAAAAAGCGCTGCCACCATGCAGTATTGAATGCGGTTTTCGCGGAAGTGCTCTCTGAATTTTAGCCTTAAGTTCATGCACTAAGTCTCCCTGGCAAGGCATATTCCGTGGCGTGATCGTGCAGCCCAAGAGGCCTGTAACATAATATTTTGGCTATGGTAACTTTATGCAAAAAGAAAAAGGCCTGAGATGTCGATTCCCAGGCCTGCCCGGATAGGCTTGATTTTGTTCCAAAAACCCTATACTATTTGTTTTTGCCTGATATGCTGGATAATAACCGGTACTACCTGTTTTTTCCTGGACATCACCCCGGGAAGGGTTATGATGCCCTGCCGGGCCTGGCTTCGAAAAGCCTCTTCTACAAATTCCGCCTGAGGGCCGGCGATGATCAGCTCGGTCGATTCTTCCAAAATGGCCGTAACCATCAAACACATGAAGTCATAAGCCCGGCTCTGGCACAGTTCTTCCATAGCCTGACGCAGCCCCTGCTGGCGGCGGTGCAACTGGTGCAACTCCAGGATCTCCACCTGAGCGACCGCAAACAGCAGCTGATCCTGCTGGTACTCCTTTAAATCGGAGGTTATTATGCTGGTCTCATCCTCTTCATGAAAAGAGGTCCCTTTTTGCAGTATGTCTTTTCCCCATTGCAGGCTGTTCAGTCCCGATATTTGCTCCAATTTGGCGGCGATCATACGATCCTTGGCAGTGGTGGTGGGAGATTTGAACAACATGGTATCGGTCATCAGCCCGGCCAGCATCAAGCCGGCATAGCTCCTGGCAAGAGGCACCTCATGGTTGAAGAAATGCTCGGCTATTAATGTACAAGTCGAACCAACCGGTTGATTGTAAAAATATATCGGCGCAAGGGTCTGCAGGTCGCCCACCCGGTGATGGTCGATAATCTCCACTATCTCCGCTTCTTCTATCCCATCAACCGCCTGTTTGCTCTCATTATGATCAACCAGTATCACCTGCTTGCGGCGCATGGCCAAAAGATGGTGGCGCGAGATCATGCCCAGAAAACGATGCTGATCGCCCACAACCGGATAGTTGCGATAACGGCTGTTCAACATGCTTCTTCTGACCTCTTCAATAGTGTCGTCTTTCTCAAAAAGGACTAAATCCTGGCTTTTCATGATATCGCCCACCCGCAGGGACAGCAGGCGGCTTAATATCCCAGGGTTTTCGGCAAGGTTTGTTTCCGCACCCAGCTGTTCCAGGAACAACATGGCCATATCGCCGATAGTGACCAGGCCCAGGAACCTCCCCCCTTCATCCACCACGGGAACGGTTTTAACCGCCTGCTCGCGCATCAAACCGCCCAGAGTCTTCAGATCCACATCAGCCCTGGTGGTGATTGACTGGCCGTCCAGAAGGTCTTCAGCTGTTGTGGCTACACTGCTCAACACCAGGGGTGGTTCTATACCCAGCTGCTGCAGAACAAACTGGCTTTCGCTGTTGATCGCTCCGGCTGCCGCAGGAATATACTCCTGGCCGGCCTGATAGTTCTTAAAATGAGCATAGCTTATTGCTGCAGCAATCGAATCAACATCAGGGTTCTTATGCCCTATCACATATACCGGTTTTTTAATCTCCATATGCTTTCAAAACCTTTCCATAATAGCCTCCGCCACCAGGCCGGATGCTGAGCCGGCCATTGCGCATGGCCATAATCAAACCGGCCAGAGCGCTTCCACCGACCTGTGCTATGCGCTCTAAGGGGGCATGTTCAAGTATATCGATCTCGCTGGGAAAAGCCTGCCACAAGCGCTGCAGGGTTCGGGGACCGACGCCGGGCAAATCCTTTAAAGGGACCCGGTAATGATAAGGAGGGCGCCCAATGGGGTGATGCGGTTCATCATAATCCCTGATGCTCATCACCCGGTCATATACCCCCACCACCACATCAAGAGCACCGCAGGCCGGACAGGCAAGCACGGGAGCGTCTTCTGTGGCTATGCGCCGGCACCTGGTGCAATAAGTACGGTGGTACTTCCCCAGGAGGGGATCCAGGCCGTAATTGGCCGCCACCTTCCGCCCTGAGGCTTTATGCAAAGCCAGGCGCAGTTCCTCGAAATTCTTGCCAGACATGCGCAGGAGATTGAATTCGCGCCCGATGGTGCCCGAGGAATGGGCATCAGAATTGGACAGAAAGGTCACCCCGCGGGTTTCCGCAATCAGGTCAGCCATATCGGTATCTGCGCTCAGGCCCAGTTCCAATACCTTGAGAAATTGGGCCTGCTTTCCTAAAACATCCGCCCAGCGCCGGGTCCAGCAGCCATATATGCCTTTGTGGGGGGTGAAAACATGGGCCGGACAGAGGATCCCGCCCAGCAGCACATTGAGGTTGATTAGGTCCAGTGTGCTGCAGCGGACTGGCGGGGTGGAAAGGTTGAGATTGCTCACCCGGGTAATGAGGTACTGCTGCAGTTTCGCCACACTGCCCAGATCAGGCAGATAAATGATGATATGTATGCCTTCGCGGGTCTCTATTTCACAGCCGGTCACCAGCATTACCCCGTTTGCTGCCAGAAATCCGCCTCCCGGCTGTTCTTTAATGGCTCCCTCAGCCAGCAAAGACTTTATTTCAGCGCTGACCAGGGGGCTGCCTGCATCTACCATCCCCACTATATCCAGGCCTTTGCGCGGGGCATCCTCAAACAGCACCTTGCGCAGGGTCAAATGACGTGAGGCTGTGATCTTGACCGCTTTTCCCTGTGCACAGCCGATGTGAATATGTAAATCAGCGTAATAGTACTTCATCTACTGGCTGCCCTGCGGTTTAACAAATATTGTATGCCGATAATGCTTTTACCGTCCATGATCTCACCGCTAGCCATGGCTTTGGCGGCCTCATCCAACGGCATGATGACCCTTTCCACGAATTCATCCGCATCCAGATGCACGGTTCCGGGGGTCAGTCCGGTGGCCAAAAACAGATGCATATGTTCATTGCAGAAGCCGGGAGCGCTGTAATAAGACACCAATTTCTCCCAGTGTTTGGCCTTCATGCCGACTTCTTCCTCCAATTCGCGCTGGGCGCAATGCAGCGGATCTTCCCCTTCTTCCAGGGTGCCGGCGGGAATCTCCACCAGGGTTTTTTCCACTGGCTTGCGGTACTGGCGCACCATGTACAGGTTATCATCATCATCGATGGCCACGATGGCTACAGCCCCGGCATGAAGGACGATCTCGCGCGTGCTCTCCTCACCGCCGGGCAGAAGCACCTTATCCACCCTGACTTCAACTATTCTCCCCTTGAATACGGACCTGGATTGTATGGTTTTCTCCTCGAGATTTATAGCGAACCCTCCCTGTATATATTTTCCATAGCCTGCATATACTGCAGCAGAGGTGACCATGATGAAGGTGTTTATAGAGCCTAACCGAATTGCTATGCAGGGTACCATCGGGCAAATACTGGCCTGGCTGGAAAAATTGCCTAAAGAAATGCCTCTTAAGGAGTATATTCACCTCAGCCTGCATTAATTACCGCTGGCATCCGGCTGCTTTTCAATAGCTTGCTGTATGATGGCCAGGATGAGCCGGGTGACAGTGGTGAGGTCGGAGACCTTGATAAATTCCTGACAGGTGTGCACTTTCTGCATGCCCACCCCCAGGTTGACACAGGGTATACCGGCGCCGTGAATAATACTGGCATCACTGCCTCCGCCGGTTTTTATCAAACGCGGCTGAAGCCCGATTGACCTGGCTGCCGAGGCTGCCAGGCGAACCACATCATCATCTGGTTTTAGGCTTATCTCGGGGTAGAGCAGGGTAACCGCGGTTTTAGCCCTGCCCCCCTGTTTTTCCACTTCCTCACAGAAGGTCCGGGTCAGGCGCTCGGTGAGCTCATCCAGCTTGGGGCGCGACAAACTGCGGGCTTCACCCTTGATATGGCAGTATTCGGCCACTATATTGCGGGCTTTGCCCCCGCTGATCAAGCCGAAATTGCAGGTGGTTTCATGGTCGATACGCCCGCTGGGCATGGCTGATAGGGCTTTAGCTGCCAGGTGAATGGCGTTGATGCCCTCTTCCGGATTGATGCCGGCGTGAGCTGCCCGTCCGTATACCTCGTATTCTATCTCATTCTGGCAGGGAGACTGTATCACGATACAGCCCGGGTCTCCACCTGCGTCCAAGACATAGCCGGCTTCTGCCTGAAGCCCACTGAAATCGAAGGCCTTGGCCCCTTTCAGGCCCTGTTCCTCCCCTACGGTAAAAAGGATTTCCAGATCGGCATGAGCCAGGCGGTTTTCCCGCATTACATCAAGAGCCTCAATTATGGCCGCAATGGCGGCTTTATCGTCTGCTCCCAATATGGTGTCACCCTGGCTGCGAATGATGCCATTTTCAATTACCGCCCTGATGCCTTCTCCAGGCTCAACTGTGTCCATGTGGGCAGCTAAAAGCAGCTTCTTGCCCGGGGTATTTCCCGGCACCTGCACCAGCAGGTTTCCCGACTCGCCGTTGACTATTTCGGCCGCGGCATCTTCTGTCGCTTTAAGACCGCGCTCCAGCATAGCCTGTATGAGCAGATCCCGCATAGCTCCCTCGCGCCCGGACACCGAAGCTGTAGCCACCAGATTACAGAAGCTTTTCACCAGTCGATCTTGATTTACCATAAACCAGTCTCCCATCCGCTGCTGAGCAAACCCTGCTCACACCTTGTCCCAATACCATCAGTATGGCCGGCAATAAACCGACCAATACACCTCAGACCAGAATCTTCCCAGTCCAGTATAGCATTTAGGCCACCATATGGGAATCAGGCCCGGCCGGCAGGTTAAAGCTGCTTTTAGCCTTTCGCACCAAAACAGGGTTTTAAAAAAGCATCGCATAAAAAACACTTTAGTCGACTCAGGATGTGTAACGGGCGGTAAAGGGCTTTAAAAACCAGCCCATAAAAAAACACCCTGTATCAACAGGGCGTTTGCTGGGCCAAATCAGCTTACCTTGTTTTCCAGGCGCAGGCGGTCAGCAATGATAGCAATGAACTCAGAATTGGTCGGTTTGCCTTTTTCACCGCTGATGGTGTAGCCAAACACTTTATTGATTTTATCCACATCCCCGCGATCCCAGGCTAACTCGATCGCATGGCGAATGGCTCTTTCCACCCGGCTGGGGGTAGTGTCATATTTTTGTGCTATGGCCGGGTACAACTCTTTGGTAACTGCACCCAGGTAATTGATCTCCTCCACCACAAGCATTATGGCATCGCGCAGGTACTGATATCCCTTTACGTGAGCCGGGACCCCAATTTCATGAATTACTTTGGTGACTTCAACCTCAAGATTTTTGCCGCTGCCGGGCTGCACCGTGAAGGCGCTTACCCCGCCCCGGTTGTCCTCACGCGGCTTGATATCGCGCACCACTTGCTTGACTCGTTCTCCCAAAACCTCAAGGTTAAACGGTTTTAAAATGTAATAATCGACCCCTAATTGCACTGCTTTCTGGGTGATATTCTCTTGACCGAAAGCAGTCAATATGACTATTTTGGGCCTGGTCTCCAGATTGATGCTGTTAATCTTTTCCAAAACCCCTAATCCGTCCATATATGGCATAATAAGATCTAGTATTAAAACCTGAACCTCTTGTTTTTGTAATACATTCAATACTTCTATACCATTGGTGCAAACATCGACTAATTCAAAATCGGGATCATTGGTGAAATAATCCCTGAGTATTCCACAGAATTCACGGTTGTCGTCTGCAATCAGGACTTTGATTCTATCGTTGTCAAAAAACATGTCCTTTAAACCCCTCCTATTCCCAACTCGTACCCGACTCACTGTAGAACCGATTTCGACTATTCCCCAGGTATTTCCTGCTTTTTTATTAACCTAAATTAACCTAAAATACCACAGGCAATGTCATAAATAAACACAGCCACAAGACAGTATTGTGGTGAGATTAAATTATAAATACAGCTAAACGGGCTTTCAGGCACAAGCAGCCAGAAGGGGAGAAAATATCGATGTCGAAAAAGCGCCGACGGTATCATGCTCCAGCGGCATTTCCGACAGAATGTTATCCATAAAGATGGCATAACCCCGCTGGGGATCGTTTAAGAAGACATGAGTAATGGCCCCGATCAGGCGACCATCCTGTACAATCGGGCTGCCGCTCATGCCCTGTACAATACCCCCGGTGACGCTCAATAAGCGAGCATCTTCGATCTTAACCACCATGCCTTTGCCATTTTTACGCTCCGGGTACACCTTCTCTATGCTCACTGCAAATTCTTCTATACTGGTGCCGTTAACTACCGTGTATATATGAGCCGGACCGGGGTGAACCTGGTGGGCATAGCCTATTTCTATGTGGTGGGCATACAGGGGGTTTTCCACCGCCTCTTCAGTTGTGCCAAAAATGCCGGCCTCAGTATTTTTGGAGATACTTCCCTTAAGATTGCTCTCGCCCTGGAAAACCCCGATTTTTTCGCCTGGCCGGCCGGGCTTTCCAGGCTTAACGGTCTGAATTGATGCAGATACTATGCGTCCTTTTAAAACATCGATGTCCTGCTTGGTATCGGCATCCATGATCACATGCCCCAAGGCTGCAAATTGGCGGGTTTGGGGATCCCAAAAGGTAAGCGTGCCGACTCCTACCACCCCATCGCGCACATAGAGGCCTATCCGAAAACGCTGGGTTTCTGCACAAAAGACAGGATTAACCGTCAAATCGATAATTCGCTCCTTGCGTTTAATATTGAGCACCAGCTCGCCGTCTTTGACGGTATCGATTATTTGCGCCAAGTCGGTTTCAGTGCTCACCTCTTGATTATTGACCTTGAGGATGAGATCGCCGATCTCCACCCCCTGTTCGCGGGCCGGATAGAGCTTTTGCCCCTGAGCGTCAACAATAGGGGCAAAGCCCACTACCATTATCCCCCGTGATTGCAGTAAAACCCCGATGGAATGCCCCCCCAGCACCACCCGGCGGGGTGGTACTGATTCGATGGTTATGGATTTCAAAGGGATATAACCTAAGAGTTTGATCTGCAGTGAAGCCTTGCCGGGTTTTAAAGCAGTTATTTCATAATTGGAGCCATTTTTGGATACCACCACCGCTGGATCCTCTTGAGCAGCGAAAACACTGCGCGATGGATTGAGGATTTCCAAAACCAGCTTCTCCTCCAGCAAGGCCGGCAGTTCAATGGGAATGGTGTTAGTTTCACCGACCACCATCTTCTGCTGCAGGGGCAGATTGAGAATGGTGCGCACCTGAGGGCTGAAGCATAAAGCAACAAATATTATCGCAATAATAATGCCGCAAGTGGAACGCCAACGCTGCAATTATGTCACTTCCCCATATTTGCTGATAATCTCTATTGTCTCCTTCAGGGATAGAAACTATACTGCACAGGTCGGCGGGCAATGCGATTGAATCCCGGCAGGCAGGCTTTTAGTAAGATATGCTGAGCGGTTCAAATCAATGGGGAGGTTATTGGGCTTGTCGCGAAATGGTAACTGAGCCGACTTTCATAAAGACAGGTTTAATCAGGAAATGCAATTAAAAGAATAAAAGCAGATTATAAAATCATTAACCTCGATCTAAACAGACAACAGGAGGCACAAACCGGTTTGATCCCTGTACGAATCAGCTGCTATCGAGGCGATGGGGCCATTGCTGCCCTTCCGCCAGCATGTGGCGGGCATGCTGCAGGGTAAGCGGGCTGATATCGTCACCTGCCAGCATGCGCGCTATCTCCTGCACGCGCTGTTCCTCATCCAGGGGTTGCACTTTGGTAAAGGTCTGCCCCTTTTTAACCTCTTTGCTGATCAGATAATGCTGGCCGGCTAGGCTGGCGACTAAAGGGGCATGAGTGATTATTATCACTTGATAATTACGGGACAGCTGGGCTATTTTACGAGCCATAGCGGACAGGGCCTGCCCGCCCACACCGGCATCTATCTCATCAAAAACCAGGGTAGGGACCTCGTAAACACCTGCCAGGACTATCTTTAAGGCCAGCACAAAGCGAGATATTTCCCCGCCTGAGGCCACGCGCTGCAAAGGCTTCATTTCCTCCCCGGGGTTGGGAGAAAACATCATTTCCACCCGGTTGATCCCGGTACTGCTGGCTTCGCAGTCCAAAACGCGTACTTCGAAGCGCAGCTCAGGCATGTTGAGCTCAAGCAGTTCTTGACGCACTTTTTCTTCCAACTGCAGTGCGGCCTGCTTTCTGAGCCGGCTCAATTGCTCTGCAGCCAGATAGTAATCCTTTTCTTGGCGCGCTATCTCCTCGGTTATTTCCTGCTGGCGAACCTCTTCATGCTGCAGATAATCCAATTCCTGCTGAGCCTTTTGCAGGTATTGTAAAATCTCCTTGATACTCTGGCCGTAACGGCTTTTCAGGCGCTGCATCAGATGCAGGCGCGCTTCCACCTCATCGAGGGAATAAGGCTCTTCCTCCAGTGTCTGCCTGTAGGCAGAAATCGAAGCAGCCAATTCTTCTATAGTGAAGCGGATTTCCTGCAAAGCCTCTTTTACCGGTGCAAAGAAAGGATCCTGGAGCGGCTGTATCACCTGCATGGCTGTGGAAATAAGGTCATAAGCGTTGTTGCCTCGTTCCTCCGCGTAGAGCAGCTGCAGCAGGCTTTCGCTGGCCGCCTGGAGCTTCTCCACATTGCGCATGCGGTCGCGGATGCTCTGCAGTTCCTCTTCTTCATTTTCACGTAAGTTGGCCGACTGGATTTCATTGATCTGGTAGGTCAGAAAATCTATGCGCTGCAGCTTGTTATGCTCCCGGCTCTGCAGCTCTTCCAGTTCCCTGCGCAGCCGGCCCAGCTGTTTATAAGCGCGCTCTACCCTGGCCAGTATCTCCGCGCTTTCCGGACTGAGGCGGTCAAGGTACTCTAAATACATATGGGGCTTCAGTATGCTGAGGTGATCATGCTGTAAATGCATATCCAGCAGCCATGAAGAAACCTGCTTGAGAACGGCAGCGGTTATTACCCTGCCATTCAGCCGGGCCAGATTCCTGCCGTCAGCGACTATTTCCCGGCTCAAAACCAGCAGGCTTTCATCCTGCTCCAACAAGCCCTTCCCAACCAGCATGGCCTTAAGCTTGGGCAGCCGGGAGATATCAAAGCTGGCTTCAGCAACCGCTGCCCGGCTAACGTCGCGTACCAGCTCTTTCTGCGCCCTGTCCCCCAGTATCAATCCCAGGGCATCGACCACAATTGATTTGCCGGCCCCGGTCTCTCCAGTCAATACGGTTAATCCGGGCTGAAAGGATATTTGCACATTGTCAATGAGGACGAGATTGCTGATATAGATCTCTAACAACATAAGCCTAACCTCATTTATCGCAAATCCTCTCAGGCATTTAGCAAGGAGGTAAAAAGGCTCATCACTTCGCCTACCGCTGTGCTGGGTTTAACCACGGCGATGATGGTGTCGTCACCGGCTACCGTGCCTAATATGAACTGGTGTTCATAAGCATCGATTACAGAAGCTACCGACTGTGCTCCCCCGGCCACGGTTTTGATCACGATGATGTTCTCGCTGTAGTCGCAGCCAAGCACCAATTCTTTGAATATGCGCTGCATACGCTGGAAAGAATTCTTCATCACCGGGCTTTCAGGCATGTTATAGCGATAGTAAAACCCGTCAGCTGTCTTGACCAGTTTCAATTCCTTGATATCCCGTGAAACCGTGGCCTGGGTAACATCGAAGCCGCGCTGTTTTAACAACTCACAGAGCTCTTCCTGTGTGCTTACCCGCTGTCCGGCGATAATGTCCAGAATGGTAAGATGGCGCTGTGCCTTCATCATTGCCTCCTGTCTTTTCACCTATTTACAGTGTCACCACCGGATCACTTTGCAGGTCGGCTTTATCTCCCGGCATTCTGCGGTAGGAATCACTGCTGCCGGCCGGTATGGCGACTATGGCCGCTGCGACAAGCCCTCAAAAGGCAGCAAACGGCTGTTGATGGACTGCAAGAAAGGCTTTTCTTTGAGCTTTATCAACGGCAGCAGATGCCTGGCCCGGGTAATTTCGACCCAATTCTCCTGGTCGGAGAACAGGCAAACCTGCCCATCCAGACACAACATGGTCTGCCCCCACTTTAAAGAGCGCAAGCGCACCCTGCGGTCGGGATTTAATACCAGGGGTTTCCAGGAAAGCATATTGGGGGCTAACGGTACCATTACCAGGGCCATCATGCCTGGATCCAGCAGAGGCCCGCCGGCTGACAGTGAATACCCGCTGGAGCCGGTCGGAGTGCTTACCATCAGCCCGTCCCCCCGGTAAAGATATGCCGGGCCATCATCGATCTGCACCTCGAACCTGATCATACGCGCCCCGGCGGCTTTTACTGCCGCCTCATTGAGACACTGGTATTCTGCCTGCAGCTTTTCCCCATTGAATACCTGCACGGTGAGCATCAAGCGGTTTTCAAGGCCATACTGCCCGGCGATTACCCTGGGCAGATAATCTGGGAGTTCACTGGCCTCGATATTGCTCATCGAACCGACCGTTCCCAGATTCACCCCCAAAATAGGTGTCTGGCTTTGCCCATAGCGCCTGGCAGCCCTCAGCATGGTGCCATCCCCGCCCAGGACGATCATCACATCGTATCGCTCAGTGGAGGCCTCTTCACGTCCATCATCAATATCGCACTCAATCGAGCGGGCTTTCAGCCATGCCGCTACTTGCTCGGCCATAGCGGTGGTATGCTCGCGGCGATGATTGGTTATCAATAAATACTTCATTGCTCTTTCCTCAGCTGTTGATGGGCTTCATGAACGGTCTGATCCACAGCCGGTAAACCGCCTGTACTGCTCCCCTGCGGGTCTGGCTTAAAATGCAACAAATACTCAATGTTCCCTTTCGGGCCTTTAATGGGCGAATAGGTAATACCCTCACAGTACAGGCCTGCACTTCTGGCATAGCCTATCACTTTGTTGATAACCTCAATATGGACCTCTGGGTCCTTTATTACCCCTTTTTTGCCCACTTTGTCCCGCCCGGCCTCAAACTGGGGTTTTACCAGGCATACAACCTGGCCGTTTCGCTTCAGCCAGGGTGTAATCGCAGGAAAAACCAGGGCAGTGGAGATAAAAGAAACGTCTATGGCGATAATATCCATCATTTCCGGCAGTTCTCTATCGCTTATATGGCGTATATTGGTACGCTCCCGGTTGATCACCCGCGGGTCATTGCGCAGCTTCCAGTCCAACTGCCCGTAGCCTACGTCCACAGCGTAAACCCTGCTGGCGCCATGCTGCAGGGCGCAGTCGGTGAATCCGCCGGTGGAAGCCCCCACATCCATGACCACTTTATCGGTGAAATCGAGGCTAAAAGCCTCTATGGCTTTCTTAAGCTTTAAACCGCCCCGACTGACATAACTAAGTCCCCCGCCATGAACCTGTATGTCTGCCTCTTCAGCAACCAGTGAACCGGGCTTATCCATTTTCTGACCGTCAACATAAATCTGCCCGGCTTGAATCATGGCCTGGGCTTTTTCCCGGCTGGCTGCCAGGGCTCGGCGGTGAACCAGCACATCCAGTCTAACCTTTGACAATCTTCAGCAACTCCAATTCGTGGCCCTTTTTAAGCAGTTCCGGCCAGCGCTTCAGTATAGCTTCCACAATCGAGGCGGGGTCTATATTGAGACACTCGAACAATAATTCGGTTTTGCCATGCTCGACGAACTCATCGGGGATGCCGATCCTCAAGCAGTCGGCTGAAACAGCAGATTCGGCCAGCACATCCAAAACCCCGCTGCCAAACCCGCCATTGAGGCAATTTTCTTCCATGGTCACTACCCTTGGCTTGGCTTTGGCCTGCTGTATAATACTGGCCGTGTCCAGGGGTTTGGCAAAGCGGGCATCCAGGAGAGCCGCTGATATCCCCAGACGGCTCAGTTGGTCCACTACCTCCCGGGCAATATTCACCGCTCGTCCAATAGCCATAATCGCAATATCCTGGCCTTCGCATATCAGTCTGGCTTTGCCTGCCTCCAGGCGATCAGCGGAACCGGCATGGCTTTCCGCCACCCCCCGCGGATAGCGGATAGCTACTGGTCCGGGCAGGGTAAAGGCGGCATCCAGCATCTTGATCAGCTCTTCTTTGTCTGAAGGGGCCATTACAGTAAGATTGGGAACACTTCGCAAATAGGTCAGGTCAAAAACACCATGATGAGTGGGCCCGTCTTCGCCCACCAGCCCGGCGCGATCTATAGCGAAGATAACCGGCAGATTCTGCAGGGCTACGTCATGAATGATCTGATCATAGGCCCGCTGAAGAAAGGTAGAATATATTGCCACTACCGGCCTTAAGCCCATTTTGGCCATACCGGCGGCTAAAGTGACAGCATGCTGTTCACATATGCCCACATCGAAAAAGCGTTCCGGAAAATGCCGGGCGAATGAGGTTAAACCGGTGCCGCTGGTCATAGCTGCGGTGATCCCCACCACTCTTGAGTCGGTTTTGGCCCGGTTGAGCATGTATTCGCCGAATATCTCCGTATAGGTCAAAAAAGGCTTTTTTAACGGATGCCCGGTTTCCACATTGAACGGGCCGATGCCGTGGAAAAGGTCGGGCTCTAAAATAGCCGGCTCATAGCCGCGCCCTTTCTGGGTGATAACATGTATCAATACCGGGCCTTTCATCTGCTTCACATTGGACAGCATCAAGTGCAATTCATCCAGATCATGGCCGTTAACCGGTCCTATGTAGGTAAAGCCCAATTCTTCAAAGAGAATCCCCGGCACTACCAGGTTTTTGACCATCTCCTTCATGCGCCCGGCAGCCCTGGCGATGTTGGGCCCGATAGCCGGTATGCGGTGCAAGCGGGCTTCGATTTCCTCTTTGGTCCGGGAATATGACGGATCAGTGCGCAGGCGGTTCAAATAGCCGGACAAGGCGCCAACATTCCTGGAGATCGACATCTCGTTATCGTTTAATATCACCGTCAGGTCACAGCCCTGATGGCCGGCATGGTTGAGGGCTTCAAAGGCCATACCCCCGGTTAAGGCACCATCGCCGATAACGGCTATGACCGAGAACTTCTGCCCGGTCAGATCCCGGGCCAAAGCCATTCCCAGGGCGGCTGAGATAGAAGTGCTGCTGTGTCCGGTATTGAAAGCGTCATGGGTTGATTCTTCAGTCTTGGGAAAACCGCTCAAGCCTCCAAATTGCCGCAAGGTGGACATTTGCCGGCGGCGACCGGTAAGGATCTTGTGCACATAGCTCTGGTGACCTACATCCCAGATAATGCGGTCAGTAGTGGTGTCAAAAACCGAGTGCAGGGCTATGGTCAATTCGACTACGCCCAGATTGGAAGCCAGATGGCCTCCGCATTCTGATACGCTTTGTATCAATAATGCTCTGATCTCTTCCGCCAGCAGGGTCAACTGGGCTTTGTTCAGCCGGCGTAAATCCTGCGGTGAGTCTATCTTTTCGAGTATGGACACGGTTACACCTTCTACTTCTTAAATAATTCCATCCCGGTGAGATCTTCCCACCAGCTGATCACGATAGCGACCCGAAAGATTATCTGATTGGCGTAATTCACCGCCAGGTGCTTGCCCAGGGCTTTGCCACCCACGGTTGCAGCTGCAATCAGGCTGGTTATAGCTGACCCCACCCAAATAGCATCGACAAGCGGGAAATGTTTCATTAAGCTTATGGCTATACCGGCTCCTATAGCGCCGCTTAAGGTTCCGGAGATATCTCCCACCACGTCGCCACAGAAATTGGCCACCAATCCGGCATTGTGTATCAGCTTGACAGCTTGCCTGGCCCCATATATTTTTTTTGCCGCCTTAGCATTAAAAGGCGGCAATTCCGCAGCGGTTACTGCTGTCCCAATCATATCAAAAAATATTCCCACAAAAATTATCAGTATTAACAGTAGAACGGCCACTGCTATCTGATTGGCCGCTTTAACCAGTCCCTCAGACCCTATGCTCAACAACAGAGCGATGAAAAAGGTTAACAA
This sequence comes from Syntrophomonas sp. DTU019, assembly GCA_001512785.1. Classification (GTDB taxonomy): domain Bacteria; phylum Bacillota; class Syntrophomonadia; order Syntrophomonadales; family Syntrophomonadaceae; genus DTU019. The sequence continues at coordinate 20,867 of LFSQ01000002.1, forward strand.
GGCCATTAGTATAGCAGAAATCAGGTGATTTTTTCGTATGTAACCGGGCAAGCTGATTTTCCTCCGAAAATAGTGGTACTGGCAAAAGGTTGTTCATTGAGTAAACGCTGCGACTTAGGTCCAGACGGTTTTCCCAGCAGGACACCCACATGTTGCCATATGGGCGATTTCCCTTTACGCCTGCTCTGCCGCGTCACCGCCGACAGAACTGGATTGCCACTTAGTACGCACTTTAATCCCCAACGAACCGTGCACCCGCACTCAGTCTAGGAGTTTTCCTCAACAACCCACATCGATTTCTAGCCTCTTTTGCAGCAACGGTTTCAAGGCGAGCCATGTCATCTCGGCCAAGATGAGCATAACCCACATAAGCCTATTCGCCGCCCCCACTCAAGGCAGGCTACACTGCACCCAGCTTGTTACCGGAATGCAGGTTTTCCTGCCATGGAACATGGCAGGCCTCCACGGATGCATGGGTAGAGCCCGCATGCCATTGCGGATTCCCCACACATCCTTAACCCCCAGCAATGACCCCTGACTGGGCGTCAAAAGCCAATACCAGAGGCTTCATCGATGTGCCCTTAACGGATTTTTAGCCCCGTCTTTAAAACCGATAGGGTTGACTAGAATACTGCAACCTTCTGCCAGTCTTCACCGTACTATATTATATCATGTCTAATATCTGGCTTCCAGTTGCATGAACGGCGGGGATTTCCCTAAATTGGCCTGTATTTAAGCGCCAATTGCTATAATTACTCTGCTGATAAGCCTTGCTTCAATATGCGTATTTATGCTGGCCGGCAAAACGCTTTTGGGTTTCAGCTCTGGCGAAACAGGGTAAACCTGGCCAGATCACGCAAAAAATCAGCCTCCTCACCAAAGCTGCGCAGGCTGGCGATGCACTTGTCCACACTCTGGCGGGCCAGCTCAACAGCGCCTTCCAGGCCGAACAGGCTGACATAAGTGATTTTTTGGTTTCTCTCATCGCTGCCGATCGGTTTGCCGACCACTCCCTCGTCCCCGCAAACATCAAGAATATCATCGGTGATCTGAAAGGCCAGCCCAAAGTGCCGGGCATAATCAGTCAGGTCTTCCAGCGCTTGGGCTTTCATGCCCGCCAGTATAGCCCCGGAACGCAAGGCTGCTCGGAACAAGGCCCCGGTTTTGAGCAGGTGCAGGTGTTCTAACTCCGCCGGGCCGATTTGCTGCCCCTGCCATTGCAGATCCAGAACCTGTCCGCCCACCATCCCGGTGCTGCCGATAGCAGCAGCTACTTCCTCAATCACTGCCACGACTGCGTCCGGGGTAACACCACTTACCCCGGCATTGGCCGCTATCAATTCAAAAGCCCGGCTCAGCAGGGCATCGCCGGTTAAAATGGCGTTGGCCTCCCCGTATACTATGTGGCAGGTCGGCTTGCCCCGCCTCAAGTCATCATTATCCATACTGGGCAGATCGTCATGCACCAGCGAATAACAGTGTATCATCTCGATGGCACAGGCGGTCAGCATCACCGCCTCAGCCGGCCTGCCGGCCAGGTGCGCTCCTTCCACTACCAGTATGGGGCGCAGGCGTTTGCCCCCATTGGACACGGCATAATGCATAGCTTGATGAATCAATGGCGAATCGCTGTCAACCGAGAGGCTGCCCAACAAGTGGCGATCGATTTCCTCTTTACGCTTCTGTAACTCTTTCAAAAACCCGGTTTTGTCAAAGCCCATTCATATATCCCTCGCTTACCCCTGGCGGTCTGAGCATCAGCTCAGATATCAGCCAACTCCCAGCCGCCCTCCAGCTTCTTTACCAGCTGCTGCACCCGGCCTTCGGCCTTCTGCAGTTCCTGCTGGCAACGCACCGAGAGGGCGATACCTTCCTCGAATATCTCAATTGAGGCCTGAAGATCCAGGCTGCCGCTCTCCAAGAGGTCCACAATCTCTTCCAGCCTTTGCAGGGCTTTTTCAAAGCTTATATTTTCCACCGGGATACAGCCTCCTTCCCCATTACCCTGACTTTTAAATCGGCATCCAGCATCGATATGCGCAGTTCATCGCCCGGCTTGACCTGTTCCCCCCGAGTCACCACTGCAGTGCCCGACATTACCAGGGCATAGCCGCGCTGCATGGTTTTTAATGGACTGACCCCATCCAGCCTGGCGGTCAGAAAGGCCAGCCGGGTAGATTTTTGCTCGATTACCATCCCCATGGCCTGATTGAGGCTGAGTTGAGCCTGCTGCAGGCGATCGCTGTGTAGTTTTATCAATTGCAGCGGGTCTTTCCACACCTTTTTCATCATGATACGATCCAGGGTTTCCATATGGCGTGTGATCTTGCGGGTTATAGCCGCTGTGATGCGCTCCTGCTGCCTGGCCAGGGTGGCTTCCAACTGGTTTATGTCCGGGACTGCCAATACCGCGGCCTGAGTAGGTGTAGCCGCTCGCAAATCCGCTGCCAGGTCAGCCAGGCTGTAATCAGCTTCATGACCGATCGCGGTGATAATCGGTATTTGGGATTTATATATAGCCTCTACCACTATTTCGGTGTTAAAAGGCATCAGGTCTTCCCATGAGCCTCCACCACGCCCGATAATGATGACTTCTGACTCACCATGCTCATTGAGCAGGCGGATGGCTTCAGCCAGCTCGTACGGCGCTTCAGCCCCCTGCACGGCACTGTGCACCAGAAATACCTGACAGCGCCGGTGGCGCTGGCGAATCACCTTGAGCATGTCCTGCAAAGCTGCTCCGTCCTGTGAGGTGATTATCCCTACTCGATTGACAAAACCGGGGATGGCTTTTTTCCGCTCTATATCGAAGTAACCGGCTGCCTGGCACTTTTCCCTGATCTTTTCCAGGTACAACTGCCAGGCCCCAATGCCAAAAGGCTGCAGTTCCTGCACATAGAGCTGATATTTGCCCTGCGGGGCGTATACCGCTACTGACCCCCAGGCCAGGACCTCCATGCCATCTTGCGGGGTAATGCTGGCTCTCCTGGCCTGGCTCCTGAACATCACGCAGCTTATCACGCTTTCCTGATCTTTCAAGGTAAAATAATAATGCCCGGATTGGCGGTGGTGCTTGAATCCGGATACTTCGCCCTTCAACCACAGATCAGAGAGAATTACGTCCGTTTGCAGGAGGTGGTCAATGTGCTTATTGAGTTGGCTTACCGTCAAATATTCTCTCATGGCTTTAGATCCGCTTGTTCCCAGGCAGCCCGGGACAAATTCTGCATCAACTTGGCGATCAGCAAAGGCCCGATTCCACCCGGCACTGGCAGTAAATAACCGCTCAGCCCGGATACGTCGTTGTTGTCCACATTGCCTTTGATCCCCTCCGGGGTCCAGTGAAACCCGGCATCGATCAGTAAGGTGCCACTGGCCAGGTGCCGGGCCTTTATGCTTTGGGCTGAGCCCTTTTCGGCAACAACTATATCCGCTTTAAGGCATTGCTCGCCGTCCCAGCCCGGCATTACCCTGACCTCGCACCCCCTGGCCACCAAGAGGGCGGTCAGGGGCAGAACAAGATCAAATGAATCCCCAATGAGTAGAGCACTGCGGCCTGCAATATCGTCTACACAGCGGTTGATGACCTCCATAGCGGCCAGAGCTGCACAGCTGACAAAAAGAGGCCGCCCGCCGATTAACAGCCCGCGGTTGATGGGATTAAACCCATCCACATCCTTTGCCGGGCTTATAGCCTGCAGGAATTGATCCTGCATGACCTCTAAATGTTCGGGCAGGGGCAGTTGCAGAATAATTCCCTGCACATTTTGGTCCCGGTTTAAGCCTTCAATCTCAAGCAGCAACTGATGCCCGGTTACATCCTCGGCCAGGTGCACTATCCGGCAGATGCCCCCAATATCGGTTGCGGCTTTTTGCTTGAGATTAACATAGGTCTGGCTGTCCTCCTGCCTGCCTACCAGTATGATGGCCAGGGTGGGGTTTACTCCTCTGGCTTGATTCTGCTGATATAGATCTTGCCTCAACTGCGCTGCCAAGGCGGTGCCGGATATTAATTGCATAAGATGTTGCTTTCCCCCAATCAAAGCGAGCTGTTCATTGAAATCTATAAATATTATCCGGTTGTATGGGCATCAACCGGCTTGTTGCGGTGGTACAGCATAGCTGCCAGCCTGGCTACCCCTATGGCATTATCGCTGCAAAGCCTGGGGTGGGCAAAATAGAGCTTAAGTCCTACCGCCGGATGTTCCAGGCGGTGCAGCAGGTGTTCTTTGATGATGCTATTGGCCATCACCCCTCCGGCCAAGAGCACATGGCGGCAACCTGTACGGGCTGATTCTTTCAATAAGGCCTTTTCCAGGGTTCGGCCCACGGCTCTGAACAGGGTCAAAGCGATGTCCTCACGCTTATGTCCAGAGGCTATCAAGCGCAAAACCTGGGTTTCAATCCCTGAAAAGGAAAAGCCCTCATCCCTGACAAAAGTGGTCAGGGGTGGGGTATCCCGGCCTTCAGACTTTAAGGCCAGCTCTTCCAGTTCCGGTCCGGCGGGAAAGCTCAAACCCATAGCCACACCGACCCGATCCACCAATTGCCCGGCGTGCAGATCCAGGCCGGACATGCCGGTTTCAATTTGCAAAACATCTTCATCATGTCGGCCGACCCGCATTATCTCGGAAGTTCCTCCAGAAAAATGAACCGCCAAAAAACACTCCTGCTGCAGCAGGGCTTCATTGCCCAGCAAAGCCGCCATTATATGGCCTTCCTGATGGCTGACCAGATAAAGCGGGAGGCCGGCAAAAGCGCTCAATATCCGGGCCTGGTTTTGCCCGGCCAGGAATACCGGCATATAGCTGTCTTTGACCCGGCGAGGCCAGGCGCTGGCTGCAATGGCAACTACCTCGCCGCTCAACCCCGCGGGCAGGCGGTTAAACAGCTTGGGCAGGTTCTGAACATGAAAAAAGAGAGCCTGTGATTGCCTCAACCCTCTTTCGCCCGGTTTGACCATGAGTGGAATGCGTTCATCGACAACCACCTGGTGCTGATGGTTTACCAGTGCTATCGAAGTGGTGTAGGCGCTGGTATCAAGTCCCAGGAACAGAGCCATATTTTTCACCCAAAATCCTGTCTAAAATGGCGTTAATAAAACCCGGCGAGTTATGGTCGCCATATCTCTTGGCGATCTCCACCGCTTCATCTATGGCCACTACCGGCTCAGAGGGCTGCATGAAAAGGATTTCGTAAGCGGCCAGGCGCATGATGTTGCGATCCACAGCCGACATGCGGCTCAAATCCCATTCACGGGAAAATCGCCTGATAGCCTCATCTATATCGGCCAGGTGCCGTATCGCACCATAAACCAGCTCAGCGGCAAAGCTTTGCTCCCTGGGGGCTGTTAGCTCGTCTTCCTGGTACAGGTAAGATAAGGCTTGCTGCGGCTCAGCCTTGACCTGATCAAACTGGAATAACACCTTAAAGGCTACCACCCGCGCTTTTCTTCTGCTCAAACCCATCTATCCTTTCAATTAACGCTGGTTTTTAAAGGTTTCCAGCCAATTGTTAAAACTGTGATGCTCATCGACCCGTTTGCCGATATAGTAGCCGATAGAAAGGCAGATGATGATAAATATGGTGCGCCAAAAACCCAGGGTTACAAAGAGAATGCTGGCGACCAGCCCCAGGATAACCCCTACGGTTTTGCCGCGGTGCTCCTGCCATAGCCAGTTAATCAGACTGTCCATAATAGGCTACCCCCTTTGGCCCGCTACCTTCCCGTAGCGAGAAAATCATCCACCAGCAAGCGAACCTCCGCGACCTGCAATCCTCCAATATCCTGCAGATACTGCTTGACAGCAGACTGTATCTGCTGGCTGAGGTCGGGTACACTGAGTTCCGGATTAATGGCCATATGCAGCTTAATTACCAGGCCTTCTACACTTTGGGACACATGCGGTTTGATATCACGAACCCCTTCGATCGGTTTTATGGCCCGCATAATCAGCACCTTGATAGCCGGTATGGTTATAGCTATTTCCCCCTGCAGGCTTTGCTTGATAACTACCTGTTGCAAACCGGGTTTCTTAGGTAACATGCTCGCAAACACCGCCAGGGTAAGGCCCAGCAACAACAAGGCTACGACGCCAAAGATCAGCCGGTTTTCTGGAGTAGCCAAAGCCGCCTGCAAATAGCCCAGTGGCTCGGGACGGTTTATAGCTGCGGCCAGGCACATCCCCGCCAGTGCCAGGAACAGCAGGTTGTAGAGGAATAACACCCAACGTAAGGCAGCTGACATCTCTATCCCACCTCTTTCTCAAAATACAGCAAACCCCCTGGCTGTGGCAGGGGGTTATTGGCAAGCTCTGCATTCAGGTTATTCTTTATCCGTGTCTGTTCCTTCGAAGGTGCTCTCCGTTTTTTTGACAGCGACCCCCAGAATATTTACATTTACCGCGCTGACCTTTAATCCCGTCATGGACTCGACCGCCATTTTAACCTCTTTTTGAACGGTTTCTGCAACAGTGGGAATTGGATATCCATACTCTACGGTAAGAAAGATGTCTATCTTGGTATCATAGTCCCCTACTTCAACCTTAATACCTTTGCCAAAGTTCTTCTTGCCCAGTTTTTCAACCAGGTCGGTCCCCCATCCTCCGCTCATTGAGGCAACACCCTCAACATCTCCGGCAGCCAGTCCGGCAACAGTTGCCACCACTTCATCGGCGATGCGTATTGCGCCAATTTCATTGGTGATTTCGGGCTTCTGCTGGTCCATCCGTTCCACCTCCAATTTATGATCTCCAAACTTATAAGTATTATTCTACCAAATGGCTGAAGTATGTTCAAATATAGCTGGAAATCATTAGTCTTCCATACGCCGTTGAATGAAATTGGTATAAACCTCGCCGCGCCTGAAAAAGGCATTGTCCAAAACCTTGAGGTGAAAGGGGATGGTGGTTTTGATATTTTCCACCTTGAACTCGCGCAGGGCTCGCTTCATCCTCTCAATAGCTTCAACCCGATCGTTTCCCCAGGCTATCAGTTTGGCCACCATAGAATCGTAGTATTGAGGTATGAGATAGTTGGAGTAAACTGCGGAATCCACCCGAATTCCAGGTCCTCCGGGAACTACATACTGCCCCACCCGGCCTGGAGAGGGACGGAAATCATTTTCTGGATCTTCTGCGTTGATGCGGCATTCAATAGCCCAACCGTTCATAACGATGTCTTCCTGGGTGAAACGCAACCGCTCACCGGCCGCGATGCGGATCTGTTCTTTTACAATGTCAATGCCGGTAACCATTTCAGTAACCGGGTGCTCTACCTGTACCCGGGTATTCATCTCGATAAAATAGAAGTTGCGGTTTTTGTCGACCAGGAATTCTACCGTACCCGCACTGGAATAATTAACTGCCTGAGCGGCCTTCACAGCAATGCTGCCCATGGTCTGGCGCAGCTGTTCATCCAAAAAGGATGAAGGGGCTTCTTCGAGCAGTTTTTGATTGCGCCTCTGCAGCGAACAATCACGCTCCCCCAGGTGAACCAGATTGCCGAACTCGTCGCCCAGAATCTGGAATTCAATATGACGCGGTTCCTCCAGGTATTTTTCAATATAGACCGCATCATTGCCGAAGGCTGCACCGGCCTCCATGCGGGCAGTATTCAAGGCTTCTTTAAGAGACTCGCGGTTGTGGGCCAGGCGCATACCGCGTCCGCCACCCCCGGCAGAAGCCTTGATCATTACCGGATAACCTATCTCACTGGCTATAGCCAGAGCCTCTTGAAAGCTGTTGACCGCACCATCACTGCCCGGCACTACCGGCACCCCGGCCGGCTTTACCAGTTCGCGGGCCTTGACTTTGTTCCCCATGGTTTCGATAACGTTGGGACTGGGGCCGATGAACTTAATGCCATATGTATTGCATAATTCCGCAAAATAAGCGTTTTCAGCCAGAAAACCATACCCGGGATGGATTGCATCCGCCCCGGTATTTCTGGCCGCAGCTATTATATTGGCGATATTCAGGTAGCTTTCCCGGGCAGGCGCACCGCCGATGCAAACCGCTTCATCAGCCATTTTGACCGGCAGGCTGTCTTTGTCGGCCACAGAGTATGCCACTACGCTGGGGATGCCCAGTTCCTGACAGGCCCGGATCACACGCAAGGCGATCTCCCCGCGGTTAGCGATTAAGATCTTTTCAAACAACTGACCACCCCTAATCTTTTTGAATTAGGAACAGGGTTTGCCCGTATTCCACCGGCTGGGCATTCTCGACCAGAATATCCACAATGGTTCCGGCAAAATCGGTTTTAATCTCATTCATCAGTTTCATGGCTTCCAGTATGCACAGGGTTTGGCCGGGTTGAACCCTATCCCCAATCTTAACATACGGGTCTGCATCCGGAGAGGGTGCGGCATAAAAAGTGCCCACCATCGGCGCCAGTATTTCAGTAATGTTGTCATCGAGTATTTCTTCGGCCTGCTCAACCAGCAGCGGCTGTGCTGCGCTTGCAACCGGATTGGAGGTTGCTGGAGTATTCCCGGCTACATATTTGCGCAAATGTATTTTAAAATCATTTTTTTGCAGTTCCAGATCAGCGATATTGCTTTCATCCAAAAGCCGCATCAATTCCCTGATTTCATCGATATTCATCACTTCATCTCCCCTACTAGCTGCGTTAGGCCGAACCTTTGGCTTCAGCTTGGGTGGAGCCACCGGGGCCTTATTCTCAACTACGGCAAGTTCATACTCATTGGGCTGCATCTGCGGTATGTCTTCGGCACTGCGCGCTTTGCGCCACTCGAAGTACTTCAATGCCACCTGCGGGAAAAGGGCATAAGTAATAATGTCTTCTTCGCTTTCGGCCCAATCTTTGGACTCCTGCCGGGCCTTTTCCCACAGCGGCTCCAAAAGATCGGCTGGCCTGACATCGATTACCGGGGTATGACCGATGATTTTCTGCCTGATCTCGTCGCTGATGGGCACCGGGGGTCTGCCGTAGAACCCGCGCACATAATCCTTGACCTCGCCGGGGCACATCTTGTATCTTTCCCCCAATAACACGTTTAAAACCGCCTGTATACCTATGATCTGGCTGGTGGGGGTAACCAGCGGGGCGTAGCCCAAATCGGCCCGAACCCGGGGGATCTCGGCAAACACCTCATTTATGCGGTGACTGGCTTTTTGTTCCTCCAGCTGCGAGTACAGGTTGGATATCATGCCGCCCGGAACCTGATGCTCAAAAACCTTCATGTCGGAGATCCGGGTAACACCGCGCTCAAAGCCCTTGTGTTTGCGAATCTGCTCAAAATGCTCGGCAATTTCAAACAGTTCATGCAGATCCAAACCGGTATCCCACTCAGTGCCCTGCAAAGCTCGGACAATGGTCTCCACCGGCGGCTGAGAAGAGCCAAAGGCCATGGGAACACTGGCGGTATCTATGATGTCCACCCCGGCTTCGGCCGCTTTCAAAAGGGTGGCTATGGCCAGTCCTCCGATGTAATGGGTATGTAGTTGAATGGGCACGTCGAGATTCTCTTTTAGGGCCTGGATAAGCTCATAGGATACGTAAGGGGCCAAAAGCCCGGCCATATCCTTGACACAGATGGAGTCAGCGCCCATATCCTGAAGCCTTAAAGTTGTATCCACAAAGTGCTGCACCGAATGGACCGGACTGATAGTATATACCACACAGGCCTGCGCATGTTTGCCGATCCGCTTGACAGTGCGCATGCAGGTCTCCAGGTTGCGCAAGTCATTTAGTGCATCGAACATCCTGAAGATGTCAATTCCATTTTCAGCGGCCTTCTCAATAAACTTGATCACAATATCATCCGGATAGTGAGTATAACCAACCAGAGACTGTCCCCTGACCAGCATCTGCAGTTTGGTCTTTTTAATATTACGGCGTATTTCCCGCAGGCGCTCCCAGGGATCCTCGTTGAGATAGCGGATGCACACGTCAAATGTGGCCCCACCCCAGATCTCCAGCGAATGGTAGCCAATATTATCCAGTTTCTCCAAAACCGGCAGCATATCTGCAGTTGCCATCCGGGTTGCCCACAGGCTCTGGTGGCCGTCACGCAAGCTGGTATCAGTTATTCGAATTTTGCTCATGGTCTGCCTCCGCCCTGCATTAACGCTGCCTCATAGGGCAGCAGGGTATAATGGTATTCTAATAAAATCTTTATATACAAATATACTCAGGCCAACGACCTGAGCATACTATATTACTCTAGCTCTTTAATATTATATGAGTAAATGAGCCCCATTTCAATATTATTGCAGTGTATACAAGTGTTGAGAACTGTTTCCATAAGTTCGTAGATGGGTCCAATCTGGCCGGGGTATACCAGCCTGGCTTAAGGCTGCCCGCGGGTGACCAGGGCCAGTTTATCAGGGCTGCTGTTTACCACCTGCCCTACCAGTTCCTTGACCCTTTTTATCTGCTGGGCCTGCATGGGAGGGGACTGCAGGACTATGGTGGTGCTGTCAGCCTGAAACATAATCACGCATTCCTGATAACCTTCAGCCTTGATCAGGTTTTCCGCTTTGAGCTCCTTTTCCATGGCCGCGGTGATATCCACCAGGCGCATAGCCGCAGCCTCCCGGGACTTGGCGTCGCTGCTGCTGTTTTTTATAATGTCCTGCAGCATCTCCACCTGTTGGCTGCGCAGGCGATCGCGGTTGAGCCGGTATTCATGGAAAAACCCTCCCGAAGCCTCCTTGATGCTAGTCCGGGCATCGATCTCATCAAGCGGGATAAAATCCCCGGCAACCTGGTTTACCGCCACAGACTCCTGCAGGTGTTTTTTGGTAGCAGCAATTCCTGCGCTGAGAACCACAATCAGTGTTCCTATGGCGAGCAAGCGCAACAATTCTCTTTTACCCATCACCATATGCTATTGTCCTCCTTTCCCGGCAACCACCATGACCCGATGCAAAGGTATATTGAGCAGGGTTGCGGTGGCCTTGCTCAATTGCTCTTTAACCGCCACATCGGCGGCACCTTCGGCAACCACCAAAACCCCCAATACCTCCGGGGCCTTTTCTTCCACCAGCAGTGGACTGCCGGCGGAAACCGCCAGATCATGGGAAGTGCTCTGCTCCAGCACCCTTTTGCTCTGCCCGGGGGCCTGCTGTTCACTGGTATCGCGCTTTTCTTCCCTGGTATTGTGGGCATATTCCCTGCTCCCTTCAGAAGCCAGCATGACATCCACCTGCACCCTTCCCGCACCATCGATCTGGTTTAAGATCCTTTCCAGCTGTGCCCCGATCTGCTGGCCTTTCCCGTTATATTCGGGCTCTGCCGCCGCACTGACCGGTGCGGCTGGCGGAGGGTTGACTTGCTGCCCCAACGGCCAGAGGATGGCCAAAAGCCCGATAGAGACCGCTATCACCAGTAGGGCTTTCCCCTTTTTGGACTGAAACCATGATAAACCTGTAGATGATTGATCTCCCTTGCGAATCCATTCTTCCAACATGATTAAGAGCCTCCTTGCACTTGGATTTCTATCTGCTGCTCGCTGAGTCCGAACATGTTCATAACGATCCTGGCCATACGCGCCTCCACATCGGGGCCAAGCCGGGCCTCTTCCTGGTCCCAAAAGGTTCCTACCGATGATGGGTCAGCACCGTTATTATCCTGCCCGGATACATTTATGGTTACCTTTTGAATAGACCCGTCTTCATTGAGCACGATTTTGCTGTCGACTTCTGCAACCCCCGGGACCAGCATAGCGATTGCGCTGATCTGTCCTTCCAGCTTGGAACGGACGCTTTCATTGCTCTGGGCGATAAGCTCGCTGTGCAGTTCACTGCCCTTTTGCAGTACCTCTTGCTGCTCGGCACCATAATTGGACCATTCCCAGCTGCTGATGTGCAGGGCTTCGCCGGGATAAAAGCACCTTATCACCGGGGTTAATACCGCGATCAGCACAAACATCCCGATGGCCAAGCGCACATAAGGCTTCATGCCCCCGCCGGGCAGCAATAACTCCAAAAAACTTGCCAGTATGATGATAACCAAAAGGTTTTTTACTATCTCCACCAGGACATCCATAGCCTACCTCCTCGACATAAACACATCATAGCAGGTGAAATTGCAGAGACTAGTGCAGGCTGGCCCACCCGTTGGATAGCCCCACCACTATAGCGATCATGATAAAGAACATCAAAGCCACTGCCACTACTGCAGCCAGCATCAGGAATAGATGGGCACTCATGCTCTCCAAGGCCGCTGCGGTGCGAGAATCACCGAGAGGTTCGGCCAGGGCTGCGGCCAATTTGTAGATTAAAGCGATAGCTGTGACCTTGACCACCGGCATTATGATCATGGCCAGGATTATCAATACCCCCAAAACCCCCAGGGCCTGTTTGAGCATCACCACATAGCCGGCCGCGACGTCTATGGTCTCGGAAAACATCTTGCCTATTACCGGCAGAGCATTGTCGGAAACAAAGCGAGTAGCCCTGAGCGCAGTCTTATCCAGGACTGAAGCATAAAGGGCGCGCATGGTAAGCACCCCTACAAACAGGGTGAGAAAGAATCCCAGAGCCACCTGAGCGAACTGGGTGAAGAATTTTCCCAGGCGCTGCAGTTTGATGCTTTCCGACATGTTGTTGATAATGCTGACTACCGCTGAAAGTATGATAAGGGGGAACACGATGTTGTTGATCGCATTGCCCAGAGCTGTGGCCGTGGTCATCAGCATGGGGAACACCATGGCGGCGGAGTTGATCCCCCCCAAACCGGCGGTCAATACCAGCATCTGCGGCAGCATTGCAGTCATAAACCCAACCATATTGCTTATAGTGCCCTGCCCGATATCCAGCACTGTTTTAAAAGATGCTACCGCCAGGGTGATCAGGGCCAGATAACAGGCCAAATAGGAGATGCGGGCCACATCGGTGGAGAAGGACTGCTGCAGGTTGACCAGCAAGGCCGACAGCACACACAATACCAGCAATTTGGCCAAAAGGCCGCTGTTGACCACCACTTCCCCCAACAAGAGCTGCAGCAGGCGTTTCATCAGCTCGCTCCAGCTGAATTCCCATTGCCCCTGCACAAAATCTATAATCCATTGTTTAAGTGAAATGGACTGCATATAATTGCTGATCTCACTGTCCACCTGCTGTTTGTATTCCTCCAGGGCCTTGAGATCCAGCTGTTCCAGGCCTGCTGATATGCTATAAGCGGATATTTCAAGGCCTGCTTCATCCTGCGCCTGAAGCCTTTCCGGGACGAAAAGCCATAAATGCATGAAAAACAGCAGGCTCAACAGCACCATCGCGATCCGTCCTGCCCATTTTCGTTGAAGCTTACAGCCTGTACCACCGGCCATGGCCTGAAGCCGCCGGCGAGCAGGAGAAACCGACCTTATTCTCACTATTGACGCTGGTTTTTGACCGACCTGTTCCATCATCAAGCTTTACCCCTTACGGATGCTTTGTTCATCCTAGCCCGGCATCAGTTGCATCAGCGATTCCAAAATGGCCACCATTATAGGAATGGCCAGCACCACGACGATAACCTTGGCGGCAAATTCAACCTTTTTGGCGATAGCGCTTTCACCGGCGTCCTGACAGATAGCAGCGGTAAAATCAGCCAGATAGGCTACACCGATTATTTTCAATATGGTGCTGAAAAAAAAATAGTTTACCTCGGCACGGGCCACCAGTTGTTTCATCACATCTATGACCACCACCAGTCTTTCCATCATTAAGGCGAAGATCACCACCGCGCAGGCAATGGTGAGCAATACTGCCATAACCGGTTTTTCCTGGCGGATAATCAACAGCATTATGGTGGTTATTAAGGCTAATCCCACTATCTGAGCTATGTCCAAAGCCATCTCCCCTTCGCAGCGTTTGCCTTTGCTGATAAACAGATATGGCCTGCTATCACAGATTGAATACCGACCTCACCACCGTAAATAGCTGGCTCATCAATTGCACCACGATAATCAGGACCACTACCACACCTGCCAGGGTGAGCATTTCCGCCTGTTCTTCCTTGCGGGCCTGTTTCAGCACTATAGAGAGCACTGAGATCAAAATGCCGATCCCGGCAATGCGAAAAATGATATCGATGTTCAACTGTGCCACCTCCTGTAAAGGCTTGAATATGCTATATCAACAGCAATACTATGGCTGCACCCATAATAAAGCCTCCGTACGACCATAGCTTGTGGTTGGAGTCAAGTTCTCGCTGGGCTTTTTGCTGCTGCAGTGAAAGCTCCTCTTGCAGAGCCGCCAGGGCTTTATGCTGCTCACTGGCATTGGATACGCCCAATTGGGCCGCCAGGGAGGCCAATAATTCAATGTCTTTGGGCTGCAATTGAGCCTGTTGGCGCATAGCCTGCAACCCCTTCAGCCAGGCCTCCTCGGCGGTGACGCCCTTCTTTTGGCCCAGCTCCCGGGCGGCTACGGCAAATACCAGCCTGGCCGGAAACTGTGTGAACTGTGCGGTCTTCTGCATGGCCAAAGAGAGATTGGTATGCATAAAGCAGATCTCTTTTTCCAGAAAGCCCAAGGCTGCTTTTAGTTCCCCCAGCTGTTCCTGGCGCTTTTCCAGGCCTTTGGCCCCGGACAGCCCCCATACCCCGCAGGCCGCGATAATCATCACCATACCTATGGCTTTCAGCATCATGAGGCATCCCACCTTATCACCTGTTCTATCTGGCCGGGGCCGTGACGCCGCGAGAGTATGATGATGAGCTTGAACACCCCATCGGCCATAAGCTTTCTCAAAATCGGCCTCTGACGCAGTTCTTCCAGGCTTTCGGCATGAGCCGTACTGATTATATTCACTCCGGCATGAATGCATTCCATAACCGCCTCAGCATCGCTCTGTCTGCCGATTTCATCGGTAACCACCACCTGCGGCGAAAGGGCCCGGATGGCCATCATCATGCCGATATCTTTGGGGCAGCCGTCCAGTATATCGGTGCGCGGTCCCACATCCAGCTGCGGCACTCCCTGATAACAACCGGCTATTTCGGAACGCTCATCGACTACCACCACATTTAACCCGGGTCGAGGTGCGCCTTCAGAAATCCGGCGGGTAATGTCTCGCAAGAGGGTAGTCTTGCCACAGCGGGGCGGGGATACGATCAAGGTGTTGTGCAGAGTACCCTTAGAGGCGCTGAATAAAGTCGGCATAACGGGATCAGCACAGCCTTTCACCTCCCTGGCTACCCTGAAACAGAGGCTGCCGAAGTTTTTCATCAGCTCGATGCTCTGCTCCTTAAGTATCACCTGGCCGGCCAGTCCCACCCGGTGGCCTCCGGGTATGGTGATAAAACCGCGGCGAATATCCTCCTCGAAGGCATACAGGGAATTATCGCTGATGGAGGCTATCACCCGGCAGATATCATCCGGTTCTACCCGGTAACCCTGCGGTAATAGCGTGGTAAGAAAGCCTTCCCGGCTTACCGCCAGTTCACGTTCGCCGATGCGCACTACCAGGGGCTGTCCGCACCTGAGCCGGATTTCTTCCAGTTGTTGATAATCCTCCACCTTGAGGTTGTAGAGCAGCCTTTGAATATGTACGGGGAGATAGGATAATACCTCTCTTTTGATTTGCGTCGGGGAGCTTACAACCGGCATATTTTCACCACCTTGCTCTAAATAGATATTGGCAAGCCCTGCAAAATATGCCAGCAAATTGAGGCTCAAAGGGATGATTATCGGGCGGTGAGGAGATAAAAGAAGCCATAAATAAAGAGAGGGTGAATACCATCTTTTTAGGGCTTCACCCTGTCTTGAGCGGGCACATCCCTGCCCGCTAAAAACCGCCCTGCGGCATACAGGGCGGCTGCTTTGCAGCTATTTGTGTTCTATGGAGATGGTGAGGGGTTTGCCTGATTTGACTCCATGGTTATTTGCTCGTCGGCAACACTGGGTTGGTAATCAAAAGAACTGTCGTTTACGAAAACCACCTCATTGCAGCGGGGACAGATGATTTCAATAGTATCTTCATCATCCAGCAGGCCGGCGTCAAAGTACAGCTTTTCTCCACAATTGTCGCATTCTATTTGGATATGGTCCGAATCAGCCTCATCCAGGACCAATTCCTGCAATTCGCACAGGTCGCTGTCAATGCTGTCCATATGCTCGCTGAGCTCGAAAACATCCTCGCGCAGATTCTTGATATGAGCGGTGATTTCACTAAGCACATCCAAAACGCCCATGATAATCCTGCCCTGCGGACCGCTGTCATTGATGTTCAAGCCTTCCGTAAGCCCCTGCAGGTAGCTGACCTGTTCCGTTAAGTCCCTGGCCATAACCATCCTCCCTTTTTAAATCCGTGTAGTAGGCTACAATTATTATTGCTAAAAAAGAGAGGAAATAAACCCGCTAAAATCTGATAGGGATGGTTAAGCCCTTTCTATATATAACCCGGTGCGGGTGTCAATGCGCAGCCTGTCGCCGGCGTTGATAAATAGCGGCACCTGCACCCTGGCGCCAGTCTCCAAAGTGGCGCTCTTGGTCGCACCGGTAGCGGTATCGCCCTTGATTCCGGGCTCGGTTTCAACAACCTGCAGTTCCACAAAATTGGGCAGCTCGATGCCAATTATATTGCCCTGGAAAAACAACACCTGAATATTCATATTCTCCAGCAGCCATTTCACGCCCTCACCGATGGTATCAGCGCTGATAGTAATCTGCTCATAGTTCTCATTATCCATAAAAATATAACCATCGCTATCATTATAGAGGTATTGCATTTCGCGACGGTCCAGGTGGGCTTTGGGGATCTTTTCACCTGCGCGGAAGGTCTTTTCCACCACCCCGCCGGTCTTGACGTTTTTCAGCTTGGCCCTTACGAAAGCCGCGCCTTTACCGGGTTTCACATGCTGGAAATCCACTACCACATAAGCCTGTCCGTCCATTTCAATGGTAACCCCGGTTTTGAAGTCATTTACTGATATCATCCTATCCCTCCATCACAGTATTAATAGTTCCTTACTGCTTTGCGTTATTATTTCAACACCATTCTTGGTTACGATGACCGTATCCTCAATGCGTATGCCGCCCCAGCCGGGGATGTATACCCCGGGCTCAACCGTCACCACCATATTCTCCATGAGGGTATCTTCACTGTTTGAGGACAGGGTCGGTCTCTCATGTATCTCCAGACCTACCCCATGCCCGGTGCCGTGGGTAAAAAACTGATCGAGGCCATGTTTTTGCAGGCAGTGGCGCACCTGTTGATCCACCTCACGGCAGCTGACCCCGGCCTTGATGGAATCCAGGCCAACTTGCTGGGCTTCACTGACCTTCTGATAAATATCCTTATAACCCTGAGGGGGAGGGTTGATAGCAACAGTCCTGGTCATATCCCCGGCATAACCCTCAAAAATGCCTCCAAAATCCAGAGTCACCATATCACCGGGGAAAAGCACCCTCTTCCCCGGCCTGCCATGTGGCAAAGCGGCATTTTCTCCCGCTACCACAATAGCATCAAAAGCCTCCTTTTCACAACCTTTTTGTCGCAACAGGTGTACAATGGTATCCGCCAGGCTTTTTTCTTCTGCCCCGGCTCTGATCATGGGCAGGATAGCAGCGAAGACCTCATCGCCTATCCTGGCGGCTGCTCTTAGCCTATCCAATTCCGCCGGGGTTTTTATGCTGCGCAGGGCTTCGATAAGCCCCGCCACCGGTTCCCAGATAACCGGTTTAATCCGGGACATTTTTTGGTAAAAAGCGTAGCTGACATGCAGGGCTTCAAACCCGATTTTGTGCAATCCCGGGGCTTTCTTGCCCAATTGTTCCAACCCCTGGGGTTTTTCCTCCTGATAGTTCCATGAGGGGCATTCCAACACCACTTGCTCCCGGTAGCGGCTGTCGGTGAAGATATACTGATCTTCCAGGGTGAGCAACAGCCGGGCGTCGGCCCCGGCTGTGAAGCCGGAAATATAGCGTATGTTGGCCGGGGAGGTTATCAATAAGGCGTCCAGTTCATGCTTTAACAGTGCTTTGCGCAATTCATTGATACGTGATTCATCCATAGGCATCCTCTTTAATTTTTTCAGTTTGACTGCTGGTTCAACGGGCTTTTTTCCGGCCCAGATAGTCTATGGCCGCTCTGGCTGCCAGATAATAGCTCAACGGCCCGAAGCCGAAGATGCCCCCAACAGCTAAGGGAGACAGCAGCGATTTGCGGCGAAACGGCTCGCGGCTGTATATGTTGGTCATATGTACTTCGATTACCGGGCGTCCCAAGACCTTGAGGGCATCATACAGGGCTATGCCATAGTGGGTTAAAGCCCCGGCATTAATAATCACCAGATCGCATTCCGGTCCGGTCGACTGCAGTTTGTCAATCAGCTCGCCCTCGTGATTGGACTGGTAGAATTCGGCTTCTATCTGCCCTTCACTTAAGATTGCCTGCATGTGGCTTTCAATCTCTGCCAGGGTGCTATGCCCATAAATATCCGGTTCGCGAGTACCCAGGGTATTGAGATTGGGTCCATTTATAATCAGTACCTTGGCTTGCATTTTTACCTCCTCAACTGCCGGCCACGCTCAATGAGGCTACCCGCAGGCTGGGTGCGCCGCGGCTGCCGAAGAACTGCACCTCTGTGCCTACCGCATCTATATTCTGCAGCATGGCAATCATATTGCCGGCTACGGTCAGGCCGCGCACCGGGTAAGTGAGCCGGCCTTTATCAATCACTATGCCGGCTGCACCCAGGGAAAAATCCCCGGATACCGGGTTGGCGGTGTGCAGCCCCATTAAATCAGTAATGTAAAGCCCTTCCGCCAAATCCCCCACCATTTCTGCATCGGTTACCTTCCCGGCCTGAATATAGAGGTTGCTGGGGCTGATGGAGGGCAGGCTGCGAAATGACACCCGCCGGGCATGGCCGGTAGAAGTCAGCCCGGCTCTATGAGCCGCCTGATTGTCGTAAAGAAACCCCTTTAAGAGGCCTTGATCTATCAAGACATGCCTTTGCGCCGGAACCCCTTCATCATCAAAGGGGAAGGTGGCCAGACCGCCATCCAAAGCAGCATCATCTATCAATGAAAAACCCTCTGCCGCCACTCGTTGCCCGACCTTGTCGGCTAAGAGCGACTTGCCTTTAAAAACCGCTTCAGCGTTCACCATGGGGGCCAATATACCCAGAAACTTTACGGCTATATAGGGTTCGAATACACAGGGAATTCTTTTTGATTCCATAGCGCGCGCTTTGAGGGTGCGCAAGGCGCGATGAGCAGCCTCGCGGGCCACTTGCTCGGCATTGAGTTCTGCATAGCGGCGGCGGCTCATGCTGGCAAACCCGCCCTGAGCGTCACCATCCTGCTCAGCCAGGGCGTACAGATAAAGGCTGCAGTAATTGCCCCGGGCATATGCGTTCACCCCCTGGCTGTTTACTATCAGCACATCAAACTCCTTTTCTTCATACCCGGAGCGTTCTACCTTGGAGATGCGCTTATCGGCCGCCCGGGCCATATTTTCCGCCTGCTGTGCCAGGGCGGTCTTTTCCTCTATGGGGTGTTTGTCCAGCTCTGCATCAAAAGTGTTCAAGCGCGGGTATTCCAACCCTCCCGGGGTCAGGTTCAGGTGTGCATCAGCCGGCATATAGCCCGAGGTTTCCAAAGCAGTTTGGGCCGCTGCTTTGAGGGCCTGAGGCTTTAAATCTGAAGTGAAAGCAAAACCAAGCCGCTGGGAATTGACGATGCGAATCCCCAGACCGCTTTCAACCGCTTCCTTAAGGTTTTCCACCTGCCCTTGAGCCACTTCTATCTGCAGTTCGCGACGGCTGCAAGCATAGACTTCTGCTTCCACACCGGGTTTAAGCGCGTAATTAAGGGCTTGCTCGGCCGCTTTCATCAACATGTCCTGCACTGCTTCACCTCCTGGTTCCTGGCCTTACCTGGGTTCCACCCACGGTCAGTTCCTTGATTCTCATAGTGGGCTGAGCGTCGCTTACCGGAACCCCCTGGCCGTCTTTTCCGCACACCCCGATGGAAAACCCCAGGTCGCACCCCACCCGGTCCACATCCGCCAGGGCTTTGGGCCCATTGCCGGCCAGGGTAGCCCCCCGCACCGGATAGCTTACCTTTCCCTTCTCAACCATGTAAGCCTCGCTTACCTCAAAAACAAAATCGCCGCTGATGGTATTGACCTGGCCGCCGCCCATTTTCAAAACCAGCAGGCCGCGGTCGGTGGAAGCGATGATCTCCTGGGGATCATCCTCTCCCGGGGCAATAATGGTGTTGCTCATGCGGGGGATGGGTTTATGCTGATACGATTCCCGGCGGCCATTGCCGGTGCTGTTAGTTTTATCCTGAATGGCATAGAGGCGGTCATACAAGTAGTTTACCAGCCGCCCTTTCTCGATTAATACAGTGGCTTGAGCAGCCTGGCCTTCATCATCAAAGCGGTAGCTGCCGTAGCGATGCAGCAGAGTGGCATCATCTATTACCGTCACCAGTGGTGAAGCCACCATCTGGCCTATTCTGCCCTGATAAACCGACAGCCCCTTATGTACCAGATCAGCTTCCAGCCCGTGCCCACAGGCTTCGTGCACCATGGTGCCACCGGCCTGCGCGGACATGATTACCGGCATACGCCCTGCTGGCGCAGGCTGAGCTGTGAGCATATCGATAGCCAGCCGGGCTGCTTTATAAGCCCGTTCTTCCCAGTGTTCTTCATCCAGCAGTTCCCAGCCGCACACCCCGCCAATAGATTCATAGCCGGTCTGCAGGAGGCTGCCCTGGCTGGCTACTACATTGATCATCCCGCGGATGCGGTTGAACCTGTCCTCCACCCATTCCCCCAGGCTGCTGGCAAACAGCACCTCTTTCTCCACATCGGCCAGGGCCACCGATACCTGGCGTACTGCCGGGCCAGCCCTGCGGGCTGCCTGATTGGCGGCCAAGGCCTTCTCGATCTTGTGCTGCCAGGGGACTGGTTGAGCTGCCTGAGCATCTAAGCGAGGGTAATCCTTACTGAGCCCGGTCAAGGGTATGACCCTGCTGGCGGAAGAGCTGTTTATGGCCTGGCCGGCGATTTTAGCAGCCTTTTCCAGGGCTGCCGGGCTCAGGTCGCTGCTGTACACATAAGCCGTCTGCCGCCCTTTAATCACCCTGATGCCCAGGCCGTTTTCCATCCCGCTGTGGATCTTTTCCACCTGCTCATCTTCCAGCCAGATACCGCTGTTTTTCTTTTTCTCTATATAAATATCAGCGTAATCGCCGCCGGTTTGCAGGGCGAGAGCAAGCAGCCTCTTCAACAGCGCAGCCTCCATCTTTTTGCCCCCTTAACTGATTTTTTAATATGTTTCCCATTTTACCGGTCTTAAGGTGTGGGATTCTGCTATGCCATATTTTTCTTAGCAATCATTATACCATTCCCGGTGAGTATTGTTGCTAAGCGGGCAGGCACAAAACGAGATTAAACCTCTTTTCCTCTCATCTGCTTAAAGCCCGTATCATCAAAGGCCGGCCGGGGCCTTATCGAGGGATTGTACTTCAATATAAACGCTTACCGTCTCGGCGATGACTATCATCTCCACCGACAGGGCGATTATCCGGTTACCGACCTCAATCTGCCGCTCGTCTATTATATCCGGAATCAACCGGTGGTTGACCTCAGCAACGCCTTGCCCGTATATTGGCTCCAACCATGCTCTGATGCTTTTCTCAACCTCCAACGCGATCATGCTTTTTTCGAAATCAGTGAAATCATTTTTATCTGCAAACTGCACATGAGTATCAACCCTGCTTATAATTCTTTTCTGGGGCTTTTCTTTTAACTGCTCTATTTGCTTTTCCATGGTTCTCATCTTATCCTGTAATGACATATTCTCTATATGCAATGCATCGATCTGGGATCCAATTAATACAGTAGTGCAAGAGGCACCTGAGAGTATGCCCAGGACAAAAATGACCACCCCAAATACTAAACGCTTCATTTACCTTTACCTGAAAGGATAAAAATCAAGTAATAGCCCACCTGAGTGCCGAGGATAGCTATAAAAATGTACAGGAGTTGTTTTACCAGGGGTCTCAATTCACCTTTAAAAAGCCCGGATTCAATGATTTCAAAGGTCGAAAAAGTGCCCCCGATAGCAGCCACGATAGCCCAGATTTTAATCTCTTTGGCCAGTTTTAGCATGGTGCTGATAGGGGGCTCTTTAACCAGTACAGCTGCAAGTGAGCCCAATAATGACGACCCCAGGACTATTCCCATAGCCGTAAAGAATATTAATACGCATTTGTGCGAAAAGGCATACATAGCTTATCAAACCCCGTTTAAACCTGTGCATGCCCTAATATATTCAACTGCGCAGATTCTATTACAGCTTCGTCTAAATACTGGGTTATATGGCAAACCGTATTCAGCTGTATTGGCTGCCGAAAAAACACCAAGAAGGATTGCTCTGGCAGGTAACCAATCCTGCCAGTGCGATCCCCTCTTTCAATAAGCATATGTGAGCAACTAACACCCGGCAGAAGGCCGTTGCTAAGCCCCGTCAACGGCATCCGCTTCCGGCAGCTCAAATTCACACGGGACCCCCACCTGGCATTTCCCGCACCCGTAGCGGGGATTGAATTTTTCCGCAGTGCGATCTATAAATCGCGAACATTTGTGGTGGTCCTTGCCCTCTTCTTTGGAAATCGCCTTAACCGGGCAGCGCTGTACACATTTGCCGCACCGTGTACAGTATTGGTCAAATATATCATAATCCCTGTTGTCGGGTTGCAGGTACATAGTAGTGATGACACTGCCAAGCCTTCCCGCTGTACCTTTAGGGGTTATCAGTCCTTTGGAAAGCCCAAAGGTGCCTAACCCGCATATGTAGGCCACATGCCGTTCCGACCAGTTGCTGGTGAAATGGCCCGGTTTATCAGGCTTATCTGTATTGCTCCAGAATCTCGGGTCCAAGCCCGGTACCAGGCTGGGATAACCGGACTGTTCCAGTACGGATTGCACATACCGGCATACCGCATTTATAAACTGCTGCCCTTCAAGGCGGGCATGAAGCCATTCAGCGGAAGGCCACACCTGTTCCTCTCTATTTGTGCTGCAGACCGTTTCACTCAATGGCATGAAGAAGGCTATGACCGTTCGCGCCCCTGGCAACCAGTCGGCTGGCAGCATAAAATGCTCCCCGATTACCGAGTCCTTCTTTAACAATTTAAAATAAGCATCATCAGCAGCCCCGAAAGCGAAAATGGGCCGCTCATACATCTTCACCATGCTGGCTTTTCCCGCATGGGCGGTTTCTGCACATACATAATTTTCTGCCGCACTGTCCACATACTCCCCCACAGCCTGAATCAAATCATGTTTATCCACCGCTGGCCCTCCTCATACCGCTTTACAGCCATTGTAAACGCTCGCTTCTATTATACCGGGGCATCTGCCAATGATGTTTCAGTTTTCCTATAGAGCCGGGGGCGATGGAAAGCAAGGCCAGAATTTTTGATATTTACGGTTCATATTGGCCATCATGAGGCTGTGTCGGAGCATAATACGGTGGGATTAACAGCTGAGCAGCCCGGTCAGGCGGCAGCATTTGCCAGGCTTTGATCAGCTTTATCATCACAGCAGCGTTTCCTGGCCTGGCAATACTATGATGAAATTCCTGGAAGCCTGGTATGATGCGCCCTGGTAGCTGCCGGTAGCTGTGACCGTATATTGGCAGTCCGTGCCGACCATCTGCAGGCTGCTGCTGACTGTGCAGTGAGCCCCATTGGGAAAAGCCAGCTCAGCTTGCAGGGAATCGCCCGGTGCGAAAGAAGGGTGGGCCAGCTGGCAGTGTGCCCAGGCCAGTCCGGCATCAGCCGCCTGCCAGGCCTGCAGGCTGCAGCGGTCCCAGTACACGATCCGGCCGTTGACATAAGCAGTGTTTAGCGCTGCCATTATAAAAGCGCTGCAGACCAACATGATCAGCAGCACCAGAATAACCGCATTGCCCTGTTGATCATTCTTCACCGCCCTGTATCACCTCATCAGCATAGCGGTTGTAGCTTAAGCTGCAGATGCTTTCACAGCAGGCCCCATTTTGTTCGGCCCTGATCAACATCAGCACTGTACCTGGATTATGGCTGGAGAAATGCAAACTGTTGACGTGTTCTGCCAGGGGGAGCGGTGAACTGTGATTGCTGTCACGATACAGCTGATCGTTATCTATGTAATAATGCAAGAGCTCATCGCTCATGGTCAGAAACAGGTGCGGCCCGCTAACTGCGGGTTGGCCCGAGGCGTCTTTGACCTGCACCTGAATGCAAGCCGCCAAATCCGCAGCCAAATACTGACGGCTCCTTCTCACTGAGTACTGCAGTTCCGGCAGGTCTTGAAGCTGACTGGTGGCCAGAAATACATGCCAATACACGGCCATGACGCTGTGCAGCA
Source organism: Syntrophomonas sp. DTU019 (assembly GCA_001512785.1). Classification (GTDB taxonomy): domain Bacteria; phylum Bacillota; class Syntrophomonadia; order Syntrophomonadales; family Syntrophomonadaceae; genus DTU019. Next base: position 45,194 of record LFSQ01000002.1, read on the forward strand.
TGAGCAGCAATAAAAACAAGGCCAGTACGGTTTCCAGCAGTGTCAATCCGGACTGGCCTTTTAAACCCGGCAGGTATTTACGGAGGTACATACACCAGGGTATACATCTCCACTGCTTTTTGGCTTTGTCCGCCATCCCAGTTAACCCTCACCTGTACTTGCCATAATTGAGCCTGGCCATTATAGGGCTGAAAATCGGCCTGCCAGGGATAAGTGTTCTCTGCTGGAGGCTCGCCCAGCAACAGCTGGCGGGCATCTGTGCCGCTTGAAGGCCCGCTGGCCAGCAACCCGGGCTGGGCCCGGCAATAGTCCAAAATTCCAAAAGCCAGTACTGCAGCTTGAGCCTGCCTTTCGGCCTCTTTTACCCAGTGCCCGCTGACAGCAGCAATTTTGATAAGAGAGCCCGCCAACAATGCCAGCAACAGCAAGGCCACCAGAACTTCCAGCAAGGTGACCCCGGCCCGATTGCGCAGTGGGCCCAGGCAGTTCATTAGGGCTTTTTTATTACGGTCCGCCCGGTTCGCCACGGCCTAGGTCTGCCAGGGTATAAGGTTCTTCAGTACCGGGTTTATTGGGAATCTCTCTGACATAGTTGCCTTCAACCAGCTGATTTAAGTCAGTCACCGTTTCACCTTCATTAGTCTCGTACAGGTCGCAGGCGTTGTTGAGCATCTCGATGTTGGCTTGATCAACCCTTTCCCCGGAGTCTGCCAAAATATTGGCGAATCGAGGGACCACCAATCCGGCCAAAAGGGCCAGAACAGCCATGACCACGACCAGCTCAATTAAGGTAAAACCCTGCTCCCCTTTCAGTTTTGACCTCATTTTCAGCACACTCACCTTTCACACCTCCTCTCTATCCCTTTTCACTACATGCCGCCGGCCAGATCCATGAGACTGTACATCGGCAGAAGGGTGGCTATTACCGTAGTCCCTACCAGAAAAGCCACTATTACAATCAAGGCAGGTTCCAGCAAGGCAATCATGCTATCCAGCCGGTGCAGCAGGTCCTTTTTCAGATGTGCAGCCAATGCCGCGAGCATTTCAGCAAGGCTGCCGCTCTCTTCCCCGGCCGCGATCATGCGGGTGTACATTTCATCAAAAACACCGTCTTTAGCCAGACTGCGGGCAATGCTTTGCCCGGCTCGCATGCCTGAACAGGTCTCTTCCAGGACTTTCTGCAAATAGAGGTTTCCCGCCGTTTTTCCGGCGGTTTCCAGAGCAGTCAAGGCTGGCACCCCCACCTTGAGCAAAACCGCCAGGGTCTCAGTGATCCGCATAATGGCCAACCCCCGCACCGTATTGCCCAGCAGGGGAAGAAAGAGCAGCTTTTGGTGCACTCGTAAGGCGAAAGGGGCGTGCCGCATAGCCCTGATGAGGATAAAGCTGCCTGCCAAAATCAGGACCAGTATCAAGCAGCCATAATGCCTGATAAACTCTGCACTGTATATGACCATGACCGTCACTGCCGGCAGGGATACCCCGCTTGCCTGGTAGAGTTCGCCAAACATCGGCATGATAAAAAAGCTTATGCCCAGTACTGCGGCTATGGCAAAAACGAATACGATGCTGGGATAAGCCAGGGCCGTCAATATCCGCCGGTTGATCTCGTATTGGTGCTCTATGTATTCACTGGCCCGGTAGAGCATGTCGGTGAGTACACCGCCCGATTCACCGACCTTTACCATCTGCAAGGCCAGGGTGGGAAACAATTGATGGTGCCCGGCCAATGCCTGATAGAGGGACATGCCGCCTCGCAGCTGATTCAGTATGTCATCCAGGGCTTCTCTTAAATAAGGCCTTGAGGTCTGGGCAAGCAGGATTTCCAGGGCGCGTTCCAGACTGAGACCGGCGTCCAACATCACCGCCAGCTGCTTCAACAACTGGGATATCTCGCGACGCGGTACGCCTGCCCATCTCAACCACTCCCGCGCATGTCTCATTATGAAGGCCAAACCGGACCACACTATATTCGCTTTAGAGGCTGATTCTTCACTAACGGTTTCTTCCCGCCTTAATACCGCCTGCTCCATCATGACCTTCCCTTTCATGGTCTTCGCTTACCACCCGCATCACCTCTTCCAGGCTGCTCAAGCCCTGTACGGCCTTATCGATGCCATCACAGATTATAGGCACCATATGACTGGCAACCGCCAGGGCTTCCAGTTCCTCTTCAGAGCGGGTGCCTGTATAAATGGCCTTTTTCAAACCCGCCCCAATTACCATTACTTCTTGAATGGCGGTTCGCCCCCGGTAGCCCAGACCCAGGCAGTGACTGCACCCCAGCGGCCTGTACATGTTCATTCCGGTCAATTCGGGGCGCTGCAGTGATGCTGCCTCCAGGTGATCCAGCTGATAGCTTTCCCGACATAGCGGGCACAACAGCCTTATCAGGCGCTGGGCCACAATACCGGCCAGGGCTGAAGCCAATAAGTACGGCTCACACCCCATGTCCATCAGTCGGGTCACCGCTGCGGCAGCACTGTTGGTATGCAGGGTGGATAGGACCAGATGGCCGGTCAAGGCTGCATGGACTGCCAATTGCGCAGTCTCCTGATCGCGGATCTCACCCACCATGATCACATCCGGATCCTGGCGCAGGGCGGAACGCAGCCCATTGGCAAAACGAAGCCCGGCCTTGTAATTGATCTGCACCTGATTGATGTTTTCCAGGGAGTACTCCACCGGGTCTTCAAGGGTGATGATATTCTTGTGCACGGTATTGATGGCATGCAGCAGGGCGTAGAGGGTGCTGGTCTTGCCGCTGCCGGTGGGGCCGGTCACCAGCAACAAGCCGTGGCTGCGATGGGAAAGGCCTTTTAGAAGCCGGTAATTGTGCCGGCTTAAGCCCAGTTGCCCCAACTGGCTGATGGCTTGTTGGCGATCTAAGACCCTTATTACCGCCTTTTCGCCATGCTGTACAGGCATGGTGGAAACCCGGCAGTCCACCTTGCCATGTGAAGCCTCAAAGGTAAAGCGCCCATCCTGGGGAAGCCGTTTTTCGGCTATATCCATTCCCGCCAGGATTTTGAGGCGGGATATCAGCTGGGGATGGACTTCACGCTCCAGAGCGGCCACCTGATACATCATGCCGTCAATACGGAAACGCAGCCGAATATCGCTTTCCCGGCACTCGATATGAATATCGCTGGCCCGGTGCTGTATAGCCTGATGCAGGATCTCGTCCAGTAAATCAATGCAGTTGAAGCCAGCAAGCTCTTCAAGGGATATGTATGCCCTGCTTTGCCCCGGTTTGATTTCCGCAGCGGGCTGTTTAGTATCGGTTATTGGTATAACCTTCGGCCTTAAACCTTGCTCCACAGCGCTTTTATAGGCCATTTTTCTACACCAACCGCTCGCTTGTGCAGTGCTAATCTAAATATATACATCTTTTTCCATTATTTCCATAAGATGTTTTTTATTATTTTGTAGCATGCTGTCATCAATATGCTACAGCTATATATATTACCTGGACTTAATAAGCCATCTCTGTTATGTTTTTGTTAGCAAAAATAGGGAGGAAGAGAGGCCTGATGGCTGAAGGGATATTCCACTATTATTTCTTATTGAGCGAGGATGCAGCACCTTTCATTGACAAAATGGCCCCCTGGCTGCAAAACGCCGGATTCCGGCCATTAACCGCAGATGATGGGGAAGCTCTGCCTGACGAACTGCCTTTTAAACCGGCTTACTGGCAGTTTGCAGCGGACGAAGGGAGCGGTGTCTTGGCCCTGGCCTTTAGTCCGGAAAGTACCGGGCAAAACCCTCTGCAACAGCTCAAGTCTCTGGAACAGGAGGCGGGAGTTGATGTGGATATGATCCTGGGGCAGGCCACTGTTGTGATAGCCCCCGGGAAGCCTTTTGAAGAAGTGCTTAAGCAGTACCAGGCTGTAGTGAGGAAAAGGCCGGGTACAGAATTGCCCTTGAAAGCCGGTCGGCTGATGAGACATGTTTTATCATCAACCAGCATCTTTTATATCGCCATCCCTGAGGCCTATGATGCCAGGAACTCTCATTTTTGGGGACAACGCCTGGCCCAGCTGGAGGGGCAGCATTTCAAGATGAGAATCATAACCCGGCTCCTGGGGGAACAGTTAAACTCAGTAAAGCGGGAATATGGGGCTCTGGAACATGAACTGTCCTTAATACTGCACTCCAACCTGGTTTCAAAACAGGGCGAGCTGGCAGAAAGTGAGGAACTGGATGAGCAATTGAAATTGTTGACCACCTCTTATGCCAAACTGGCCGGCAACCGCCGTCTCATCGCCGAAGGTAAAGCAAACCTCCAGGCCCTGCTCAACCAGTTCACCCGACAGCTCCGGCAGGAACCGGCTTTTGATTTTACCTCCGCGGGGTTTAACACCCTGATAGAGAATTATCAGCAACGCCTCGAGCAGCTAACCCAGACTGAAGCCCATCTGCAGGTTTCCCAGCAGGATTACCAGGCTGCCATAGAGGTGGTGCGCAGCCGCATTGACATAATGAACAGCCGCAGCAATCTGGCTACACAGGCCCAAATCCGCGAACTGATGGAGCATAACACCCAGATGCAGAAACAGAGCCTGGTTTTCCAATATGCGGCCGGTTTGATCGAGTTTATCGTGCTGGCTTATTACAGCCATTCCCTGTGGAAAAACCTGGCTTATCAAGCCTATAACATGATACCGGCCTCAATACAATTCATGGTGGTTTTGTTGTTTTCGGGCCATGCCGTGTATTGTACCCACCTTTTGGCAGAATACATACAGGGTGAACATGAGGTCAAGAACAAGGTAGCAATAGCCTTGCTGTTAATGGCCCTGCTGCTCGGGGTGATCATAGTCTATACCGCCTGGATCAGCTCGCAAGGTGTTCCCGGCGCTTTACCGGGGCATTAGGGAAAACATTATTTGCCCATCAATTTGATGGCCTTTAACCTCTCCAGCAGGCGCTTATAATGGCTTTCCTCCTCACGGGCAATCTGTTCCAGCATGAGCCTGGTTTCCGGATCCTCGGCAATACGAGCCAATTCCAGGTATTTCTCCTTGGTCTGACTCTCCTGTTCGCAGGCTAATTCCAGTGCTTGTCTGATATTCATGTCTGTTCTCCTTAAACCATATCGTTTCTCCTGACATTATATTATATATTAAAACCGGCCTCAGGGTCGATTCCTGCCTGAATCCCGCCGCTCGAGGGCTGCCCGCCTGTATAATCTGCTTTAAGCTTAAGCCTGTGTTAAGCCAGGAATCTTTGTCATCTGCTTCGTCAATACTAGCTCATAAGAAGAGCAAGCAGGTGTTGAGATGAACGAAGCTCTAGTGGTTTTGGTACGCAGTTTGATCGCTTTTGCCTCTCTGCTCATTTTCACCAGAATGCTGGGAAAACGGCAGCTAAGCCAGCTTACCTTTTTTGATTATGTTCTGGGCATAACCATTGGCTCGATAGCAGCCAGTGTCTCCACCGACCTGAGCAGTCCCGCCTGGCCTCACTGGGTGGGCCTGTTTACCTGGGTGGCTGTAGTGGCCATTGTGCAGTGGTGCAGCATCCGCTGGAAGATAGTGGACCGTTTCTTAAGCGGGGAACCGGTAGTGATGATCATGAAGGGTAAGATCCTGGAACAAAATATGAAAGCGGTTCGTTATACCATATCCGAATTATTGGAGCATTTGCGCGACAAAGAGGTGTTTGATATAAGCCAGGTGGAGTTCGCGGTTTTAGAGACCAGCGGCACTTTATCGGTATTGCTCAAACCGGAGTATCAACCCCCTACCTTAAAGGATCTGAATATCACCCCGCCGCAGGGTGGAATAAGCACCGAGCTTATCTACAGCGGCCTGGTCATAGAGGAGAATCTGAAACAGGCCGGGGTTAATCATAAGTGGTTGATGAAGCAGCTCAAAGCTCAGGGGATATCAAACCCGGACGAGGTGTTCCTGGCTACTTACAACCTTCAGAGCGGGGTGTTGTATGTGGACAAATACTAGGATAAACAAACGTGGAGCATTAGCATGCAAAAACTGATTTATTACAGTATAGTTGCGGTAATTCTCGCCTTAAGCATATTGGTGATGAATGCGGACCTCTTTTTGAGCACCGGCCGTACGGAAAGCGAAAATGTCCCCTTGCATATCTCAGCACTGAAAACCTCGCTGGAACATGCTCAATGGGAATCGGCCCAGCAGGAATACCAAGCCTTGACTGGGGCCTGGCAGATCATTAAGCCGCGGATACAGTTCAGTGTGGAGAAAAATCAAATGGATGCCATCGATGCGGGCTTAGCCAGACTGGCTGCTTATATCCGCTGGCGGGACAGAGTCGGGGCGGCGGTGGAACTGAGCGAGATTGAAGCCCACTGGCATGATTTACGGCGCTAAAGCCTGACATGCGGCTATAGCCTCAAGGACCGCCTGCCGGGGCACATCATCGCGGATGGCGAAATACCCGATACCTTCAGGCAATACCAGCCGCAGTTTGCCCCCCTGCACTTTTTTGTCGTTTTGCATATGCAGGTAAACCATTTCGGGGGGATAATGCGGAAACTTATACTCCAGCCCCAGGCTCTGGCACAAAGTGGCGATGCGCTTCAATTCCTGCTCCTCAAGCATTCCCAACTGCATGGCCAGTACAGCCGCTGCCATGCAACCCATCACTACCGCTTCCCCATGGGTATAGGTCTGATAACCGCCCAGCTTTTCCAGGGCATGGCCAAAGGTATGCCCCAGATTTAGGCTCATGCGCAGGCCTGCCTCACGCTCGTCCTCGCTCACGATCATGCTCTTGAGTTCACAGCAGCGCTTGATAATAGCCTCCAACACTGTCAAATCGCGGCTGAGGATCTGCTCGCTGCTCTTTTCCAGGCAGCTGAACAAATCGGCATCAAAAGTGAGGGCGTACTTGACCACCTCTCCCAGACCGCTCAGGTAATCACGGCCAGACAGGCTCAACAGGGTATGGCTGTCCACGATTACCAGCACAGGCTGATGAAAGGCCCCGATCAGATTCTTGCCCTCACTGTGATTCACCGCCACCTTGCCGCCCACACTGCTGTCCACCTGAGCCAGCAGTGTGGTAGGTATCTGCACCAGACGGATCCCGCGCCGGTAAATGGCCGCCACAAAACCGGCCAGATCTCCAACCACTCCGCCTCCTAAAGCCACCACTACACCGGAGCGCTCCAGCCCGGCCTGTACGGCCCTATCTATGATTTTCATGGCTTCCTGCACATTTTTATACTGTTCGCCATCAGGCATCTGCGCAACTACGAGTCGCATGCCCTGCCTGCTCAGGCTGTTTACCACCTGCTCCCCGTAAAGGGAGAATACCAGGGGATTGCTGACCAAAAGGGCCTGCTGTGTACCGGTCAATTCCTGGATGAGCCTACCCGCCTCATGCAATAGACCTGAGCCTATCAGGATGTTGTACGAACGTTTCCCCAGATCCACTGAAAGCTCGGTCACTGTTGTATCCTCCTGCAATTGTCGATCTATTCCTGCAATTCTGGGGGGTTTTTGCGCCTGCTGTTCAGCCTCTTTATTTGCACAACAATCTCATTGACCACCTTGTTTAAATCCTGACCGGTGGTGTTGATCCTGATATCGGCACAGGCATAGTATTCCTCTCGAGCGGCCAGCATTTTCTCAATATCATCAACCGTGGTATGCTTGCCTAACAAGGGACGGTTGCTCTTTTTGCGGCTGACCCTGGACATAATGGCCTCCGGGCTGGCTTCCAGGCCGACGATAATGCCGTTTCTTTTCAATGCGGCCACATTCTCGGGATGCAGCACCACCCCGCCTCCGGTTGCGATCACCAGATTGGAGCGCTGCCCCAGCTTCTTGGCCATCAATTGTTCCTCGGAGCGAAATCTGGTTTCACCATGCTTCCTGAATATTTGCGCGATGCTCATACCGGTGATGCGCTCGATCTCACGATCCATATCCACGAACTCCAGCTGAAGCCGTTCTGCCAGACGCATCCCCACCGTAGTCTTGCCAGTGCCCATAAAACCTATTAAGACTATATTCTTTCCCATCGCCACACCTTTTTCATATACTTTTGATAGCCTGCAAAAGCATCCCTGACTTGATCCAGATGGTCCCCACTGAATTTGTGCAGAAAAGCCCGGGCAATGCCGAAGGACATCATGGCCTCACCTACCACCGCCGCAGCCGGGACTGCGCAAATATCAGATCTCTCCACTGCGGCTTTTTCTTCCTGCCACAGCCTGGTATCTACACTTCTCAGGGGTTTGTACAGGGTCGGTATCGGTTTCATATAACACCTGGCCCAAATGGTCTCGCCGTTGCTTATACCGCCTTCAATGCCCCCGGCCCGGTTGGTCTGGCGGTATATTCCCTGTTGATTATTGTAAAATATCTCATCATGAACCCTGGATCCAGGCAACTCGGAATTCCTGACCCCATCGCCGATCTCCACCGCTTTGATAGCCGGTATGCTCATCAACAGCCCGGCAAGCATTGCGTCCAGTTTTGTATCCCAGGACACATGGCTGCCCAGCCCAGGTGGAACCCCGACTGCCCCTACTTCAAAGCACCCTCCCAGCGATTCGCCTTCCTGGCGGGCATAGTCTATGGCCTCCATCATGGCCCGTGAAGCCTGGGGGTCGGCACAGCGAACGGCAGATTTTTCTGCCTCCTGCACTAGCTGCTGCCAGTTCCGGCGGTCAACCGGCCGGCTTTGACACTTGACTTCTCCGATAGCCAGCACCTGACTGTAAATGCGTATGTTGAATACCGCCAGGAATTGCTTAAAAATCGCCCCTGCGGCTACCCGGCAAGCAGTCTCGCGAGCGCTGGCCCTCTCCAGTACGTTGCGCATATCCCGGTGATTATATTTAATAGCCCCGGGCAGGTCGGCATGGCCGGGCCGGGGAGAGGTCAGCAGGCCTTCATCCGCTTTCACCTTCTCCTCGCTGCTCATGATATTTTCCCAATTGGGGTAATCCTTATTGGCGATTATAAACGCAATCGGGCTGCCCAGGCTCATGCGGTTGCGCACCCCGGACATAATCTCAATCTGATCCTTTTCGATGGCCATGCGCCCACCTCGGCCATAACCCTGCTGCCGCCTGTGAAGCTCATGGTCGATGGCTTCCCGGTCGATAGGTACACCGGCCGGCAAACCGGTTATTACACCAACCAGGGCCTTGCCATGTGACTCGCCGCTGGTCTGAAAACTAAGCATTATTTACTCCTTATTCTTAGATTTGGTATGCTATCACCAGCTGGCCGGGGGATGATCAGACACCCGGATACGGCCGGCTACCGGACTGACTATAACATAGCTGGTTTGACCCTCTTCATTCATCAGCACCACAGTCCCTCCGGCCCGCGGTATCCCTGAAGGCTGAAAGATACAGGCCGGGACCTGGCCGATGCGGGTGGGGAAATTGGGCAATGCGGCATACTGCGCCCCGTCCAGATAATAGCGGGTAGTGTCCATCAAATAGGAATTGTTGGAATAATAGAAGCGCACCATCTGGCTCTGTCCGGAATAAATCGCTTTTTGCTGGGCGGAACGCAACACCCAGCCCATCATTTCAGCACTGTTTTCCAGGCGCTGCCGGGCTATTACCTGCTCTAAAGCCGGGGCCAGCGCTACCAGGCTAAATGAAACAATCAGCATCACCAAGATCAGCTCCAACAAAGTGAATCCCTTGTCATCGCAGGGCATCTTCTGCCACTCCTCTCATGAACTCCACTGGAGCCTTAATGCCCAGCCACAATTCCAAACTCAAAGCAGCCTGATAAACAAACATCGACAGCCCATCAATGGTGGGCAGGCCGGCCTGTTGTGCCAGGCAGAGCAGTTTGGTCACCGGCGGGTTGTATACTATATCACAGATCAAAGTCCCCGGCTGAAGCATATTGAGGTGCAAAACCGGGCTATTGTCGGTCTCGGGGAACATGCCTACCGGGCTGCAGTTCACTATCAAATCAGCATTTGGGGCATAATGCTCGAAGATTTCATGACTCATCCGCCCGGCTGCCGCCGAGCCCCCGACCTGGCGGTTTATGAACCGAGCCAGTGATTGGGCCCGTTCAACATCTATGTCCAGCAATACCAGCTGCTTTATCCCGGCCATGGCCAGTTGACAGGCAATTGCCCGGGCTGCGCCGCCGCTGCCGATTAACACCGCAGATTGCAGTTTGCTTGAAGAGTGCTCCTGCAACGCCTGCATAAACCCGGCCCCGTCCGTATTATGACCGACCAGGTAACCTGACTGATTCACTATCACATTCACCGCTGCACAGGCTCTGCTTTCAGGACTGAGTTCATCCAGGTAAGGAATAACGGCTTCCTTGAAAGGGATGGTCACATTAACCCCGCTTATGCCCAGAACGCGTATGGAGTTCACTGCTTCCTTAAGCTGTAGAGCATCGATTTCAAAGGGTAAATAGACGTAATTGAGGCCCAGATGACGTAAAGTGCGGTTATGCAGTAAAGGTGAAAGACTGTGCCGCAAGGGGTTGCCTATTATTCCTAAGCAGCGGGTTTGAGTATTTATATCCATGGCAGGCTCCTTTTATACTGCTGGGATGACATCCTCTGGTGGTCAGGCGACGTGTTATACAGCCTTCAGAAGCGCTTGCTTCTACGCCGCTGCTTCTGTTTCAGGCGTTTCAAGACCATTTTCTCCATAGCCCGGGATATTTTGGTGCCAAAAAACTCCTTTCTGGCCAGCGGGGTTACCAGTATGGTATATAACCCGGCGCGATTGCCTCCCAGGACATCGGTAAAAATCTGATCCCCGATCACCGCCGTTTCCTCGGGTTTAACCTGCATAATCTCCATGGCACGGTAAAAAGCAGCCCGGCGAGGCTTCTTGGCTTTGAAGATAAAGGGGATATCCAGGTGTTTGGCTACAGCCAGGCAGCGCTGTTCCTTGTTGTTGGACAGGATGCAGGCCCGAAACCCCGCTTGCTTTATGTTTTGGAACCATTCCCCCACCTGCTTGTGCACGGTATTGCTGTTCCACTCCGTAATAGTATTGTCCAGATCCAGAATTAAGGCCTTGATTTGGCGAGCTTGCAGGCTTGCCAGAGGAATATCGGTCAATGATGCTACCTGCAGGTCGGGATACAGTTTGTTTATCATCTATTCAACCTCACAGCTGTCTTGCAGGGCCTGACTCAATATCTGCGCAGCTCGCTCCGGCGCGACCGGATTCATGTAGAAACCAGTGCCGATCTCCACTGCATTCATCACCATCAAACGGGGAGTTATCTCCATAAACCAGTGATATCCCTTTTCCTCACCATTATTGACCGGCGCCGTGTTTATGCTGATATTGTAAGCCGGGTGGTCCAGGGCATTCATCATGGCGCCTATATAAGCCTTGCTCAAAACCGCCAGGTCTGCTATCTCCTGGTCAGATATCCCATCATAATGCTCGGTATGGGTCTTGGGTATAATCCACGCTTCATAGGAAAACCGCGAAGCATAGGGGCACAGCAGCAAAAAGTAATCGGTTTCGGTAACCACCCTGATTTTTCTGGCTATTTCCGCCGCTATGGTATCACAGATCAGGCAGCGCTGATGCTTTTCATAATAACGCCCTATGGCCGCATTTTGTCCGGGGACCATGGGATAGGCCAAGATCTGGCTGTGGCTGTGCTGCTGGGAAGCCCCGGCAAATAAGCCCCGGTTTTTATAAATCTGGATGTACTTTATGCGCGGGTCCTGCTTTAAATCCCGATACCTCTGCCGCAACAAGCGGTAGAGGTGCTCGATATGCTCTGGACTGCGCTGATGGATTTCCTGATAATGCCAGGGGGTTTCAATCACTACCTCGTGATGCCCCAGTCCATTGAAGCATTCAAAAAGCCCTGTCTGCGACCGGTGCAGTTCACCCTCCAGGTTAAAAGCGGCATATTTGTTGGGCACAGTGCGCACCAGCCATCCCGGGGAATCGGGGAGGCTGCCCTGCAGGCGGACAGCAGCGATCTCCTGTGTGGTACAGGCTTCACGTCCCTCGCAAAAAGGACAGTCACTGCCGTCAAAATGAGCACTGACCTGATTGCGATTAATGGGGAATTGATCCGGTTTTAAAGCATTATCGGCTACTATAACCACCCAATTGTCCCTGACCAAATCCTTGCGCAGTTCTGGCAAAGCACCACCCCCCTAAAACGCTCGCCAAAACAGCCTGGTTGCAAAACTGGCTCACTGCTACATACTGATATTCTAATAAAACCGAGCCGGATTTATTACAGAGAGTCCTTAGATAATAAGACAGTACATTATAAAAAATACTATATCAAGAGCGGAACTCCTTTTTAATCGGGCCGGGTTTTCCAAAGCAGCATAACCTCCACCAGTGTAAAAGGCACCATATTGAGCAGGCTGAAAAACTAGACCTGTATAAATATTCCTCTTATAATATGTATAGTAAATGAAAGGTGGTTATTTATGCGCCAATTGCTTCGATTAGCAGTGTTGTTAATCTTCTTGTTTGCCGCAGGTTGTGCTCAACCGGCCACGCCTCCAGGCGACAATCAAACCCCTCAGCCAGGCGACACCCCATCCCAGCCGGGTCCAGTGGTTTTGCAAGCACAGGCCTATTTCCCCATAAAAGCCGGCAGCAGTTGGACCTATCAGGGGGAAGGCAACGAATTCGCCTCATTTACCCGGGAAGTCATTTTTAGCCGGGATAACCGGGGGCAGTTCAAGGAAAACAATGGGGGTACGGTCAGCAGTGCAGTTTTCGAGGTCAGTCCTGATGCCGTCACCCGGATATACTTTGAAGGTGAGGTATACGAACCCGACAACCTGCTGGAAGATCCGGCGTTTACTGGCAATGATAACACGGTGATTATCAAAGCACCGCTTGAACCAGGCACTACCTGGAATGGCGGCAACTTTGAGAAAAAGATAGTGTCTATTGATGCCAGTGTGGACACGCCTGCCGGTAAATTCGATAAATGCCTGCAGATAGAAACTCGCACCGCGGACAGTGTGGTAACTGAGTATTACCGGGAAAACATCGGCCTGGTAAAGCGCGAGTTCAGATCGGGCGATGCCCTGGTAACATCGACTCTTTCGCAATATAAGATAGGACCTTGAGCGACAATCTGGAGGGTTTATGCTGGAGAATAGAATCCGTTCTTTGCAAGGCCGCCGACCCAAGGTTCTGGGGCATGCTGAAACCTTGAAATCGGCAGTTATCGTGCCGTTGATTGTTGAGGACGATGAAATCTATGTAGTATTCGAGAAAAGGGCTGCCTCTTTAAACTGGCAGCCCGGTGAAATCTGCTTCCCCGGGGGCCGGGCCGAGCCTGGTGACAAAGGGCTGCAGGCCAGCGCCATCAGAGAAACCTGCGAAGAACTGGGGCTTAGCCCCGCTGATATAGAAATTATTGCCCCTCTGGATATTATGGTGCATCCTGCCAGCAGCATTATAGTCCCCTATTTGGCATTTATAAAGGATCGCAGCAAGATAAAGCCCAATTGTGAAGAAGTGGACCGTCTGCTGTTCGTTCCCCTATCCTATCTCTTAAACGTCGAACCGCAGGTTCACGGTATTAAAGTGCGCATGTTTTTTGACGAGGATTTCCCTTTCGAATTGATTCCTCACGGCAGGAATTACCCGCTGCGTACCGGAAGGTACGAGCAGTATTTTTATTTTTGGGACGGCGAAGTTATCTGGGGCATGACCTCTAAGATCCTGAAGCACTTCATTGACCTGCTCAAGGCGTAACTTCAGACATCTTCTCCACAAACAGCTTGACCACCTGAGGATCAAACTGCGTGCCCGCACAGCGCTGCAGTTCGCGCAGGGCTTCCTGTTTGCTGATAGGCTGGCGGTAAGGGCGCCCATTTACCATCACATCGTAGGCATCACACACGGCCAGGATTCGTGACAATAAGGGTATTTTCTCTTCCTTCAATCCCAGGGGATAACCGGTGCCATTCCATGACTCGTGATGCGCCAGAATAGCCTCGGCGATAGGCACCAGTTCCGGGGTGGAAAGAGCAATCCGGTAGCCGATCTCAGGGTGTTTCTTCATGGTGTCCCATTCTTCCTCCGAGAGATTATCGGCCTTGTCCAGAATGGTGCTGGGAATGGCGATCTTGCCGATATCATGCAAAGCCGCCAGGAGATTCAGGGCATCCAGTTCCGCTTCGCTCATTTTCATGCCCCGGCCTATCATAGTTGACAATTGCTGTAAGCGCGCTGTGTGTTCCTCGGTTTCATGGCTCTTTTCCCGCAAGGTGCGCTCCAGCGACAAGAGGAAAGAACTGCGAATACTGCGGCTTTCGATGAGCTTGTTGCGGTACATGCGATCTTCCGCTTCACGCAAGATATCTTCTATACTCTGGGAAATGTCGGTTCGGATAGCCATTCCTAAGGCCAGACTGACATGCTCCGAACAGTACTCGGTCTTTTTGCAGTTGTTTTTGATGCGATTGCAGATCTCTTCAGCTATTTCGGCACTGGTCATAGGCAACAGGACCACAAACTCGTCACCGCCCAGGCGGGCGATAATATCCTCATGCCGGCACGAAGCCCGGAGCACATCTGCGGCTGCTTTTAAAACCGCATCCCCTTTGTGGTGCCCAAATGCGTCATTGATAAGCTTCAAACTGTTGAGGTCGCCCATGATGATGCTCATAGGAAGCTGCCGGGGAGTATCCAGGCGCTTCAATTCCTCCTGAAAGAAAGCCCGGTTGTAAAGCCCGGTAAGGGGATCGTTAAAGCTCAGGTAGCGAATGCGTTCTTCGGCCTTCTTGCGCTCGCTGATCTCTTCACAGGCAACTATGACCTCAGTCACCTTACCCTGCTGGTTGTATATGGGATTGGCTTTATAATGCAGCCATACTTCCCGCCCCCAGGAAGACACGAAGTGTATTTCCCCGGTGCCGGGCTTGCCCTCCCTTACCGTCTCCAGCAATTCGTACTGGATCAAAGCCGTCTCCTTCTCGGATTGGGCCAATTGATTCAGATGGCGCAGCTCTTCTTTAGAACTGGCTCCCAGGGTTTGCAGCATATAATGATTCAGATCGGTGATGTTACCCTGTGCATCATATTTGAACAGACCTACCGGATTGTTCTCAAAAAGCTCCCTATAGCGCTGCTCACTGACCTCCAGGGATTGGCTGCTGAAAGACTGGCTGCCCAGACCCAGGGCTCTCAAGGTGCGCCCGTTACGGTCTTTGAATACCATTCTGCCGAAGAGACGTACCCACATCCATTCGTCCTGGCTATTTTTGATGCGGCACTCTACCTCATAGCGTTTATGGCTTCCTTCTATATAGTACTGTGCGGCCTCGATCAGCCGGTCGAAATCCTCTGCATGGAACAAATCCCGCCACTCCTGCAGGGGGCGGGTATCCTCCTTCCACTCATAACCCAGCACATTAGCCCAACTATCGTTGACATAAATCATGTTGGTCAGGACATTCCAATCCCACAGAAACACACTGCCAGCCCACAAGGCCAGTTCGGTGCGTTCCTGATACTCAACCAGAATGTTGTGATTTTGCTTGAGATGCTCAATTTCTTCTTGCAGTCGAGTGTTGTGAGCTAAAACTTCATCAAATCTATCATGCACAGAGTGAGCGTGTTCTGCGGTAGGCTCTTCATTTACTCTATCCAGGGAATCCACGTTGTTTTATCCCTCCACCTGTTTACTGATGACGGAGGCGTTCATTGTTATGTCCTTTTCATTATACTATACATGGTGCCGTTCTACTTCTTGTCTAATAATCCTACATGCTTTAGTACACAATAGCTATATGCCCCGCTCTTAAAGTCCTAATCCCAAGCAATCTGTTGATCACAGTCTTTGGGGTATACATTGCACCATCCTACTTGCATTATTTTACTTTCTTACTGCTCAACTTGCAATAGTTTATCAGACAATTATTATGTTATCCGCTCATAAAGTCCTAAAATGGGGCATTTTTTTGTACAATTTTTTGTTTAACTCAGCCGGGAAGGTGGCAATTAAAAATTTGGCAAAAGCGATGGTGCAAAGATGTCAGGATACAAATGGCCAATAAAGAAGCTGCCACGACAGGCTTTATGCTCAACCTATCGGTCCGCTTGTCCGATGCTGCTGTAAAAAATGCTGGAGAACTCACTCTCCAGCGCTCTTCATCAAGTTTGCACGCTTATTTCATTAATCAGCTTCTTTAAGGCCCGCTTTTCTATCCTTGATACATAAGATCTGGATATTCCCATTTTTTTGGCAATTTCCCGCTGAGTCTCCTTAAGTCCATTAAAAAGCCCATAGCGCATCTCGATAACCTGTTTTTCCCTCCGGGAAAGGATATCGATGGTCTTGCGTATCTTCTCTTCCTGCAGCTTGACTTCTACACTGTCAATGATTTCATTATCAGTTGTCAATACGTCAATCAGGGATATTTCATTGCCTTCTTTGTCGAAGCCGATTGGGTCATAGATGGATACTTCCTGCTTTAGCTTTTTAGTATTGCGCAGATGCATGAGCACTTCATTCTCGATGCAGCGAGCTGCATAAGTGGCCAACCTCACGGCACGCTCATCATTGTAGGTCTTAATCGCCTTAATAAGGCCAATCGTACCTATAGAGATCAAATCTTCCATGTCTTCGCCGCTGTTTTCGTATTTCTTGACAACATGAGCTACCAGCCGCAGATTGTGTTCTATCAGAATGTTGCGGGCATCTTCGCTGCCCTGTTTCAACAAGGCCAACTGCTCTCTTTCCTCTTCCTCTGTCAATGGCTGGGGAAAGACCTGATTATTAAGATAGGCGAACAACAGCAGGCTTCCCTGAAGCAGAGCCACAAAGGCTAACAGCCCGCCGAGGATGCTCAATATATCACCTCCTAATAATGAGCGCCTTACATCTTATGATATAAAGCGACGAAAAGTGACTTCTTCGTCCCGGTATTTTATGGCAATTTCAGGAGGTGACAGGTCTTAAAGCCAATAGAGTAGGGAAACCACTTGCATGGCCTCACCCTCATTAAACCGCACATGCTCCCCGGCAGCCTGCTGATGGAGGCTCAACAGCCGCCTAAGATTACCTGCTTAATCTTTCCAGTAAATATCGTCTATGGCTTCAGGAAAAAGGGTGATCTGCATGCGCTCTTCGCCCTGTATATAGGCCATTATCCCACCTCGCTATCACCCTATTAATTTGACTTCTTCAAGTTTTTCCTTTTTTCTGTGGAATAGTTCTCACACCTGCTGTCCCCTTGTTACATTGTCTTTGCAACAACAATCTTGATTTTGAGTATTCCGCCCTTTATTGAGCCATCAGTCCGGTCAATGAGAGCCACCTATCCGGAACAGAAAGCCATTGTGATCATTCTTTAGAATGTAAGTTAGTGTTGTTAATAGGTCATATTTGGGCATTTTTGCTCACCCTTCTTCGTTTTAGAATGTAACCATGTACTGTTAGAGTGCAAATACATTCTTGAAGGGGGTCATAAAAATGACCAAGTATCGTGAAATCCTCAGGCTATACAGCCAGGGGATCAGCCAGCGCAGCATTGCACTGAGTTGTGAATGCTCACGCAATACTGTTGCTAAAGTAATTGCACGAGCTAAAGAGCTTAATATCATTTGGCCCTTAAGCCCGGAGCAGACCGATGCCGACCTGGAAAAACTGTTTTTCCCCAAGGAGTCGGTACAATCACAGCGCAGGTATCCCGATGTAGAATACATCCACAAGGAACTTATGCGCAGCGGAGTAACATTAAAGCTGCTTTGGTACGAATACTGTGAAGAGTGCCGCCAAAATAACGAGATTCCCCTTATGTACTCCCAGTTTTGCTACCACTACCAGAAGTATTCTGAGAAGAAGCGCGCTTCCATGCATATTCCTAGAAAACCGGGAGAGCAAATAGAAGTAGATTGGGCAGGAAAAACTGCTGCCCTGGTAGAGCGGGATACTGGAGAAATAATTCCAGCTTACGTATTTGTAGGAGTACTATCCTACAGTCAATATGCTTACGTAGAAGCATTTCTATCAATGAATCTAGAAAGTTGGATAACTGCTCACGTAAACATGTATCGCTATTTTGGAGGGTCTTCTCGTATATTGGTTCCGGACAATTTGAAAACTGGTGTACAAAAACCAGACTGGTACGACCCGGTAATCAACAAAACATATCATGAGATGGCAGAGCACTACCAAACGGCGATTATCCCTGCCCGAGTAAGAAAACCCAAAGATAAACCTAATGTCGAAGGAGCCGTCAACATAATCTCTACCTGGATCATCGCCGCTTTGCGTAATCAAAAGTTTTTTACTCTAGCGGAACTAAACCAGGAGATTAAAGTAAAACTGGATGAGTATAATAATCGCCCGTTCCAGAAAAAAGATGGCAGCAGGCTCAGCATCTTTCTTGGGGAAGAAAAGCCGTTGCTGGTATCGTTGCCTGCTGCACCCTTTGAACTAGCAGAATGGAAACAAGCCACCGTTCAGTTTAATTATCATATAGCTGTTGATAAAATGCACTACTCAGTTCCCTATGAATACATTAAGCAAAAGGTGGATGTCAGGCTTACACGCAATATGGTGGAAGTCTTTTACCATAACAACCGGATTTGTTCGCACAAAAGGCTTTATGGACGTCCCGGTCAGTATAGCACCATCGAAGCTCATATGCCTGAGGAACATCAAAAATATATTCAGTGGAACGATCAACGTTTCATAGAATGGGCTGAAAAAATCGGTCCTAATACAGTATCTACGGTTAGATTCATCCTTGATTCCCATAAGGTTGAACAGCAAGGTTACAAAGCCTGCATGGGGCTACTAAGGTTAGCTGATAAGTATTCGACCCAGCGTTTGGAGGCTGCCTGTAAAAGGGCTTTATCTTACACCCCCCATCCCAGCTTCAAAAGTGTGAAAAACATCTTGGTCACTGGTCAGGATAAAGTCGATAACAATTCTCAACCACATAGTTCGGAAGCGGAGCGCCACGGATTTACCCGTGGTGCAGAATATTATGGAGGTAAATGATTATGATTAATGAAAGCACTTTTAACAAAATGATTGAGATGAGGCTTACGGCTATGGCTGATGCTTGCCGTATGCAGATCAACGATAATTCGTTCAATGAACTGTCCTTCGAAGAACGCATGGGACTACTGATAGATATCGAATATCGCAGCCGTAAAAACAACAAATTAAAAAGCTCATTAAAAATGCCGCTTTCGACCAGCCACATGCTTGTATAGCTGATATTAATTACACTGCTGATCGTAAGCTGGATAAAGCCTTAATAACTAGACTGGCCAATTGTGATTACATAGCCGACAAGCATAATGTAATACTGATGGGAGCCACAGGAACTGGCAAAACTTATTTGGCGTGCGCTTTAGGAATGGAGGCCTGTAAGCAGTTTTACTCTACCAAATATGTACGATTGCCGGAATTGCTTTCAGAATTAGCTTTAGCACGTGGCTTGGGTATATTCAGCAAGGTGATAAATCAGTATCGCAAGTATCAACTACTAATAATCGACGAATGGATGCTGGTAGCTTTGACTGAGACCGAAGCCAAAGATCTGTTGGAAATCATTCATTATCGCCATAAACGTGCATCTACTATCTTTTGTTCTCAGTTTTCGTATGCTGGTTGGCACGCCAAGATCGGAGAACCAGTGTTAGCCGATGCTATCCTCGATCGTATCGTCCATGATTCCTATGTGGTTGAGATCCATAGCGATCCCCGTAAGGATAAGTCCATGCGGGAATACTACGGTATTAATTACAA
This sequence comes from Syntrophomonas sp. DTU019, assembly GCA_001512785.1. Classification (GTDB taxonomy): domain Bacteria; phylum Bacillota; class Syntrophomonadia; order Syntrophomonadales; family Syntrophomonadaceae; genus DTU019. Next base: position 64,909 of record LFSQ01000002.1, read on the forward strand.
GCAGCAGGTTGAAAATATTAAGTTGAGTAAGAACAGTTGATGGCTACTGACATCATGGGGGTTTGCGCCAGAAGGATATTCATTCCTTCTGGCATAAAGCCAAGACTAAATAAACATTATGGCTCTCTGAACCGGAACACTGGCTCACTGAAGCCGGACAAGTGGCTCAGTGGCTACTGGACAGGCGGCTCTGAAAGATCGGT